>NZ_ABJL02000007.1:0-359664 GCF_000172175.1 Bacteroides intestinalis DSM 17393 | reverse complement strand
ATAACGGCGGAGCTTCACTCCTATCCAAAGACAACCAAAGATTACAAACAGCACCAGTATACACATAGCGACACCATACGTCAGGGCAACCTCCAGGTACTCATTAAATGCATATTCAGGACTTCCTGCCACACGTTCTTCCCAAGAAGCATAGTTCCCCGAGGCAAAATATAAACTCTGAGCCTCGCCATAAGCACAAGCGAATCCGGTAGGGCATCCCCACGGATGAGCAGCAATAGCCCGGCAAGTCATCTTCCACATGAACCGACGGCCCAATGCTGAATCGGGTTTCAAAAAGAACATTCCCGCAGCAGCCAACGACAGAATTAAAAATATCCCGGCTCCCCATAAAACATAACGCTTCTTGTAGCGACGCCACAATATACTCCATTTTCGTTTATCACGATGCATATATGCCACCCAAGCACAGCTTATTGCCGCAGCTACCCAAGCAGAACGGCTCATGGTAGAAGGCAATACACAAAGAATAAGCATACCCGACACGGCAGCCGCACCTTTTTCTATTTTATAGCGCGCAGGCATCCCCTTCCAGCCACAAATGCGCAGATACAAATGTAGACATACAGGCAGCACCATTGCCAGATAACCCGCATACGGACCGGGATTGAAAAAAGAACCTGTAAGTGCATAACGTGAATGACCGGAAACAGAAAATCCATAAAGCTGGCACAATCCCCACACTGCCTCAACACCCCCCAAAAGAACTAAACTCCACGCTACATAAGCATAAAAATGCCGGAACTCCAAAGCATCTTCCCTGTAAGCCTTTCCGAACAACTGCAGGAAAGAAGCAATAAGAATGCATCCGGAAGAAAACAACACAGCCTTTCCTAACCAAACCCATTGCCCAACAGTTTCTCCGGAAGGAAGTTCGGGAGTTGTCGCACAAGCAAGACTCTGTAAGGAACATATAGCCGCAAACAACAGTAAGACCATTACTGCTGTCTTTATTTTATAAGTTTGTATTTTTCCCATCTTCTTACATTAGCCAGCTCTTTTCTTTATCATCTCATTCTATCTTTTTAAATGTCCTATCCCATCGAACCTTACCCGCACCCCTATCCACCGACTTCCAGATCCGGACAACCTTACCCACAATAAAAGGTTCCGGAAGCAAGCCCCAATAACGGGAATCTTGAGAATTCATAACCTTATCGCCTGCAACGAAATAATAGTTCTCTTTAAAACGGTAAGTATGGATCACACTGTCGTTCAGGAAAACCGTATCACCATGCAGGAAAAGTTTCTTTTTCTGTTCCCATTCTATCGCATTCCGATATAGGACAGCATGTTTAGGATTCATCTCTATCTCATCTCCTTTTGCAGGAAGATAGAGAGGACCAAAACACACGATATTCCAGTTCACCAATCCATTATAAGGATACCCACTCATCACTATTCCATAATCTTTTTCCCTGCCATTTGCTACTATACGCATCAGTGCATCCTGTGACTCCACATTTCCCAACGACGTTTCACAACCACGCACCCGGTAGTGAGCCTTCTTGATCTCAAATGTATCCCCCGGCAAAGCCACGCATCGTTTTACATAGTAAGACATCAGGTTCAGTCCTATACTGTCCCATTGTGCAGGATAGGGAAAATTAAAAACCAACACATCATTCCGCCGTATCCTTCCCAATCCCGGCAGACGGGTAATCTTGACTTTTTTCCCTTCAAGAGCATCCCAAATATTAAAAATGCGTCCACCCATCACCCATTTATTCACCAAGATATTATCTCCGGCAAGCAAGGCGGGTTCCATTGAGTCGGAAGGAATTTTGAAAGTAGCGATACTGGTCACCTGAAGCAGTATCCATATCACCACTACTCCACAGGCTATCAGGAACAGGTTGAGGAGCTTATCGACAACCCAAGACACCCCCTTCTTTTTCTTACCAGAACTGTTGTTTTCCATTTTTATATTCAAATATACGTTCATCCTTTCCACGGGTGTGATCTTTCAAATAGAGCAATGCACCTTCAGGAACCTTATAAAGCAAAGAATCGGAATGAGGACGTACCCTGCCTGCTGATGTCCACTCACCGTTATTATAATAGAAAAGTTCATACTCATCGTCCGTACGAATGAAATTATCACGGTTGCGGGGAGTGAATACAATCTTTTCAATGCGTTGGGGAGCACCCAAATCAAGTCCCGACCAGCCCCCTGTAGGCCGGGCATAATCAAAGGAGGTATAAGGGTCTCCGTCGAACACGTTTGTGTACTCATGGGAACCGTCTAATCCATTACACCCCGGTGTACCGATAATCTTTCCTTTCAAGGGAACACTATCGGCAGCAGATGCATAGAAAGCAGCCTCCGAAATATTACAATAACTGTCTTTAGGACCATAGTAACGAACATAACGGTAAGACCGGGCACTATTTACCTGTGCAACATTCCAAAGCCGCTCGGGGAATTCCTTAATGATAAACAGCGTATCTTTCCTGTTGAAGTGAGGGTCGTTGCTACCTTCAAACACACCGTCTACCATTCGCCGGACAAAAGGTTCAAAGTAAAGCTCATATTTATGGAGCAGGGTAACTTCAACCTCCCTACCGCCCGAAGGGAAAAATCGTACTTCACCGCTCTCCCTATCAAGCAAGAAAGGGTCGCTTTGCGGACATATACTGCCGTTTTCATAAGTTCCCAAGCGGAAGATAACCTGTCCTTCCACATCTTCAAAGACAGCACCAAGTTGCTTGTCGTAGAGACACCATCCGATAGGAGCCCAGTCCATAAAGCTGGCAGAACAGAGATAGACCGGTTCGCCCTTCTTTAAAGGGCTGTAGAAGTTTTCGGGGCCAATCGTTAATGTGCGGTTCTTGCTCCCCGCATATATAGCAGTAACATCACGAAAACAGGGATAACGAAAAGAGGGATGTCTCTCTTCCGGTTTCTTACCCATAGCCAGGATCATCCCCCGGTTAACGCTGAACGTGCGGCGATAAACCTTTCCCTTGGGGTCCCAGTAATTATCGGGGCTATTCAATTCGGAAGTAGGGTCCAAAATGGAGCAACGATAGGAGTTGCCATCTTTGTCAAAGGCGGCATTCCAGTAATGGGGAACATTTTTATTTCCCCGCATCAACATGATTTCCTCGCTGCAAGGTAGGCCCAAAGCCCTGAAGACATACAGTTGCAAATCAGTGAAATTTACACAACTTCCCGAGCGCCAGTCCACTACTTTGGGACCGTAATGAGGACCAAATGAAAAAAGTTCGGTAAAATAGACCGGAGCCTTATGTAAGCTATCCATCAATACTTGAGAAACGTACTTCGGATCTTCGGCTTCCGGAAGTTCCCGAATGCCGTCCAACAATGGGTTATATTTATTATAGATTCTTTCACGCCAAGGTTCCAGCCTTTCATCGCCCACACGGTAAGGAAGGATAAACTCACAGAAATCGTCAAAAGAGACATTTTTCCCCCAAGGCTGTTCACGCCATACTTTGAAAGCCCATTCTATATTCTCAATCAGATAGGCCGGATCGATATAGATATCGCTCTTCGCTTCCAATCTATCCATATGAAAAGGGCCGCAAGCACGTTTAATGGAGTCCAACACTTTATCCGGATACATGGTACCTTTTCCATGAAGTTCAAAAAGCTTTAGGTAATCATTTAAAGCTTCACCTTCATAGCTATAGTGAAAAGGCAGATTTTCGATAAGAAAAACGGCAGCTCTATGCTTCAAGGGGTCATCTTGGAATTTATCAAGAACAACCTGCAATTTAGGATTGGCTGATAGAATATCTTCTAAGGAAGGACCAACCGAACTTTTAGTACAGGAAGCCAATATCAAAAAGGCACAGACTATTAATAGGATACCATGTTTCTGCATAAGTATTTCATTTATGTTATCTTATTCTGCATCACTGGTTATTCTCAAAATAACAGAAAAACAACCAACATAACATCATTTTTTAAAATAGTAAATAATCAAGAATGGATTTCCTTCCTCATTTATATTAGGAAGTTTTTCTCTTAGCCGCTTTATCTGTTCAGGATACTGAGACTCAAAATTATTATATTCATTTTTCCCTGTTACGAATACCTTCATCTCGGAAGCCTCGATTGAAGTATAAATAGCATTCTCATCTATTCCTACAATCTTACCAAATGGGAAGAAATACTTATCAGTGTAAGGGGTTAAATCTGCGACAAATGTTTCTTGAGTACTTTTGTTATAAAGCGCCAAACAGTACTGACCCTTAATAAGAAGTTTAATAATCAAGAAATTGTCAGTTTCTTGAAAATCATAAAAACGTTGAATATAGCGTTCAGGGGTTTCTCGTAGCACTCTTCGTACATCACCGTATTCAGTCAGATCCTGAGGCCATGATTTGTCACCAAAATCAATATAATACGTTTTTGATATCATATCTGTTCCTATAGAATAAACATTAAAATCCATAGGCTGAATAAAATAAGTCTTATCTTCATAATTAGAAAATACACTACCATTATCCAAAACCTTACTATCCCAAGTCTCATCTATTTCTAAAAATTCTCCTTTTATTTGTAAATCTTTAGATAAAGTGAATATGTTTTTAGGATGCTTTCCATCTTCAATGTAATTTCCCATATAACCAACATAACCATCTTCCAACTTAGAGAACTGTCTAAAATTTTTTGGCAAATATTCAACTTGCTTAAAGTTAGCACCTTCTAAATCATATTTTAATATTTTTCTATCCATACGACTGACTAAATTTAAAGTAGTATCCATAGAGTTGGTGAAAATATCCGTCAATTGTATATATTCTTCTGGTCCATTACCCACATTTGATATAAAATTTATAAGATTTCCCGAATTATCATAGATGAAAACAGAGTGAGTTTTATTCTTGTCCAATATATAAATTCTATCATATTTTTTAATTACCTTATTGATTTCACCAAGAATGACTTCCTCATTAGCTAAATTTACGATAGCAATATCAGATATTAATCCAACATCATGAATGTTTACATGCTGTTTATTCAAATCAAACTCAATTCTCTGCAAACTATTTTCATCAGTTTTATCTACAGTTGTACAACCTTGAGTCATTAGCAAAAAACAAAAAAATGAAAATATATATTTTACTTTTTTCATGCAATTATAATTATTGAAGGTGTGTCAAAATAAAGATTAGAACACAAATTACACGAATTACACAAACACTTTTATAATTCTGATAATCAATGCTTATCTGATTTATTATTTGCGTAATTAGTGTTCCTCTATTCAGTTTTAGCACACTCTCATAGTAAGAAATTAACGTATTGACTCACAATATCGAGCAGTACATTGTTCTTTTCCACCAATTTCACAGTGTGTTTTTCCACCAGATTGAGTGTATCGTGCATATCCATCAGCACCAACCTTAATCTTCATTCCTAAGATTGATACTTCTGAACCTACTGCACCTTGAACTTCATATGTGCAATCACCATCTGTTCTGATCCATTCTCCTGTTCCTGTATCTTCGGCTAATGCCAAAATTTCTATATTCAAGAGTGTTAGCGAAGAATCAATCTCATGTTTAGGACATTGATACATGTGAAAATCCGCAATAACAACGCCCAGTAAAATGGTACAACTTACCCCATTTTTTTTCTTCATAAAAACAAATTGATTTATAATTTTTATTATTAACTAAACATGACCTTTTTAATAAAATGCAAAATTTGCAATATTCAATTGCGATTTAGGTTTTCATATGACACCTCCTTCTTCTTTAGGTGGAAAATAAAAATAGAGTAACTTACTATAGAAAACTTACTTTTTTTTACTTTTCCACAATACCCTTTAAAATTAACTGTATACTTCCTTCTTTTATATTGCAAAAAACAGTCAGCTTCTTCCTGAAATATCCCAATGAGGGAGGTGTTATTTTTATCGTAATTTTTGTTTTCTTTCCAGGAGCTACGCAGCGATGCTCGTATTCTGGAATTGTACAACCACATGATGCTGAAATATCATTTAAAAATAATGGAAAGTTTCCTGTATTTTCTAATAAAAAATCGACTTTATATATTTGACCTATTTTTAATCCTTTTAATTCATTTCTTTTAATTTATTTAAACTTCATCACATAAACCACTGCTACTTGTTCAGAAATCCCATCTCGATACTGTTTTGGGAAATACTCCAAAGGATATTCATCGGTCATTATGGCTACCATCGCATTTGGCAAATTTGTAGATACAGGAATAGGACATATTGAATAATCAGGGAAATCCATTTTTGGCATTCCAAAAACTTCCACATTTTTTTTACCTTTCTCGTAAAGAGAACACACTGCAATATTATCCGAAGTAGACCATATAGAATATAAATAATTATCAGTATTTATTATAAAAGAGAGATATGCATATTTATCTTTTATTTCAGAGAGTGTTTCGACATTTCTGAAAGCAGACAAATCCTTCTCTTCAGATACCAAATGCAAAGTTTGTGCTAACTCATTTTTCTCTATATCATAAAGATAAAAAATGCCAGATATAGGATCCAATATATTCAATTTATTATCCATAGTAGTACTAATAGTATTCCAATCAGTATAACTATAAGGATAATTATTCTCATGAAATAATAATGTCTTTTCCTTATCCCCTTTCTCATTCATAAGCCAAATTTTACTTTCATTTTTATGCCCTTGTATGTCATGACACAAAAATTTCCCATTAGGTAAAGCTGCTATATCATCATAAACCAATTCAAATGTAGAAGAAATAGATTTAACATATTCTCCATCATGCGTATAGCAATGTATTTGCCTTATATTCAGGTCACTAATAAATACATATTGATTTCCTATAAAAAAATTATATAAACTAAGAAACTCCCCTGGACCTCCCCCTCTGTTTCCAATTCTATTCAAAAAAGTACCATCTTTCTTAAAACGGAACACATTACCTTGCTTCTTATCCACTACAAAAAGTGTTGAATCTGTAAACAGGACATCTGTAATTACTCCAAAAAAATAAGGGGTCGGAAGTTCTAATTTAATAGCATATATATCATATATAAAAGAAGATAGAGGAAATTGACTTTTTCGACAAGATAAATCTATCTGGATAAAATTATTATGTTCTAAGTGATTATTCCTAGAAGAGCAACTTAATATAGTTAATGCTCCAATAAATAATAAAATCTTAATTGATACATTTCTCATAATACAATTTTATTTGCAAAATTAATCGTGGAGAGCTAAGTTAGGATTAACAATATCCCTACTTAATTCTCCACAACACAATTTTAACAATTATCTAACCCCTTAGCACAACCACTAAATTTACTTGGATCAGGCTTACAGCACGGAATCTTAGTTGATAACATTTTTCCATCAAGTATACAATAAATCGTTTTTTCACCCAATTTACTATATGGAACTAATGTCTCATCTATGTCCCCATGCTCATCAGAACCAGCATAAGCGTCAATATTCTCCAACAATAAGTCAATATTTTTATTTTCCTTATGCGACGAGATAAATATTGCAGAAACAACAATTACTCCTATTAATAAAAATTTCGTTTTCATATTCCTATTCATTTAATAAATATTTTTTATACAACTCCCTTATGTGTCTATTTGTTATCGGATTTCCAACACAGATTATACGATTCTGCTGATCAAGTAAGAAAACATGAGAAGTATTTAATGGCATATTATTCAGTAATCTAATATCTTCATTATTATCCACACAAACAGGTATTGAAAATTCATGTAATTTCAAGATTGTATATAACTCTCTCTGATAGACAGGATTCATTATAAATATATAATTTACACCTAAAACTGTTGTATCTACATCTTGAATAAACCTCTGCCAATCATCTATTTTTAATCTACAACTGATACATTCTACATTTCCCAGAAGAATTAAAACTTTATATCGCCCTCCTCGGTAATCAAAAAAACATTTATCACGAGCATGTCGTTTAAAAGTCATTGAATCTGGGAATTGAATAGTCTTACCATACCATTGCTTGACATATTGTTCCTTTTTATTCACACAAGCAGATATCAGTGTTCCCAAAAATGAAACTATCAAAACTACATATAAATATTTCTCCAACTTTCTAAAATCCATAAGTCTTCTTTCAACAAATACAATCATATATTTTACACAAAAAAGATATCATGCTAGTTACTGCTTATGGTCCCATATTGCCCTCCCTTCTTTTATATTTAATGCGAATCAGTAATTAAAATCACTTGCTAATTCAGCTAGTTAAACTTTTATTATTCAATCAATTATCTCATATACATGCTTCTTCATATCCTCGAAAATCAGTATATCAGAAAAATAAAACCACTCATTATTCCAATTATGATTCCCAAGGAGAAATCAGCCTATTATCATATGATTTTATAACAAACTTTGCATGCACCAGAATCTGGTCTTGACGCTTGTATATTAATACAAAACAAATATAACAACTCGACATATATTTTAGTGGTTATCAATTAAACAAATATATATTACCCATAATGCCTTGCAAACTCTAAATATTACTTCAAATACATATCTTTGGAAAAATGAATGATATTATTTATTCCAGAAATAATTACAATACTTCGGTGTTTTTTTAACGAATTATTGTGAAATAATCAATCCACTGCATATTTCACCACCGGTTCATCACTATTCACATCCGTAGTAACAATTATTCCATTCAATTCATCTACCGATATACCATACACATAATGATCCAGCACATATTTCTTTATAGGTTCACCGCTCAGACTAAATACATATATATACCTCCCACCATCCGTCATATCACCTTTCTGCATTTTCCGCGAAATCTCTTCAAAAGTATCCCCTTGAAAAACGGCATAAATAGCAGTATCCGTCACCTGTATATCACTAAATCCCATAATTCCGGTAGGTATGCCATAGCCTTCCGCAACTTTAAATTCCGGTTCACCATGCAAACCAACACGAACTATATGGGTACTATCTTTCAAATTATAAATTTCGAGTACTTCTCCTAATTGAGTAACGGCAGCCAGAATCCCATTACGAGGATTATAATCAATGAAACTGCGCCATGCCTGCGCCAATGCCGGGCGAGCATGTTTTAAAGCCTCCTCATTCGTAGTGGGAATAATCCCCATTTTATGCAATAACCTACCCTTTCGATCCACCCAGCAAAAACGACTTTCTCCTGAATAATCAGGAATGATAAAAGTAGAGTCATCATAAATCACAAAATCCAGCCCTCGAAGTATCTCCTTATCCAAGCTCACTGCCTCTTCACGAAGTAATGAGTCATTGGATAAAGCCAAACCAAACCGAGTTAATTTTAAACCATTTGCATCCAATACCCACAACGAATTTCCATTCCATCGGATATTTTCAACAGAAAGCATCTCCTCTGGCGAATCTCCACGCTTACCTAAAGAAGTAATGTAAGAAAGATCAGGATAGTGGAACAAATGAATAAAATGATCCATACCATGCAGATCCATTATTGCTACAGTATCTCCTTGCATCTTTATCCGGAAAGGAAAACGAAATACGGCTGTATCCATAGGCAAAATACATGCAATCAGATTTTCCGTTTCCGGAAAATCCGTATACGGTATTCCCTTATGCACGGGTACAGAAGTACATGCAAGAAAGGAAAACAGAAACAATATGTTAATAAGGTACTTCAAGGCTGTAACCAATCATGACAAACTTTGTCTTTCCGCCTAAAGGACAGTCTACTGTTCCTGTACCTATACATTGTATTGGCACATAATCCTCGCCAGCAGCTAAAGCCTCTATATTCATTAAGAATAAATCATTTTGCGCCTTCTCCGGCTTAGCCATATAGGAAACCAGAGCAATTAACACAAACAGCACACCAAGTATCCAAGATTTTCTTTTCATACAATATTAAAATTAGTATTAGATATTTAAATCATATCTGTTTCGGAGACGAAAGTAGCAATCAAGAAAATCCGTTCCAATAAATCTGACTGACAAACACTGACAAAGCCTCATTTATCAGAATTTGTCAGTTTCTCCCAGAATTTGTCAGCCATATACGATCCGTGTTTTTAGTCATTAGTCAAAGCATTTTTTCCGATGAAATGGGGGATTATCAGATGATAGGCATCCTTTTTGAATTTTATCTGAAGGGATGTCAACTCACCGAGTATTTTTCGTAAACGACGGATAAGCGTATGTATTCTTTCCTGGGTTCCGCTACCATCCGGCCATAAAGTCCCACTAATTAGCAACGTAGAAAGAGTGCATCCTTCTGCCTGAAGAAACATTTCCAATAAAATTGCCGTTTGGGGAGTAAGCTTTACTACTTGCTCCTGTTTTATCAATTCCATTCGCTCCACATAAAAAAAAGTATGCTCCTCCAACTGATAAACAGGTGATTGCTCTGCCGCCATCACTATAACGGGGAGACCTTCTTGTTCGACTTCCTCAATCTGCCTATTCTTTCTATAGCAATATACTTTTCCAAAAATGAAAAATAACAATTCAATACCTGCACAAACACCTCCTATGGCAAGCAAACGCCAGTCACTAAACAGCCACCACCACTCGCAAGAAGCATAACCGGTAGCTTCCACCTCACAACGATATCCCATATAATAAGAAAAAAGGCTGTCAGTCCGGGAGAACTTCTGCACGTTTTTGGAAAAAGCAGAAGAGGGCTGCTCCTGAAAATCAAAAACAGTAATACGGGTATGGGTTTTCAGAAATATATCAGATTCTTTCAACAACTTGTTCCAGGTTCCATGCAATGAGTCCGCATCTAAGGGAGATTCATCCAAGAGTGCAGTAAGAAGTCCGCGCTGTATACCTCCTTTCACAAGGCTATTCTCAAATTTAAAACATGGGATTTCATATTTTCTTTTGCCTGAATCCAATTCAATCTCTACTGTCCCGGGATTTACCTCTTCTAAAGCAGGCGTGGCTTTCCAATTGCTTATATAGGAAATTGAGAGAGTATCTCTTTTTTGCAACTCCTGCAATAATGCTGTTTTAAATATGACACGTGCTTGCTCATTCCATTTTTGACGAACCAGAAAGATTCCGATTCCCATAACCAACGAATACATAAGCAGTCTTACCCATAGTATCTTTTTGCATTTTATTTTCATCATTCTTCCCGCTCCATTTTTAGTAGCTGTTTCTCAATTACAAAAGTAGGGATTCATACACTTAAAGAAGAAAAGCAATGTTACAGAAACTTTCGTTCACGTTTCATCATTACCAATTTATAGCTAAAAAAAACCTTATCCGGGCTATATCCGGGATGCACTTGCTCCGTACCTTCTCCACTCACAGGTACCTCTGAGCGAAGAAACCACGGCCTTGGTACGGAGCAAGTGCATCCCGGGTATAATGCGGACAAAACAGAACCCATCGGAAAAGGCAAAATAATTATCTACGCAAAACGACGCAAATTAACGCAAAAATCACATGGACCGGATGGATGAGAATCTTTTTCCATATATTTGCGCAATCAGAAAAACAAGTAATTAAAAACACGATAGTATGGGAATTATCAACCAAGGCATTCTCGGAGGTTTCTCCGGCAAAGTGGGACCGATAGTCGGTTTTCGCTGGAAATCAAACTACTATATCCGTGCACGCGCCGCCAAAGTCAGCAATCCGCGCACCCCCCGGCAACAAGAGCAACGGGGCAAGTTTGCCACGGCATTCAACTTCCTGAAAACGATGAAACCTTTCATACGCATGGGTTATAAAGAGTTTACGCAAGATAAATCCGCATTCAACGCCGCCATGTCCTACACGCTGAAAAGAGCCGTGACAGGTAGCGGAAGAGACATCACGATTGACTTCAACCGGGCGCTGGTGTCTATGGGAACGCTAATGCCCGTATTCGAAGGTACAGCCATGCAAGAGAGGGATAAAATGAGTTTCAACTGGCAGAATAACAGTGGTACGGGAAATGCGGAGGACACCGATATAGCCATGCTGTTGGTGTACAACAAAGATAAAGAAATGGCTGTCTACGACACCGGGGCCGCATTACGTTCCGGCAAGCATGCAGAACTCCCTCTCCCGGATAGTTGGCAGGATGATGAACTGGTTGCCTATCTCAGTTTTCGCAATGCCGATGGAGACAGTGTGGCCAATAGCATTTGTCTACCGATTTCAATAGCCGAAGTACCGGAGGGCGAGGCAGAAATACAGGCAGAATCTACTGATACAACCTATGAAAAGCCCCTGCCCATCAAGAAAGCAAAGCTTCAGCCACATATAGCCGTGCATTTGTCTTCTGCTCCTCCCAACAATATTGGGACATGCAGGTGCGAAACCTGAGCGGATACCCCGGCGACCTGACAACAAAAAAGCCGGATACCAGAGAAATGCGTTCTCTGTATCCGGCTCCCGATAGTGCCTATACTTTTATTTTGTACTTGCCAGCATCAAAGTTGCGTCAGCATCGTTCAATGCGTAAACGCTCTTTTGGATGTTGCTGTCGTAAGCATTGCTCTTAGAATTCCAACGGGCGTAGTTTACTGCAATTTCATTGTTACTGTACTCTACATTCATTTTGAAGTAAGGAACCCAGGCTTCTTTTACGCTGTCCCACTTGGAAGCTTCCTTGCTGATTACGCGGTTTTCGTTATCGTAAGTATACGTGTAACGGAGGTGGCGGAACAAGTGACCGTCTTCGTTCTTGAAGATGGTCTTCGCGGTCATTAGTTCACCGGTCATCTCTTCATTCTTTACATACTGGGTAGGATTGCTTGCACTTGCAGAGAAATTCATTACGCTTGCCATTACCACTACCATCATTACCACTGCTTTAGAAATTAAGTTCGTTTTCATAATCGTTATTTTTTTATCGTTATTACTTCTTGATTTTTGAAAGGAAGTCTTTGTCAACCGCCTTCGACTATATATAGTCAATTGCCGTGCCAAAACAATAAAACACTGATTATCAACGATTATATATTTTCAGAGAGTGTTCGTAAACGGACAAGTGTCCGCACAAAAGCGAACGCTACAGGAAACAAACAAGAAAATGAGAAAACCTTTGTTTAAAGTAAAAATTCCTCTACCTTTGCTTGAAACTACTATAATAATGGAATTACAAGTTATTCAAAATAAAATATATGAGTTCAGAGGTCAAAAGATAATGTTTGACTTTGATCTGGCTCAACTTTATGGAGTTGAAACAGCTCAACTAAAACGCTCGGTTAAGCGCAATATGGAACGTTTTGAAGGAGAAGATTTCATGTTCGAAGTCACAAGAGAAGAACTTGTAAATGTGTCAAAACTCTGGCACAACCTTTTTTATGCACAAAGCCCAGACTTTCGCAAGCCCGGGCTTTGCTATTCCCCAAAGTTTTTGTATCTTTAGGCATAAAGTATTTCGTTATGGCAAAGTTACATTTTCGTCCTTACATTCCCAACCAAACCGTTCTTTTTCCTCAAAGAATTGATGAAAACATTGCGTCGAACGACCCGGTTCGCATAGTTAACACAGTTGTTGATACTCTCCATCTTGAAGGTTTCAATAAACTTTATAAAGAAACCGGCCGCTGTCCTTATCATCCTAAAATGATGCTTAAGGTAATTATCTACGCCTACATGAATAATATCTATTCGTGCCGTAAAATAGAGAAGCTTCTCTTGCGTGACATTCATTATATCTGGCTTGCCGGTAATGAGCATCCGGATTTTATCACCATCAATCGTTTTCGTAACCGTGTAAAGGAGGAGATAAATAATGTATTCACCCAGTTAGTTCTTGTCCTTGCCGACAAAGGTTTCATCAGTCTTGAGGTGGAGTATATCGACGGCACTAAGATTGAATCCAAAGCCAACAAATATACTTTTGTCTGGCGCAAGAGTGTTGAAAAGCACCGCACGAAGTTGCTGGACAAGATTCGTATCCTTCTGGAACAGGTGGACGAAGCCATTGCACAAGAGAACTCCGTAAAAGACACACCCGCCCAATTCACTCCCGCCATGCTCTCTGACATAGTGGATGAACTTAAAGAAGTCCTAGAACACCAGCCTGCGACAAAGGATAAGGAACAAAAGAAAGCCCTGCGCGAAAAGAAGAAACAGCTCAAGGAACTTGAAGGGTATCGTGACAAGCTGATGGAATACGACAATCATCTTGACACTCTTGGAGAACGTAATTCCTATTCCAAGACTGATCCTGATGCCACATTCATGCGTATGAAAGAAGACGCCATGAAGAACGGGCAGACCAAGCCCGGATATAATTTGCAAATAGGTACTGAAAAACAATTTCTCATAGACTTCCGACTGTTTCCCAACCCTACCGATACACTGACGCTCATTCCTTTCTTCCACTCCTTCCAACATCGCTATAACCGCTTACCCGCTGTCGGGGTGGCAGACTCCGGTTACGGCTCAGAAGAAAATTACCGGTTCATGCAGGAGAACGGGATAGAAGCCTTTGTCAAGTATAACTTCTTCCATAAAGAACAGCGTCCCCGTTATACTCCCAATCCGTTCCATGCGGAAAGTCTCCATTACAATACAGAAGAGGATTATTACGTTTGCCCTATGGGGCAGCGCATGAACCGTATAGGGACCAGACGTGACAAAACTGCAAGCGGATACATCACCGAAAGTGCACGTTATAAAGCACAAAATTGCGAGGGTTGTCCTTTGCGTGGCAGTTGCTTTAAAGCCCAGGGAAATCGTATTATAGAAGTCAATCACCGGTTAAACCAATACAAACGGCAGGCACGGGAAAAATTGCTCTCAGAGGAAGGTATCAAGCATAGAGGCAGGAGGTGTATAGAACCGGAAGCTGTGTTTGGACAAATGAAATACAACATGGCATACCGCCGGTTCAGACATAAAGGAGAAGACAAGGTTACGATGGACTTTGCTTTCTTTGCTATAGCTTTTAATATCAAAAAAATGTGTGCTAAACTACTAAAAGCAGGAAAGGGAGGGACTGCACGCATTATATGTATTCTTATCAGAACAATTATGACGCAATATACGAGGAATATAGCCGCGTATTACCAAATTAGTGAAAAAAGAGTCGCATAGAGAAAAAAAACATTTAAATATAAAAAAAGGAGATGTGCCTTAGTTTTGACACATCTCCCAAAGGAAGAGGTAGCAATATTAAATATCTGCCCTTTGCTTTTACAGAATTAGGCGTAGCAATGTTAAGCAGTGTATTACATTCTTCTACTGCTATTGAAGTAAATAGAAATATTATGCGTGCTTTCGTTTCTGTGCGACAATATCTTTCTTCCACCAATAATACTACAAAGGAAATAGAAGAACTAAAGCAGCGCATGAAAGTCTTGGAAGACGGAAACGAAGATACAATTGCTGCTATCAATGACCTCAGCGAAGATACTCGAAAAGAACTTGATGATATTTATTTAGCCTTATCACAATTGGCAGACAAACAAAAACAGATTGCGCAAAAAAATAAATGTAAACCAATCGGGTTTGTCCATTATGACAACAAGAAATAGCATAAATTTTATAGGCATTTACTACAAAAAGGAAATAGGCTATTAGGAAATCTCACATATTCCAATAGCCCATTTCTAAAGAAAACTACTATTTTTATTTTGTACTTGCCAGCATCAAAGTTGCGTCAGCATCGTTCAATTCGTAAACACTCTTTTGGATGTTGCTGTCGTAAGCATTGCTCTTAGAGTTCCAACGGGCGTAGTTTACTGCAATTTCATTGTTATTGTATTCTACATTCATTTTGAAGTAAGGAACCCAGGCTTCTTTTACGCTGTCCCACTTGGAAGCTTCCTTGCTGGCTACGCGGTTTTCGTTATCGTAAGTATACGTGTAACGGAGGTGGCGGAACAGGCGACCGTCTTCGTTCTTAAAGATAGTCTTCGCGGTCATCAACTCACCGGTCATCTCTTCGTTCTTTACGTACTGGGTAGGATTGCTTGCACTTGCAGAGAAGTTCATTACGCTTGCCATTACTACTACCATCATTACCACTGCTTTAGAAATTAAGTTCGTTTTCATAATCGTTATTTTTTTATTGTTATTACTTCTTGGTTTTTGAAGGGAAGTCTTTGTCAACCGCCTTCGACAATATATAGTCAATTGCCGTGCCAAAACAATAAAGCATTGATTATCAATAACTATTCATTTTCAGAGAGTGTTCATAAACGGACAAGTGTCCGCACAAAAGCGAACAGAACAAGAATAAAAAGCGCAAGAAGAACAGGATAAAACAAATTAGCTACATTCGCAAACTCAATACCTTAGAATATGCAACCTGACTTAAAGGAAATCGTAGAACAATATGGTGTCATGGTATCTTCCATAGCACACCGCATGATACAAAACAAGGAAATCGCTAAAGAAGCGGCTCAGGAAGTCTGGTACGAAATCATCAAAAGCATAGACTCGTTCAACGGGGAATCCGGGTTATCGACATGGATATACACCCTATGCAAACGCACCATACTGCGATATGCCCGGAACGAAAGAATAGCCACAATGAATGAGTTGAGAGAATTCCGCGAACTTCCTGCCATTGATTATAACGGACAGGACCGGGATGAACAGGAATGGATAAAAGCATGCTGCGACTGGTGTCTGACAGCCCAGAACCATTGCCTGACGAACGATGCCCGGCTGATATTCATATTCAAAATAAACCTCAACCTGCCGTATAAGCAAATCAGTGAAATCATGGGCATAACGGAAGAGAGCGTCCGTCAGATTTCCTCCCGTTCCATCCGCAAGATTACTCACTTCATGAATGACACCTGTCCGCTATACAACCCGCAGGGGACCTGCAAATATCGGATATGCAAGCAAGTCACCTCGCTCAATCTGGAGAAAGAATATACCGCCATCAAGAAGATTATCCGCCTCGTCGACGTTTACCAACGGCTCGAAAAGGAACTTCCAAGAAAGAACTACTGGGAAAAATTTATTCCCTGAGCTGTCACAGAATGGAAAGCTTGCTCACTAACTACTATGTATAACTTAAATAAACTAATTATGAGCAAGATTGATTTTTTAAAAGAACAGATTATTGAATCGCGGAATTTTGTGAATCGTTTAGTATCAGAAATTCCGGAAAACCAGTGGTACACCATCCCCGAAGGCACTGACTCCAACTTCGCATGGCAAATCGGACATCTGATTATCAGTCAGAACTTTCATGCCATTACCTGCATCACCGGGAG
The DNA here is from genome assembly GCF_000172175.1 of Bacteroides intestinalis DSM 17393. Classification (NCBI taxonomy): domain Bacteria; kingdom Pseudomonadati; phylum Bacteroidota; class Bacteroidia; order Bacteroidales; family Bacteroidaceae; genus Bacteroides; species Bacteroides intestinalis. The sequence goes on along the minus strand of NZ_ABJL02000007.1, from coordinate 342,475 downwards.
GAATGAAGCCGTCAGCAAACTTATTCCGATGGTCGATTACGTAAAGGTTTTCAATGGAATGGGTACATTGCACCGCTCCACCGAAAAGAATTTAATTCCTGTGGCAGAGCTAAAAAAACAACTGGACGCTGTTCATGAGATATGTATCAGTAACCTGTCCCGCCTGGACGACCGTATTTTATCAGAAGATTTAGAGCCTATTCCCTTCAAACATCCGGTTGCCAATAATAAGTATGAAGCCCTTGCCTGGTGCTTCAAGCATGAAATGTGGCACAGTGCCGAGATGGAAGCGATAAAACGGGCATTGGGGCATCCTATCAAATGGATGTAATGGCATCAGCCTCAAGAGCCAGTTTTTCTTTTGGATAAATCAATAGAATACCTGAAAGGAAACTGTTGTACACTGGGGTTACGGAGACTTTTGACATCCTCTTGAAAGTAAAAAAAGAAAGCTTTATAGGAAAAATAAAAGAGTAAGAAGCTTTTTAATTCAAGAATTTACTATATTTGTGCTGCTGTTAATCGGCAAGGGGTATCCCTTCTGTTCTTTGAAATAAAATATCGAAGCGTTCAGCTTTTTTGCGTTCTAGAAAACTACCAATTTTCGTTGTGCCTTTGGCATAACATACAACACGTGAAAAATGACTGAACGCCTGCGTCTCTATAGGCGTGGGCGTTCCTTTCATTTGTGTTGTTGGGATTGGTAGTTCCTTCTAGAACATTTGAAAGTGTGACGTTCCACGCTTTTTTTGTATCCTTTTGGCAGCAAATTAGCATCAATATATAAAAAATAAAATACTCAAAGGTGAGTCAAATCGGGCCATGTGGAAGCCGGACGGCCGAAAAGTCGCAAACGCAACGCAATTGCATTGCTACTCACCTTTGACTATTTAAATTAGACCTGAAAACTTCAGCTCTGGTATACCTGCAAGCAAGGTAGACGGGAGGATGTGTTTTTACAGACACATCCTCCTTCTTCTGAGTCCCAGGACAAATAAAACATCTCCGCAAAATTGGTATAACAAATCTGTATACAATACTGCAATTCAAATCCCCATATATTTGCAACAAACCAAACAAACTATATAAGTATGAAGAACTTGGTATCTATTTGCACGGATTTGAATTAGTTGACGAGGAGACGAGTTAACAAGGGAACGAGGCTGTCTTTTTACTTTAAAAGTTATACAGCAGTTCTTCCAACGTAACACCACTATCCGCCCCCATCTTCTCCATACGGATACGTTTCAGACGTTTCTTCACAGAATCCCGCTCCAAATGCATCACCTGCGCCATGCCCGACTGGGATAATTGCATTTTCACCATACAACAATAACGCAAATCATCTTTATTCAGACTCGGATAGGTCTGTTGCAGGCGTTTCGTGAAGTTATTGAAGATGATGTCGGCATTCTGCACAATATCGTCCCAGTCTTCATCGGAAAGAATCACATTTCCCCCTCTTTCAATTTCCTGCACCACCTTCTGGCTGAGTCTCCTGAAAAAAGTTTCTTTCAGCTTAGCTTCCTTCTGCTCCAGCTCCACCATGCGCCGGAGGTTTTCGGAAGTGATCTCACGTTGCTGCGCCAATTCTTTTTCCTTTTTTACAAGCTGATGCTGCTGCGCCATCAGATGGTTGCGGTTACGGCGATAGATGAAATATACCGCACTTGCCACCCAAACCAGCAACAGAGAGATTGTAGTCATCCAATACACATTACGCTGCCTTTCCGCAGCCCGGGTACGCCAATACAGGTTTTCTACCGAAAGCTGTTCGTGTTTATAAAGCTCTTGCAATGCAATGGCTTCCTCAGTATGACGATACTTGCGTATGGTATCGGACAACTCAATGAAGCGCTGTAGCATAGGATAGGCATCTGAAGCACGGCCCATCTTATGATATATTTTCGCCATATTATTATAGGCGTCAGCCACCGAAGAAGGATTTGGGCTGGAGATAACTTTCTGAAAATAGTGATATGCCGAATCATATTGTCCCAGTTTCCCAAACAACTCCAACTTTGCCCCATAGAGCGAAAGAATTCTCACAGTATCCTTAGCCGGACGAAGAGCTATTGATTTATTTATATAATCCAGTGCTTTGGCAGGCTCTCCTTGCTGGGAATAGATACTACCCAGATTTGTATAGATGAAAGGAAGCTGCCGAGGAACAGAATCGGCTAAAGCCGCCTCATAGGCCGCCTGAGCATAATAAAGGGCGCTATCCAATTGATTCAGAAACAAATATCCGGTAGAAATATCGCACAAGGCCATATTCTTATAGAACATATTTCCCAAATCCAAAGCCGCTTTCAAGGCTTCTTTGGAATAACGCACCTTGCCGGAATATTCTTCCTGATTCAGGCAGACAACTCCCAACCAGGTATTCACCCGGTAGAGCTGCTCATGATTACCACTATTTTGCAGGAAAAGCAGAGCTTTCAGAAAAGATTGCATGGCATCGCTCATCCGGTTAAGCCGTCTGTCCAGATGTGCTTTGCAGTAAAGAGCCCGTTCGGCATAAAGAGAATCGCCCGATTGGCTGAAATATTTAATTGCAGGTAGCAGCAGGGTATCTGTAGTTGCATTCAACTGTTGCTTCCTGTGGACAGCCTCGGACATCAGTAAGGCATAAAGTGCATAATCGCGTTTCGATAAGTTATGCAACGGTTCTTTAATCTCATTCATCACTACTATGGCACTGTCTGTCTCCTTTTCCGCCATCAGCTTCTCCGCCAAGACCACGCGATTATCAGGTCCACAAGAAACCAACATACCGCCCCACAGGATTATTCCTATCAAACTCTTCAATCTCATCTTCAATATCGTGTTATTCGTACGAATCCATCATCACTTCTCCAGTCTCTCCATGAATCAATATCACTCTGGCCATATCCGGCTGAATGGAATCGCGTATATCAATCTCCCATACCGGAATACCTTTTTGCCCGTCTATATACTGATTTACACTGACGTGGGTAGTATCTGATAAATTAATATTCCTCAGTTTGGCAAAGATATGAATATCCCTCCATGTATACTTAAAAGCTTTTTCACTATTTTCGTGCAAACAAGAATCAGACGCCTGTGCCTGCTCATCTTCAGGAAAACGAACTTCTACTTTTTCCGACACTTTTGTTGCAGTCACCAAGTTAATCTTCCGTATTACTCCCCATCCCAGCCAGCCGTCCTCCAACTCTATTTTAAGATAGATGCCTCGTTCACCACTGAGCCGATATGCAGAGTCAATGGGCAAGTAGATGCGAGTGTAACGGTCACCTTGTATAAATATCTCCCCGTAAGAAAATGTATTCAGTAACCATGCAGCAGAACGTGGATTGTGACTCTTACGCGTCCGGTCGTGGGGAGCGATATTGACAATTATATACTCACGGGTCTGTACCCCGGAAGTAAAGCAACTGTTCAGCCAGAACAGAAAAACCACCAGTATATTGGTACACAACCCTACTACGGCAGCTCCACACATAAAAGCATAGACAAAGTTTCTCCAATGATACCATTTCCCTGTACTTCTCTTACGGGTATACGCCATCCAACTGCACATCGTTATCGCCATAAGCACAGCAACAATCTTCTGGTTCAGCCCTAAATAACCACCGGAAGAAAATGCGGTATGCATCAACATCTCTTCTTCCGTATGCCACACCCTGCAATGTAGAAGGAAAAGAAAGACGAAAACAGGCACTATGATTTTCCATAGCGCCACTTTTTTCTGCGTATCAATCGTTTTCCGCATCTTTAAGCATCTGCCTAATTACATCCGCATGATCGAGATAATCGTTTCCTGATAAGGTCAGGACATTGGTCAGACCGATAATATTGCTGTCAGAATCGTAAGAAGTCAGTAAGCAATACATCTCCTGCCCTAATTTATCCTCTTCCACATGAATCTGAACCGGTGCGCTGTATGCTCCGGGCAACTCTGCCAAATACTCAAAGTCTTTTCTGAGAAACGCTTCCAGGATTCTGTTTATATCGGTTTCATCGCGCTTGAACTTCTTCAAACCCACCTCTTTGATCTTACCCCCACTCTCGCTATTATAATAATCGAAATTGCTCAAATACGCTGCAAGCAGGCATATTAATACAGCAATTACTCCGACCGTCCGAACCAACCAACCCGCTACAGGGATAAAACCAGGAAAAATAACAATAATAACAGCGACTACAGCCAATCCATAATAAAGCATCGGCTTAACATTGTTCTTTCTTTTTTCAAATTTCACCGGGTTTGCTGCATAGAATTCACCCATATAGCTTGGGTAGAGTTTTGTTTGATTTTCCATAAATATTACTTTTTATAATGATTAATAATAGTTCCATCTTTCCTGGTTATCGTATGAAAACAAAAGTAAAAAGTAACCTGTAAATAATGAAACAATCGTGGGGGATAAATGAAGGGGACAACCCACAAACTAAACAACTGTTTTTCAAATAATAACTCGATAGAAAGGATAGACAAATAAGGGGACATTTGCATAAAGGAACTGATTCCATCAATAGCTTTTCATAAAGAACCAATGAAGGAGCAACATTACCTGCTACCAGACATATACTTTCTTGCTTGTCCCCATATTTTTATAATTACTACTATCTGATTCACTTTCCCGAACCGGATAACATCTTTTTCAGGAATCAGATATTTTCTCCGATTCATCTGCAAGAAAAGCAACTTCCTTTATAACTTGTATTCCAAAAAAAACGGGATAATGAAATTTATATCTCATTATCCCGGTATTTACATTCTTAATTACTAATGTTTCATTCTTCCAGCATCAGCCCCACACCTTTCACCGTTTTAATGCTGACTGATGAATCTTCAGCTATCAACTTACGAAGTTTTGTGACGAATACATCCAGGCTGCGGGAAGCAAAATAATCATCTTCCGTATTCCAGAACTTATCAAGAATGGCTTCACGACGTACTACATCCCCTCTGTTCTCACAAAGCATTTGCAACAGTCCTGCTTCACGGGCGGTCAATGTTTTGTTTTCACCGGATGAATGTTTCAATATGGCGTGCGTAGCATCAAGCACATATTCCTTTCCAATCTTGTAACATTCGCTTTCGTCCTTACTCTTTTCACCTTTGGAGAGTTTCAACAAAGCATGAATATGGGCATCCAGTTCTTCGGGAATGAAAGGTTTCTTGATATAATTGTTGGCTCCCAACTCATAGCCTTTCAATACATTTTTGGGAGAAACCAAACCGGAAGAAAAGATTATAGGCGTCTCTTTATCCACCTCACGGATACGCTTCACCATCTCATAACCATCCATGATGGGCATTTCTATATCCGAAAGAATGACATCGGGACGATGCTCCCTCCACATTGCCAATCCTTCTTCACCATTGGCAGCTGCCAACACCTCATAGCCCTCTATGATATCTTCCAATCCGCTCTGAACGATGTAACGCAGGCTGGGATCGTCCTCAACTAACAATAACTTTATTGTATCCATGTCTTTGATATGAATTGTATTAACTTCCGGTTGTATGCCACAAAAGTAATAAATTATTCGTTAACCCGAAGATAACATTGCGATATCATTCATTCTTATTGCTCCTACCCTGTCTTTACAACATCAAAAATCAGGATCGTATGGTCATGCCAAAAAGAATCATTACTTTTGGGCACCAAACTAAAAGTAATTACGATGAATAAAATCATTCTTATTCTGATTACCGCAAGCATGCTCTTCACAAAAGGATATGCCCAACAGGCAGAAGTCCTTACGTTGGGAGTCTTCCACTTCGAATTTCCCAATCTGGATGTGCAACAAATATCCGAAGAAGACCAGATAGATGTACTATCTCCTCAATATCAAAAAGAGATAGAGTTAATATCCAAGAAACTGGCACAATTCAAACCGGATGCCATTGTCATTGAATGGCCTTTATACAAACAGTCAGAGATAGACTCTCTCTATAACTCATACCTTACCGGCAAGCATGAGCTGAACAGAAATGAAATTCAGCAGTTAGGTTTCAGAATAGCCCGAATGTGCAATGCCAAGATATACTGTGCAGATGCTTGGGGAGCACACACTACCCACATAGAGAAACTGCTGGATGATGATGAAAGTAATGAATATCTGGCTTTTGAAGAAAGCTTCTCAAACTCTCCCGACTCTGCTTTGTACTATGAAGATGAACCCATATTCAAGCAGCAAGGGATACTTGCACAACTGATACATCTCAACGATCCGGTACATATCAAGAAAGATTTAGGAAACTATCTTATCAAGCATTTCAAGTATGAATCCGTCAAAGGCGATTATACCGGAACAGACTTTGAATCCGGAAGATGGTTCAACCGGAATCTAAGGATACTCAGGAATATCCAGCGGATTCCCGATACCGCCGGCAAACGGATACTGGTTATTTTCGGCGCAGCGCACATGAACATCCTGAACTATCTGTTTGAATGTTCTCCCGAATACAAACTACTGAATATAAACGATTACCTGAAGTAAATATCTACTTCTTCTATTTTATCGGAAATGAGAACTTTGGCGGCCTAATCGTAGGGCCGCCACCAAAGTCACCGCCGCCACGATTATCAAACACCGCGCTACGCAGAATCTCGTATATTATTCCACCTACATCCAACCCCAGCTTAAACTTCTCGAAGCGATAATAGGGTATCACAACGGGAACCGTCTGCCAACCTCCACGCATGGCATCGTAATAGCGCTGGGCACCGACCTCCATACCAAAACGCTCGGACATATCAAGAGATATCGTAGCACCATAACTATTAGTGCTCATCCCGTAAGAATTACCGATATCATACGAACCGAAGACATTGAAGGCAACCCGGTCGGAAGCACGATAAGTCAGCCTGCCCGCAGTACTGAAGGCTTGCCCGGTGATATGAGACATATTTATCTTCATGGCATTGGCACGAAGTTGCAACGATAGCCGATCGTTAAAGATATGCTGATATCCTAAGGAAGCATTATTGAAACGCCCGATGCCCGGAAGACTGGTCTGGCTCCCGGAACCGAATACCGCTCCATGAGGAAATTGCCTTAATACACCTCCTGTGCTATAATCGCCCCGGAATAGTGGAGAAGGATTTATATGATAGGGGATACGGAGTTCCTCTTTCAAGGAGAAAGAAGGTAAATCACCTAACTGTATAGGATTAATCAAAGGATATACAGTCTTTTCGGGAAGCAGGTTGACGGATGGAAGCTGAAATGCAGCTTTCGGCTTTATCAACATGCTATCAAGAGTGAAACGTGCACCATCTTCCTGTGCAGAAAGCAACTGCAAACCAGAAATGAACAGAAAAAATAATCCCCAACGAATTGGGAGCCAAGATATGCCAACCCTGCGTGTCATAATCTACCTCCTTTGTTTTTTACGGACTCTGTATACAAAAATAGTAAAAGCCTATCTGAATAACAAATAGTTGAGCACATTTCATCTTTGCCAGCAGGCTTTTTTAACGCAAGGGGAATTGTAGCGTAAATTCACTGTAACTCCCTTCCATACTTTCTACCTTCACCATACCGCCGTGGGCACTCACCACCTGCAACACATAATTCAATCCTAACCCGAAACCTGATGCACCCGTCTTACGACTGCCGGAAGCAATCCTCTCGAACTTATTGAATATCTTATGCTGTTCGCTCAAAGGAATACCAATACCGTTATCATGCACTCTAACAATGGTTTCATCCTCTGTCTTTTTACCTGAAAGAATAATCAGAACCTCTTCATTAGAGTACTTGACAGCATTGTCCACCAGATTGGAAAGTATCTCACGCAGACAGAAAGCATCCGCATAAACACTACATCCTTCTTCACAATCGATATCAAAATGAACCGTCTTCACCGCTTTCAACTGATACTTTTCCGCTATATCCCGCAGCAACGGTCTTAGGGCAATTTCTTCTTTATGTAGTTCCAGTTCTCCACGGTCTATCTCTGTCAGCATTACTACACGATTGGAAAGTGTCAGCAGATGTTCGCACTCATCTCCCATCACTTGCCTGTAGCGGACCAGCTTCTCCGGCTTATCCGCCAACTTACCACCTGCCAGGATATGCGCTCCCATCATAACAGACTGCAACGGTGACTTCATATCATGTATCATGGAGTAAGTAAAGTCCTTCTGAAACTGTTCCAACCGACGCTGTACCCGCAACATACGTATCTGAAAGAAAACACAGAGAGATACGAAAAGGAAAGCAATAAGCAGCGGCACCTGCATATACCAAGTGGCACTCATTATAGTACGTTGTGGTGAACGAACCACAGCAAAGATGCAGCTCGTACTATCCTTATCCAACGGAAACAACCGGGTAGTGATATCCCCGAAGTCAACAGCCGGACTACCTGTATAAAGTATCAACTCCCGGGACGGATATCTGATCCAATGGATATCCGCCCTATCCGGAAAACCTGTTTCCAAAAGCTGTTTTCTGAACACACTGTCGGCAAACTGCAAGGAAAACGGAATAGGCACACGGCTACGCAGACTGATCGTATCCTGTATATCATAAGCCATCTTCATACGGAAGCCTTCATCAAACTTATTGTAAAGATGCCGAATGGTAAGCAACTGTATCCGGTAGCGATAACCTTTCTCCAGATATACCTTATAAAGCTCGTCCATCATACGCAGCGGATAAGGGAGAAATTCTCCCGGCGAGCTATCCCAATTAAAATCAGGGTTAGCCTTAGTGAAAAGCGGATATCTATGTAAGTCTGCCTCCCGGTAGAAAGCCTCTTCCAATTGCTCCTCCGCCTGATACCGTATCTTTTGAGAGGTCGTGTAATACAAATATCCCGACCAGACAGCCAGCAACAGGAATACTCCCGCCAAGCTGACCATAGAAATTGCTTTAAGAGAAATAGGCCTGCCCGTACTTCTTTGCCGGATTTCTGCTTTGGCATGTGTCAGAGTAGCATTGGTTCTCTCAAAGAGTACGTTGCTTTGTGCCTCTATCTCTTGCCAGTTTTCTGTGGTTATCAAGTTCTTCATCCGGCTGACGGGATGTTTCATTTCTTCGGCCAACGTATAGAAGTCCTGTTGTTGTTTCTGCAAGTCATGCCGTTGGCGGAATACCGACTTCATCTGTACAATCAAGGCATAGACAGCCGTACCCAGCAATAGCCATGTAATGAATGACAGTAACAGAAGTCTCTTCTCCATCTCCTTGGCAGGGAAAGAAAGAATGGCACGGACAGCCTCCCCACGGGATTTAAAGGTGAAAGCTGTTTCGGAAGTAACAGCGGCAAAGTTACGGTTACTTACCTGAGGATTGGTAGTTGCCAGCACCTCATTTGTATTTACATTAATGCGCTCCACGGTCAGCGTCCCATCCATGTCTAACTTCCGCAACTTATTGTGCAACACGCTATCTATGGTGGCCAACGGAATTTCTTTTATTCCATACACCCGTTGCAAAGCCTGTGCCGCCTGTTGGGAAGTGCGCTTATTCCTTTCATCCCCATCTATCCGCTTGTATTTAGGATTGGGTGCATACGCTATGATAGCTATTGAATTATCAGGATAAGGAAGGTTGTTCACCAGATTATCCACTGTCTCCGTGAAAGACATCCAGAAGCACTTGTTCAGTGATTTCTCCGCTTCCTGCATCTGTGCATGAAAAGCATAAAGCATTCCGCCCAACTGTATCAACACAATAGCAATCAGACTCACCAGTGAAAGAGAGATGACAGTACGTAATTTCATCTTATCCGTTTATATTCGCCTGCAAAAATAGCAAATAACTATGGATCACGAAGTAATGCACTACTTTTTATATCGGACGAGAATGCGTTCTTTCCAGCCAATGGCAAGGCATGAGGAAAAGAAACGAACGGAAATCAGCATCTTACTGATTAAAAGAGGAATACAAAAATACATACAACTCTAAAAAAACAAGAGAGTTCTCCAGAGTCGTAAAAGTGTCGTTAACCTAATGATAACATTACGATAACATTCATCCTCATGCCCCTGCCCTATCTTTGCAACATCAAAAGTAACGAAATGTATAACTTAAAAAATAAAATCATTATGAAAGCTTTAGTATTATCAGTAGTATTCGCATTGACATCAGTAGTAAACGCAGTAAGTGGTAACAATGTAAAAGACTTCGCCTACAACAGTGAGAAACAGGAAAACGGGGTAGAAACCCAGACAGTCTATAAAATAAAAGAAGGCAAGTACCTGGAACGCCACCTGCAATACAACTACACACATGATGAAAAAGGACGTGTATCAGCAAAGGAAATCCTGAAATGGAACCAGGACAACAGCCGCTTCGAAAAACAGTATTGCCTCAACTTCAGCTACACCGATAATGAAGTAGGCGTGGAATATGTAGCATGGAACAGCAAAGACGGTGACTACACGAATGTGAAATCCAAAGCCGTTTATCAGATGAACGAGAATGGCATGAACTACATGGCTTACAACTGGAATGAGAAAAACAACTCCTGGAATCTGGTAACAGAACACAATGCAACAAATTGGAACAACGCTTTGCTGGCAAACAGATAATTACTCTAACAAGAATTCTCTCTTACAGTTTCCAATGAAAAAACGCGGCTGCCAAAAGATAATCGATAATCTTTATAGGCAGCCGCGTTTTGCAATTATTACTTAAAGTCAGTCTTCGTGTTTAGAATATTCAGAGAATTCGCAACCAAACTCTTCTACCATCATATTATCCATCTCATCGGCTTTCAATGCCAGATTCACCAGATTAGTCAGGATTTCATCTTCCGATGCATCCGTAATGTCAGACAGATGTACACGATATGCTATGTAGATCTGGCGTCCTTCAATACCCAGTTTGTAAGGACTGAAATCTTCACCCAGGATATAATCGAGCACCCTTTCCACCTCTTTCTTTGGTAACAGATTGATAGGAGAAACAGCAAACAGATAAGTATTTTCATAAACAAAGATACGCACTTCGGAACTGCCTTTATGGAATGTCCAGGAGTCATAACCGTCACGCGCAAGGATCGGATTAACTCCCATCTCACGGATGGCACGTTCGCAGAAGGTACTCAATGAAGACGGTTCACGTTCTTCAAAGATACCCTCGGGCAGCTTTTCACCGCATGAAGGGCAGAATTCTTCCTCTTCCGATATCAGCTCGTCACAACTGTCGCACTGCACCTGAAAAGCTGTACGGTCCACAGCCTCCACAAATTCAAGCAGCTTCCGTAATGCTTCCACACGGATGCCGAAACCCATATTGTCGGCATTACTCAGCTTACTCACCGTTACACCTACCACTTCGTTCTTTTCATTGAAGATAGGACCGCCGGAGTTACCGGGATTCACTGCCGCATCAGTCTGTATATAGTACTTTCCATCCACCAGCTGTTTGGGCGAAGACACAGAGCCTTCGGTCACCGTAAAAGGCATGCCATAAGGATAACCGGCCACACAAACCTTTCCACCGATGGACAAGGAATTATCTCCTGCCAGATTCAGGGAAGGCAGAGCCGAGAAATCACCGTCTACGGACAGCAGGGCTATGTCCAATGAAGGGTTCACCAGTACCACCTTAGCCAGATAAGGATTCCGGTCATTATCATGTACCGCCACTGCATGAAAGCCTTTCACCACATGGTAGTTCGTCACAAAAAGATCATAGTCTTTCAGATAGAAACAGCTGCCTGATCCACCTGCATGGGTTACTTTGAAAACCAACTGATATATATTGTTCTGTTCCATTGATTCATTGTTTTTAATCTGTTATTGTTGTCCGCCAAGTGCCTGTTGCATCATCTTCTGTTGAAGTTCCTGCGCCAGACGCATATACTCGGCCATATCTCCCCTCATCATGGCAGCCTGCATATCGGCCTGCGCCTTCATGATTTCCTCTTGCAGAGATGCTGCCATACCCTGCATTTGTTCGATGGCTTCTGCCGATATCTCTTCCAGGTCATCTTCATCCGGTTCCAGGTCACCTTCCATTATTTTATCCATCGCATTGTAAAGGATTTCAGATGCATCCTCCATCGACTTGCCGCTTGCTTTTTCAAGCGCATGCGAAAGAATTACGTTAATGTCATCCTGCACATCATTATAGAAGTAAGCTTCATAGAAAATATAGAGCAGACGTACCGCACTCCGCTCATAGTTTTCCGTCTGAATGGCTTCAGTAGCTTCTTTATAGACACTTATAAAGTTTTCCTGCATATTCTTCAGAGACGAACGGCGCTTGGTAGACACCAATGTATCTACGAAATAAAGATCAGCCGCCAGTTCCTCCTTAGGCATGGCGAGCAATTTCTCAAGAAAAGCCTTTCCTTTCGCTACCACCTCGGCAGTAGGCAGTTCGGCATCCATATCGTCCACCGCTTTATCAAGATCATTCAATAACTGGCCTTGCGGACGGGCAAAGTAGGAAATCTGATAGAAAGTTGTATCGAGCACATTCCAGGAGTAGCCATATTTCCGGTCGGCATCATACTCTTTCACAGCTTCCAGTGTTTCGCGGCCCAAGATTTGCAAACCTTCATAAATGCGGTCTATCTCTTGCTGCGGATAAGAGGTGACCTGCGGCTCATAGCACCGTGTAGCACCGAACTTCGTACAGAACTCGTCATCATATTTATCGCCGATGTGGCAGATATTCTGTAACACGAAGTACATCTTATGGGGATGGCTCTGCGAGAGAGAACACGTGTACTCCATTCTCAACTTATCGTTGTCCTTCACAAAGCGAGGCAACAGCAACTTGTTCAGATTCAGGTCTGCAATCTGTCGAAGCATGGCTACACGCCCTTTCTCGGGCAAGTTCAGGAAGTCGGCACTGATACGGTAAAATCCGTCTTTTACAGAAATATGCACCAGGATAGAACCGTGGGGAATATGAAATTCAGTACCATCCGCATTACCATACTTCGTCCGGAAGTCCGCATTCAGGTAATCCAGCAAACTGTGGAAAGCTTGCAGGTACTCGCCTTGGTTATACAAGTCCACGCTCTTTTCGTAAGCCTCCGTATGAATGGAACTTTGCGTGGAGTCCACTACGGGAGGAATAAATGTAAGTGTTTGTTTCATGTTATAATATGGTTTTAAAGAATATCTGTCACCTGACAGGCAAGGTTTATATCATTGTATATCTCTTCAAGCAGATGTTCATTGTCCAGTGCCCGCTTGCGAAGGCAGAGGAAACCGTCGGGCATCACTCCTGCATAATAAAAAGTACCTTTGTTGAAAGAGAGCATCATATCGTGCCCGAATGTTTCGCGCAGACGGGTAATCCGGCGCATGACCGCCGGTGTCAGTATCATACGGGCGGTTACTTCATCATCGGCATAAACCACGAAATACTTTTCGAAATCCGGGTCTTCCAGATGAACGAAGCGGGCATTATAGCGTCTCTTCAAGCCCTGGATATTCTTTGCCAGATAGCCGGCCTTTTGTTCCAAATGGTCGGGCAGGATAATCGTGCTGCCCTTAAAACTACGCTCCAGACGGCACCAGCCAAACATCCCGCGGAAGTTATGCGCACTACTTTCGTACCTGGAGGCGAACAGCGGACGGAGTACATAGCGGTAAAGCATCACCAAATAGCCTGTTACAGAATTCAGTTCCAACTTATTCATCAGTCCATAGGAAACCCCTATATCGACTATATAAAGGGTACGATCTCCCCACGGCACTTCCAGATAAGCATAGGTGGTAGCCGCCAGTGCCGGATCGGAGAAAGAAGAATTAAAGAGCCTGCTACCGGATAATATACGCTGGTCCAGTTGCGAAGAGAAGGAGAAAAGAACGGATGGAAACATAGCAGACATAATGCTGCGCATGATATCATTTTCCTGCCCTTGGAATTTCATAAGAGAGCGGCTGAATGCGAAGTTCAGCACAATAAATCCCATAAAGACCGGGAAAATGTATTGCGTAACCACACTGTAGTTCTCTAAGCCGATATATCCAACAAGATAGCCCCCAAACAGGACGAACATCATCCAGCAAAACACAAAGAGATAGACTATGATGCTCAGAATACGAACAATCTTCTGCCAGAAATATACACGGGAAAGTTCGGTACGAAGCCTTTCGGAAAGGCTTCTGAAGTCAATTGATTCCATATTACGTCTACTACTTTAAAAGTGCACTGACATCCACATTCCGCTGTTCCTGTTCGGGAATATCAATCAGTTCTTCCTGATGATGATTCTGCCGGCCGGCTACGATGGAAGAGGGAAACATCTCAATGGAGTTATTATAGTCGGTGACCGCAGCATTATAGGTGCGGCGTATGGCTTGCAGTTGTAATTCCATATCTTCAATGCTCCTTTGCAGTCGGGTGAACTGCTCGCTTGCCTTCAGTTCCGGGTAATCTTCTACGGATAATTGAAGTTTGGAGATTAAAGAAGAAAGCTCATTACCGGTTCTTATCTTTTCAGTCTCCTGTGAAGGCTGAAAAGTTCGTAAGCGAAGTTCTGCGATACGGGTTAGCGTCTCATTCTCATGCCCCATATAGGACTTTACGGCAGCTACCAAATTCGGTATCATATCGTTCCGCTGCTTCAATGCCACACAAATGCCGCTACGGCATTGCTTTACCCGATTCCGTTTTGCAATCAGATTATTGGCAGTCCAGATATACCAAAGTACCAATAAGATGATAAGGGCTATTCCGATATAAAGAAGTATTCCCTGGTTTTCCATAATTTTACTTTCTGATATAGATTAATAATAGTTATATCGTATCTACTTACGAGAACGGAACAAAAATAAGAAGATAGACATAAAACAGGAAAGAAACAGGGGGGACAAATAGAAAGTAACATTTTCACTATAAACCTATGTTTTTCAACTGATTATTATCATCAGGCAGAGAAGAGGCAAGGGGATATTTTCAATGATAAGGGGAATGGCCCGATAGAATAACAGGCAAAACAGGGATAATAATCTAATTCATGCTTGATAAAAAATGAATTAAATGCAATAGCTAGCTCCGTTCTTAGGCATTCCTATACTTTTTCCCTTCCAACGGTTAGCCTTTTCCATCCGAACGTTTATTCTTTCCACCGTGGAGTTTCTTTCTTTCCACCATGGTGGAAAGAAAGTTTCCCTGTGATGGAAAGCAACTTTCTCCATGGTGGAAAGAATAAGTACCTACTACAATTTTACTTAACCGTCGCAACAAAAAGAGATAAAAGTGGCAATGCGGCGGCTTAACCTTTGAAACTTATATTATTCATGCGAATCAGGAGGGGAAAGTATGTTCATATCCCGTCAGAAAGGATTTATTCAGCCAGCAAGTTTTATTA
Organism: Bacteroides intestinalis DSM 17393; assembly: GCF_000172175.1. NCBI lineage: Bacteria > Pseudomonadati > Bacteroidota > Bacteroidia > Bacteroidales > Bacteroidaceae > Bacteroides > Bacteroides intestinalis. Next base: position 327,180 of record NZ_ABJL02000007.1, on the reverse strand, counting down.
GCTCTTTATACCTTACTAAACTTGCATGCCGACTTATAATCGTTAACCTAAAGATAACATTGCGATAACATTCCTTCTCTGCTCACCGCCTTACCTTTGCAACACCGAAATAAACCCAATGTATCACTTAAATAATAAACAAATCATGAAGAAATTTCAGAAAATAGGAATCGTACAGGCAAAAGGCATTGCAATCGTTTTGGCAGTTCACGTATCAATGGTTGTAGTCAATCCTATATATACAGGACTGAAACACGCTATTGGAAATATATTCTTCAATTAATAAAAAGAACAGATGATGAAAGCGGATATCTCAATTGTACAAAGCAAGAAAGGAACCGAAATCATGGTTTCGGGAAATAAGATCAATAAGTATGGAATGCTGGCTGCAATCCTTTTTACAGTACCCATACTGCTCTTATTCCGATGGATACATGGAGAAAATATGGCTCATGTATCATTGCTGATATTCTGGTTGTGCGCTCTGGCAGGTTTTGGAGTAAATCTATTGCTTCATGCACTTTTCTTCGGAATCTTTTCGTCCAAAGGTTTCCGGTCTATCTCTTTCGTAAAGCATAAGGGAGGCATACGCTTCTGCCACTGCAACGAACCCATCAGAATGTGGCAATATCGCACAACTTGCTTCTTACCTATTCTGTTGTTAGGCATCCTTCCGCTTTTGTACGGCATGGCAACAGGGAGCTATTATTTCACATTATTCGGAACATTCTTACTTATCGGTAGCATAGACGACATCTGCATCCTCTGGAAACTGCGTTCATTCGGCAAAGATGCATTTATCAACGACTGTTCACAGGAGTTGCGTTTCCATATATGGTAATGTCAGGATCGTACCGGAAAATAAAGAGTAAACTCACTGAAACGGCCTTCTTCACTCTCCACTTCTACCCTGCCCTCATGTGCCAGCATCACTTGCTGCACATAGTTCAAACCTAAGCCAAAGCCTGTGGCTCCCCCTTTACTACTGCGTGCTGCCGCCGCAGAGCGTTCAAAGCGATTGAAGATACGCGACTGGTCTTTCAAGGAGATACCCAACCCGTTATCGCATACTTTAATTTTGCAGACTCCCCTCTCCGACTCACAGATTATATCTATTTTCACCTCTTCACAAGAATACTTGATCGCATTGTCCAATAAGTTTCCCAGCACTTCACGCAGGCAGAAAGCATCCGCATAGACCGTCTCACAGCGATGATAAACCGTATTGAATTCCACCCTCTTACCGGCTTTCAGAGAAATCTTCGCAACCAGATCATCGAGCAAGGGGCGCAGGGCGACTTCTTCCTTATGCAACTCCAAATGCCCTTCGTCCAATTGTGTCAGCATCAATACCCTGTTCGATAAAGCCAGTAGATGCTCGCTTTCTTCCGTCATCACCCGTCGGTATTTCTCTTCTTTTTCAGGCTTATCCGCCAGTTTCCCCCCTGCCAGCACATGTGCCGCCATCAGTATGGAGTTCAACGGAGACTTCATATCATGAATCATAGCGTAAGTAAAGTCTTTCTGAAACTGCTCCAGGCGATGTTGCATCCGAAGCACTTTCACCTGACCGAAGATACAATCGAGCATCACCAGGAATGTAATCCATAGGGGCAACAAAAGATACCAGATAGAAGTCGCCACATAACGATAAGGGTTCTTCACAACTCCCTGCACGCAAAGCGTACTGTCTTCCTTCAACGGTATAAACCGGGAAGTATAGTCACCGTACTTCACAGAAGTATATCCTACCTGTGCAACCGTACTGTCCGAAGGATAGCGGAACTGACGGATTCCACTGCGTGATTTCATTCCCAACCGGCTGAGATATCCGGCAAAGGCAGAATCCAGATACTGGAAATTCATCTCTACTCCTTCCAAGTGTTTCTGCATAATCAAAGCTGCACGAAGACGGTAATTTTGATCAATCGTATTGTGCGTATGCACCACATACAATATATTTATAGTATACTCTGCCTCTTTTCCTTTTAAATATTCTCTTTGCTCTTCGGCAAAAGGCGACTCGCTCCTTTTTATCCGTTCTTCAGATTCTCTGTTTTCTCCGAGTTGCGAGCGGAACAAAGGATAACGGTTATACATCACTTCATCATAAAAAGCAGCCTCAAAACAGTCATTCACCTGATAAACCGTCTCACGGGCAGCCGTACGATACAAATAAACGAACCAGGCCACCATCAACAAACAGCTGGCCAGCAGACTGATTATAAAGAATATCTTGAAAGAGTGCTGCTTATGCGCCTGCCTTTTCCATTCTTCTTCTTTGGCAGCGGAGAGTGTTTCTTCCGTCATATCCAGAATATGCTTACCCGATGTTTCTATCTCTTCCCACCGTTGTTCGGGAATCCGGCTACGCACTTCACCTATCGGCTGTCTCATTTTCTCCGCCAAAGTATAGAAGGCAGAACGTTGTTCTTCAATGCCCCGCCGTTGGCTGATGATATACTTCATCTGTTGCGCCCAACTATAAATAAGAAAAGCGGTCAGCAACAAAGTAGGAAGAAACAAGAAGAATACATCTTTTACAAGCGGAAGGAAAGGGGCGATAATAGCCGCTTCTATAGCTTCCCCTTTCTTTTCATTTAGCCATGCAGTATCGGAGACCACTGTCTTGAAACGCCTGTAGGCAGAATACTGGCTATGGTCTTCAGCCGCATCAATCCACACGGTCCGGTCTATATTCTTCCATTTCAGTTTCTTTTCCAACGTCCTTTCCATCTCATCCAGAGGTATCGTCACCTGATAAACATCTTGCAGGAAAGAAGCGGCCTGTTGATATCCCAGAAAAACTTCATTATCCATAGGTCTATTCTCATCTTTAGGTATGTACGAATAGAAAGGAATGGTATAGTCGGGAAAGGGCAGGTTGTTGATTTGATTATCTACCGTCTCTATAAAAGCCTGCCGGAAACATTCGTCCAGTGTACGTTTGGCTTCTTTCTTATAACTGTCATAGGCATACATCATCCCTCCCAATTGTATCACTACAACGAGAAACAGTCCAACAATAGAAAGGATGTAAAGGGAACGGAGCTTCATCTTATCATTATTTTGGGGACAAAGATAGCGTTTTCAGCATCCATTTCCATACAGGAAGAACACGAATCGTATATTCACCCGCATTTATTTCTTCCTCTTCATAAAGACAGTTTATTTAATTTCTTTCTTTCCGGAAAAGATAAAAATACAAAATACTTTCTTTTTGAAAAAGAAACATCTGATAAATTATGAAAAAAGCCTATTATCCTATCATTTCAGCACCTTCCCCCGGGTACGGATTTGGTAAGATACAAAGCCATATTTGCAGTTAATACAATCACCGGAATTTCTGTGTTAACCTAATGATAACATTGCGATAACATTCCATCCCGCACCCTTGCCCTATCTTTGCAACATCGAATGAAACAAAAATGTATAACTTAAAAAATAAAATCATTATGAAAGCTTTAGTAGTATCAGTAGTATTCGCATTGACATCAGTAGTAAACGCAGTAAGCGGGAACAATGTAAAGGATTTCGCCTATAACACGGAAATGAACGAAGGTCTCGTAAAGACGGAAACCGTATTTAAAGTAGAGAACCGGAAGTATCTGCATAATCATTTGCAGTATAACTATGCGTACAATGCCGAAGGACGAGTATCAGCCAAAGAGGTATTGAAATGGAATAAGGAAAACCAACGTTTCGAAAAGCAATATTGCCTGAATTTCTCTTATGACGGAACGGATATAAACGTGGAATATGTAGCATGGAACAGCAAAACGAACGCTTATGCCGATGTAAAAGCCAAAGCTGTTTACCAGATAAACGCAATGGGTACGAGTTACCAAAGCTATAAATGGAACAAGAAAGATAATTCCTGGAACCTGACGGCAGAACACAGCACGCAAGCGGAAGAAATTATGTTGTTTGCTGAAAATAATCCATCGATTATTTTCTTCCTGCAATATATACCCCACCCATAATGCAGCCTGCACCAATCAGCGCAATGATCGTCAGATGTTCATCCAACAGGACAGCCGATCCTACCAAAGTGAACAACGGATTGAGATAAATATAATTGGAAGCACGCACCGTACCGAGATTTTTCAGCACCACATTCCATACCGCAAAGCAAACCAATGAAGCAAGCACGCCCAAGAATAACAGGTTCAACAGGACAGAAGGCTCCATAAGCAAAGAAAGATCTGCCTGCCAAGGCTGGAACAGAAAAACAGGAAGTATGGTCAATATCCCATAAAAGAATATCTTGCGGGTAATGAAGATTGTATTATACCTCCCTGTCATCTTCTTCATTATCAAACTATAAAATGCCCAGGAAAGAGCGGCAAGCAAAGTAAGAAAATCGCCCAACGGAGAGATTTTCAAAACAAAACTACCATTATAAACCACCATTGCCACTCCCACCAATGCCATCAGTGAACCGCCTATCAAAGTACGGGTAGCCTTTTCCTTCTTATAAATCATCAGTGAAAAGATAGTGGTGAGCAACGGAGCCGTACAAACAATAAACGCCACATTGGTAGCCAATGTAATGCCTAAAGCCATATTCTCCGTCAGAAAATAGACAGAACCGCCTGTAATACCACCCAATAACAACCAAAGTTCATCTTTCCAGTTATTTGCAAACAGCTTGCGGGGAGATATAAACCAGATACCAATATAAGCAATCAGAAAACGAAGCAGAAAGATTTCTTTCGGAGAAAGTCCATTGGCTATTAAAACTTTGGTGGAGATAAAAGTTAATCCCCACACTCCTACGGTGAAGATAGCTATCAGATGATAGGTGTAATTTTTCTTCTCATTCATACGTTCCCGATAAATTGGAGGCAAAGATATACTATTTCTACTTTTTGTACAATAAAACAAGGGATTTAATAGACACCGGAAACGTTTTTAATAAATAAGGGTGACGTTTTTTAAAAACTTTACCCACGTTTATTAACAACATGATTAGAGTGCTTTTTAGCAATCTGGCAGAAAAATAAACAAAAAGGGATGTAATCTTCTCAGACTTCATCCCTTGAAATATCCTAAAAACACTTTTGTGTAAAATCCTATTGAATTAACTTAGCCATTTTTTGTATTACATTACTTGAATTAGTTTTAATAAGCACTTCACAAATATAAGCAATAAAAATTACTTTGTCAAGTATTTATTTATATTTTTTCTACCTTTTCTGCTACTTTATCATTAAACAGGAAAAAATATATATTTTCAAATGTTCCGCTACCTGTCTGAAACGTATCCGAACCGTACTTGCTCCGTACATTCTCCGGTCAAAAGTACTTCTACACGGAGAAAGTACGGCTTTGGTACGGAGCAAGTGTATCCCTGGTATGGTACAGACAAATACTTTTTTATTGTACTAAGCTATGAATCTGAAAATAAACCCGTAAATTTGCACCGTTTAATAAAGTATATAACTAAGTATCAACCATAAAATAACGAAAGAAAACCATTATGGAGTACAATTTCAGGGAGATTGAAAAGAAGTGGCAGAAAAGGTGGGTGGAAGAGAAAACCTACCAAGTGAAGGAAGATGAGACGAAGCAGAAGTACTATGTACTAAACATGTTCCCCTACCCCTCCGGTGCGGGCCTACACGTAGGACACCCGCTGGGATACATTGCTTCGGACATTTATGCCCGTTACAAACGACTGCAGGGCTTCAATGTACTAAATCCCATGGGATATGATGCTTACGGACTTCCCGCCGAACAATATGCTATACAAACGGGACAACATCCTGCAATTACTACGATCAACAATATCGACCGTTACCGTGAGCAGTTGGATAAGATAGGTTTCTGTTTCGACTGGAGCCGCGAAATACGTACGTGCGAACCGGAATATTATCATTGGACGCAATGGGCATTCCAGAAGATGTTCAACAGCTATTATTGCAATGATGAACAACAGGCCCGCCCTATCGAAGAGCTGATACAGGCTTTCGAGCAAGTAGGTACCAACGGTATGAATGTGGCTTGTGGCGAAGAACTCAGCTTCACTGCCGAAGAATGGAAAGCCAAGAGCGAGAAAGAGAAACAGGAAATCCTGATGAACTATCGCATCGCCTATCTGGGTGAAACGATGGTAAACTGGTGTGCCCAATTGGGTACGGTTCTGGCCAACGATGAAGTGATAGACGGTGTATCCGAACGTGGAGGTTTCCCCGTAGTTCAGAAGAAGATGCGTCAATGGTGTCTTCGCGTTTCTGCTTATGCACAACGCCTGCTGGACGGTCTGGATACCATCGACTGGACAGATTCTCTGAAAGAAACTCAAAGGAACTGGATCGGCCGTAGCGAAGGTGCCGAAGTACAATTCAAGGTAAAAGACAGCGATCTGGAATTTACTATCTTCACGACTCGTGCAGATACGATGTTCGGTGTTACTTTCATGGTGTTGGCACCGGAAAGCGAATTGGTAGCCCAGCTGACTACTCCTGAGCAAAAGGACGAAGTTAACGCTTATCTGGAACGTACAAAGAAACGTACTGAACGCGATCGCATCGCTGACCGCAGCGTGACGGGTGTATTCTCCGGAAGTTATGCCATTAATCCTTTCACTGGTGAGGCAGTGCCCATCTGGATTAGTGACTATGTACTTGCCGGTTATGGTACAGGTGCCATCATGGCTGTACCTGCACACGATAGTCGTGACTATGCTTTCGCCAAACATTTCGGATTGGAAATCCGTCCGTTGGTAGAAGGTTGTGATGTCAGTGAAGAAAGCTTTGATGCCAAAGAAGGTATCGTTTGCAACTCTCCGAGACCTGATGTAACTCCTTATTGTGATCTTACATTGAACGGACTGACCATTAAAGAAGCTATCGAAAAGACCAAGAGCTATGTAAAAGAACATAATCTGGGACGCGTAAAAGTGAATTATCGTCTTCGTGACGCTATCTTCTCCCGCCAGCGCTACTGGGGTGAACCGTTCCCGGTTTACTACAAGGATGGAATGCCTTATATGATCGATGAAAGCTGTCTGCCGCTTGAATTGCCGGAAGTTGCCAAATTCCTTCCTACCGAAACCGGAGAACCACCGTTGGGACATGCTACCAAATGGGCTTGGGACACCGTAAACAAATGTGTGGTAGAGAATGAAAAAATAGATAACGTTACTGTATTCCCTCTTGAACTGAATACCATGCCGGGCTTTGCAGGTTCCAGCGCATATTATCTGCGTTATATGGACCCGCACAACAACAAAGCATTGGTTGATAAGAAAATAGATGAATACTGGAAAAGCGTCGACCTTTATGTAGGTGGTACGGAACATGCTACAGGGCACTTGATTTATTCACGTTTCTGGAATAAATTTCTGTACGACGTAGGAGTGTCTATCGTAGAAGAACCGTTCCGGAAATTGGTGAACCAAGGTATGATACAGGGACGGAGTAACTTTGTTTACCGTATCAAAGACAGCAACAAGTTCGTTTCTCTGAATCTGAAGAATCAATACGACACCACTCCACTCCATGTGGATGTAAATATCGTATCCAATGATATTCTGGATCTCGAAGCTTTCAAGGCATGGCGTCCTGAATTTGCCAACGCTGAATTTATCCTGGAAGATGGTAAATACATCTGCGGCTGGGCTGTGGAGAAGATGAGTAAATCCATGTTCAACGTCGTTAATCCCGATATGATTGTTGAGAAATACGGTGCGGATACATTGCGTATGTACGAGATGTTCCTCGGTCCGGTAGAGCAATCCAAGCCTTGGGATACGAACGGTATCGACGGTGTGTACCGCTTCATCAAAAAGTTCTGGTCACTGTTCTACGACCGTAACGGAAACTATATGGTGACGGATGAGCCTGCAACCAAGGAAGAACTGAAATCTTTGCATAAACTGATTAAGAAAGTAACGAGTGATATTGAACAGTTCTCTTACAATACTTCCGTCAGTGCTTTCATGATTTGTGTAAACGAGTTATTCAGCCTGAAATGCAGCAAGAAAGAGATATTGAATCAACTGATTATCGTATTGGCTCCTTTCGCTCCGCACGTATGTGAAGAGTTGTGGGATACACTGGGCCATACAGATTCAGTTTGCGATGCCAAGTGGCCTACTTACAACGAAGAATACCTGGTGGAAGATACAATCAACTACACCATATCTTTCAATGGCAAGGCACGCTTCAATATGGAATTCCCTGCTGACGAAACATCAGAAGTCATTCAAAGCACCGTATTGGCAGATGAACGTTCAGCTAAATGGATGGAAGGCAAATCAGTAGTGAAGGTAATTGTCGTTCCGAAGAAGATCGTAAACATTGTTATTAAATAAATTAGTTACGAGCTACGGGGTACAAGCTACAAGTAGAGAAGGAAAAGGCAACTTGACTCACTCCCTTGTAGCTCGTAACTTATAGCTCGTAGCTAATATCTTGTAACTGATTAATATGCAAATTACAAAACCAACCAAAGCCGAAATGATGAGAGAGTTACGGGACTATATCTTCATCACTGTCGGTCTTATCAGTTATGCCTTGGGATGGGCGTTGTTTCTGATTCCTTATCAGATAACGACAGGAGGAACTACGGGTATCGGTGCAATTATCTATTACGCCACGGGGTTTCCTATCCAATGGTCATACTTCATCATCAATGCTGTCTTAATGACATTTGCCATTAAAATACTGGGTCCTAAATTCAGTATTAAAACTACGTTTGCCATCTTCGGGCTGACATTCTTTTTATGGTTTTTCCAAATGCTTGTAAATGGTCCAGACAATACACCACCACTTATACTGGGACCGGGACAGGACTTCATGGCTTGTATGATAGGTGCCGTGATGTGCGGTGCAGGTCTTGGAGTCGTATTCAATTGCAACGGAAGCACGGGAGGAACGGATATCATCGCCGCTATCATACATAAGTATAAAGACGTCACACTGGGACGTATGGTGATGCTTTGCGATGTGATTATTATCAGTTCCTGTTACTTCGTATTCCACGACTGGAGACGCGTGATATTTGGTTTTGTAACTTTGTTTGTTATCGGTTTCGTATTAGACTATATTGTGAACAGTGCCCGCCAGTCCGTGCAATTCTTTATCTTCTCCAAAGAGTATGAAAAAATAGCCGACCGTATTACGAAAGAGACACACCGCGGTGTAACCGTTCTGGACGGTATAGGATGGTACAGTAAACACAATGTAAAAGTACTCGTCGTTCTGGCTTACAAACGCCAGTCAATCGACATTTTCCGTTTGGTGAAAGACATTGACCCGAACGCATTTATCTCTCAAAGTTCCGTTATCGGAGTATATGGAGAAGGTTTTGACCGGTTGAAAGTGAAATAAGAACCAATCAACATATGAAACATAAATTCGTATTTGCCACAAACAATGCACACAAATTGGAAGAAGTAACCGCTATTTTAGGTAACAGAATAGAACTTCTTAGTCTGAAAGACATTCATTGCCATACAGACATACCTGAAACTGCCGATACTTTGGAAGGAAACGCTTTACTGAAAGCACAGTACATTTATGAAAACTACCAGATGGATTGTTTTGCCGATGATACCGGTCTGGAAGTAGAAGCTTTGAATGGAGAACCGGGAGTTTATTCGGCACGCTATGCCGGAGACGGACATAATGCAGAAGCAAATATGCTGAAACTGCTACATGCCATGGAAGGAATAGAAAACCGGAAAGCACAATTCCGCACTGCATTCGCACTGATTATCGACGGAAAAGAGCATTTGTTCGAAGGTGTAATCAAAGGAGAAATCATCAAAACCAGAAGAGGAAACTCCGGTTTTGGATATGATCCTATATTTGTTCCCGAAGGGTATACACAGACTTTTGCAGAAATGGGCAACGAACTTAAAAACAAAATCAGCCACCGTGCCATAGCTACAAACAAACTTTGCAAATTCCTTAATAGCATACAATAAACCCGAAAATATGGAGTTATTAGTTTGTAAGTGTGTTGCTTACAAACTAATATAACTCTGATTTTATGAGATTTCAATATATAGTTCTTCTCTGCTTAATCTATTTTCTGCCTGCCTATTCGCAAAATGCGATAGGAGAGTGGCAAACTTACCTTTCTTATCATAACCCTACCCGCAGTGAAGTCATTGGAAGTAAACTCTTCATCCTTGCCAATGGTGATTTATATGCTTATGATAAAGAAGATACCAGCATACGAACTTATTCAAAATCTTTTCCGCTAAGCGATACGGAAATATCTTATATTGCTTACCAATCAGCCTATAAATCATTGGTCATTATTTATTCCAATGCAAATATAGACCTGTTGGTGAATGAGGAAGATATCTATAACCTTCCCGATTATAAAAACAAGAATATGACACAGGATAAGACGATCAACCACGCTTGTTTTTATAAGGAATACACGTATTTATCCACTGCGTCGGGTATTCTTTGTATCAATCTGAAAAAGCGGGAAATCAGCAATTACTATCCTCTGAATAAAAACGTTCTGGCATGTAATGTATCGGATAATCATCTTTATGCCGCTACTTCCGAAGGGTTGTTTGCAGGGTTATTGACAGAAAATCTGCTGGATATTAAGAACTGGAAGAAAGTGTCGGATGATACCTCTGAATTCCTCTCGCAATACCACGATATTCCTTTTAAAGGAGAAGTACCCGAAAACATTACTCCGAATAGTCCTGTACGGAACTATCCGTATTATATGAATTTTGCCGGAGAACGATTGCTGATTACCGGAGGAGGACATATAGCTAACAGACTTGACAGGCCCGGAACCATTATGACCTTTGAAAATAATACCTGGAACAGTTTTCAGGAAGAAGGGATCAGTGAACAAACCAAACATCGATACGATGACATAAACTGTATTGTGCAAGATCCTAAAGACATTGCTCATCATTTTGCAGCATCAGCAGGAGAAGGGATTTACGAATTTAAAGATGGGAAGTTCATAAACTGGTATAGTATGCATAACAGTCCGTTGGAAAGTGCTGTACCTAATGAACCTTGGGCAGATAGTTATGTACGCGTGAACGGATTGATTTATGACAAAGAAAATAACCTTTGGATGGTGAGTTGTGAGACACAACATGCAGTGAGTGTATTGATGAAAAATGGTGACTGGGTAAGTCTTCATTATCCGGAAATAGTAAAAGCAAGTAATTTCGGACGGACTATCTTTGATAAAAGAGGTTGGCTGTGGGCTACTTCTTCGCGTATAGAGTCGGGAGGATTGTTTTGTTTGAATTATAACGGCACTATAGCAGATACTTCGGACGACCAACACAGGTTCATTACCCGGTTTACGAATCAAGACGGAGCCCTTTTAGAACAGCTGGCGGTTTATTGCATTGCCGAGGATAAAGAGGGAGTCATCTGGATCGGTACTAACAGAGGTCCTTTGGTACTGAACAATCCTTCCCGCTATTTCAATGATAACTTCTATTGTACACAGATTAAAGTTCCGCGCAATGATGACAGTGGGTTAGCTGATTTCTTATTGGTGAACGAAGCGATTAATGCCATTGCAATAGATGGTGCCAACAGAAAATGGATAGGTACGGCGTCCAATGGAATTTACCTGATAAGTGCGGATGGAATGGAAACGATTCATCACTTTACGGAAGAGAATAGTCCGCTACTTTCCAATAGTATCGTATCTATTGCTATACATCCCCGTACCGGCGAAGTCTTCATCGGAACAGGTAAAGGGCTTGTTTCTTACCAAAGTGACGCTACAGAGGCTGAAGACAGCTTTAAAGAGAGTAATGTACGAGCTTATCCTAATCCGGTACGCCCGGACTACAGCGGTGTGATTACTGTTACGGGGATGGTCTACGACAGTGATGTGAAGATTGTGGACACTGCCGGACATCTTATTTATCAAGGTACTTCCCTGGGAGGGCAATTCACTTGGGATGGAAGAAATAAGCAGGGTAGGAGAGTGGCCACAGGAATATATATGGTACTTGCCGCAGACAGTGAAGGAAAAGAGGGGATTGTTACGAAAATTGCATTTATCAAATAACATAAAGTTATAATTTATTTTTTATTTTTTATATTTTTGTTTTTCTTTCTATAACGAATTGTCCTAATTTTGTAGCAAACCAATATAAAATATAGAAAAACACCATGAAAATAAAAGTTGGTTTGATTGGGTTCGGGCGAATGGGACAGATGTATTTGGAAAGCATGCAAAAGACTAATCGGTGGGACATTGCATATATCTGCGACACAGATTCCGCTTCTCGAGAATTGGCAAGAACTCTTTCACCTACATCCAAAATCATATCCGATGAACAGGAAATATTCAATGATGACAGCGTACAGGCCGTAGGACTCTTTACGTTAGCTGATTCACGGAAAGATCAAATAGAGAAAGCTATTCAAAGTAAAAAACACATTATTTCGGAAAAACCCGTTGCCGATACCATCGATAAAGAATGGGAAGTGGTAGATCTAGTGGAAAAAAGTGATATTTTTTCCACAGTAAATCTTTACTTGCGTAACTCATGGTATCATCAGATCATGAAACAGTTTATTGAAGAAGGTGAAATAGGTGAACTAGCCATTCTACGAATCTGTCACATGACTCCAGGACTGGCACCAGGCGAAGGACACGAGTACGAAGGCCCTGCTTACCACGATTGCGGCATGCACTACATAGACATTGCCCGTTGGTATGCCAATAGCGAATATAAAACTTGGCATGCACAAGGTATACGAATGTGGAACTATAAAGATCCCTGGTGGGTACAGTGCCACGGTACTTTCCAAAACGGAATTGTATTTGATGTTACACAAGGTTTCGTCTACGGACAACTCTCCAAAAATCAAACTCATAACGCATATACGGATATCATTGGTACAAAAGGTATTGTACGCATGACGCATGATTTCCAAACTGCTGTAGTGGAACTTCACGGAGTGAACCGTACACTTCGTCTGGAAAAGCCATTTGGCGGGAAGAATCTAGACAAGCTTTGTGACATTATGGCTAATTCTATTGAAAGTGGAAAACGTGACCCACGGCTTCCGCAGATGCGTGATTCTGCAATCGCATCCCAATATGGTTGGACATTCTTGGAAGATGCACACCGAAATGACTTGTCCGCTATCGGAGATTTACAGACACTAGAAGAAATTAGGGAACGCCGAAAGTATATGAAAGAAGGCTACGGACTCCTTCGTCCGAAAAGAACTGTAGTCTGACATATTTGTAATATTGATTGTTTTAAGATTCATAATATTAACCACTTTTTAAATCTAAAAAACCATGTCTAAATTTACAAGAAGAGAATTTCTTAAGACCGGAGGTTTAGCTTTGGCAGGACTTACAATTGCTCCAAGTACCATTTTAGGTCGTAGCCACGGACACGTACCTCCTAGTGACCGATTGAACATTGCTGCCGTTGGTATAGGTGGAATGGGACACACCAACATCAACCATGTGAAGAATACAGAAAACATCGTAGCCCTCTGTGACGTAGATTGGCGCTACGCAAAAGGTGTATTCGACGAATTCCCCAATGCAAAGAAATATTGGGATTATCGTAAAATGTACGATGAAATGGGAAAATCCATTGATGCAGTGATCGTTGCTACTGCCGACCATACACATGCCATCATTACAGCCGATGCCATGACAATGGGCAAACACGTATATTGCCAAAAACCGCTGACGCACTCTGTATATGAGTCTCGTCTACTCACTCGTCTGGCCGCTTCCACTGGTGTAGTTACCCAAATGGGTAACCAAGGCTCTTCAGATGAAGGTACTGACTTAGTATGCGAATGGATATGGAACGGTGAAATTGGCGATGTAATAAAAGTGGAATGCGCTACCGACCGCCCCATCTGGCCGCAAGGACTGAACGTTCCTGAAAAGGAAGACCGTATTCCTCGTACACTAAACTGGGATTTATTTACTGGTCCTGCCAAATTGAATCCTTATAACGAAATCTATCATCCTTGGAACTGGCGCGGATGGTGGGATTATGGTACAGGTGCTTTGGGCGATATGGCCTGCCACATCCTGCACCAACCGTTTAGGGCTTTGAAGTTACAATATCCTACTAAGGTGGAAGGCTCGTCTACATTATTACTCAATTCTTGTGCTCCGCAAGCACAGCATGTGAAGCTGACTTTCCCCGCACGCGAAAATATGCCGAAAGTGGCTATGCCCGAAGTGGAAGTTCACTGGTACGACGGTGGCATGATGCCTGAACGTCCGAAAGGATTCCCCGAAGGAAAACAACTGATGCAAAGTGGTGGTGGTCTAACCATCTTCCATGGTACCAAAGACACACTAATTTGCGGTTGCTATGGACAAAACCCATGGTTGCTTTCAGGTCGTGTACCCAATGCACCGAAAGTCTGCCGTCGTGTACCGAAGGCTATGAATGGCGGTCATGAAATGGACTGGGTACGTGCTTGCAAAGAAAGCGCTTCAAACCGTGTAATGCCGAAATCTGACTTCTCGGAAGCAGGCCCAATGAACGAAATGGTAGCTATGGGTGTATTAGCAATCCGTCTACAGGGTTTAAATAAGACATTGGAATGGGATGGTGCCAATATGCGTTTTACTAATATCGGTGACGAGGAAACTATCCGTACAGTCATCAAGGATGGTTTCAAGATACACAACGGTCATCCTACGTTCGACAAGACATGGACCGATCCTGTCAATGCCAAAGCATTTGCCGAAGAACTTGTGAAGCACAACTACCGCGAAGGTTGGAAATTACCCGATATGCCAAGATAACAATCAAACATAAACTATTTAATATTTTTTTATTATGAAGAAAATTTATTATCCTTTGGCTTGCTGCCTCATTGGTGGTATGCTAGCTTCTTGTGGAGGCGGTGCCAAAAAACAAAATGTTACGGAAGAAAGTACGCCTACTACCGTTACATTATCTTATTCCAAATCATTAAAGGGAGCTGAAACAGATAGTCTGACCCTACCGATAGACGCTGATGGCTATATAACTATCTTCGACGGAACAAGCTTAGACGGATGGCGCGGATATGGCAAAGACCAAGTACCCTCCAGATGGACTATTGAAGATGGCTGTCTTAAATTTAACGGCACAGGTACTGGTGAAGGACAGACTGGTGAAGGAGGCGATTTAATCTTCGCCCACAAATTCAAAAACTTCGAGATGGAATTAGAATGGAAGATTTCGAAAGGTGGTAACTCCGGTATCTTCTATCTGGCTCAGGAAGTCACTTCTCAAGACAAGGACGGTAATGAAGTGTTGGAACCTATCTACATCTCCGCTCCCGAATTCCAAGTACTGGACAACGCTAATCATCCCGATGCCAAACTGGGCAAGGACAATAACCGTCAGGCAGCTTCTCTGTATGATATGATTCCAGCAGTTCCTCAGAATGCCAAACCATTCGGTGAATGGAATAAAGCCAAAATTATGGTATACAAAGGCACCGTAGTTCATGGACAAAACGACGAGAACGTATTGGAATACCACTTATGGACCAAGCAATGGACAGATATGTTACAGGCCAGCAAATTCAGTGAAGAAAAATGGCCTTTGGCATTTGAACTCCTGAACAACTGTGGCGGAGACAATCACGAAGGTTTCATTGGTGTACAAGACCATGGAGACGACGTTTGGTTCCGTAACATCCGCGTGAAGGTTCTTGACTAATCCTTTCTTTTCAAACATAACGATGCCTGCAATGAGAATCATCGCTTTTAAAAGCGACAGCCTCGTTGCAGGCATTTATCCAATATAATCCATGAAAAATTAACAAACATGATAATGAAGAATTATTTACTTACAGTGCTGACAACCTTCTGTCTGACTGTGCCACAAGCATGTACCACACCCCAATCCCCCCAAAAGAAGGAAAAAGAAAAAAAAGAAGTCGCCATACAACTCTATTCCGTGAGAGATTTGATAAACAATGGCGGAGACCTCAACAAAATTCTGAAAGACTTGGCAGATATGGGTTATACCAGTGTGGAAGCTGCTAACTACAATGATGGAAAATTCTATGGCAAGACGCCCCAAGAGTTTAAACAAATGGTAGAGACCAATGGAATGAAAGTACTTTCCTCACACACATCGCACGGCTTGTCGGACAAGGAATTATCTTCAGGTGACTTTACGGAAGCTCTGGCATGGTGGGATCAATGTATAGCTGATCACAAAGCTGCCGGTATGGAATACATTGTCACTCCATGGCTTGGCGTACCCAAGACTTTGAAAGAATTGCAGACCTACTGTGATTATTACAATGAAGTGGGCAAGCGTTGTAATGCTGCCGGACTGAAATACGGTTACCACAACCATGCTCACGAATTCCAAAAAGTAGAAGACAAGGAAATAATGCTGGATTATATGCTGCAACACACCAACCCCGAATATGTATTCTTCCAAATGGACGTTTACTGGGTAGTGCGTGGAGATAACAGCCCGGTAGATTACTTCAATAAATATCCCGGACGCTTCACAATGCTCCACATTAAAGACCACCGCGAAATAGGGCAAAGCGGTATGGTAGGTTACGATGCTATTTTTAAAAATACAGATAAAGCAGGTGTGCACCATTTAGTGGCAGAGATCGAACAATACAGTTGTCCTGTAGAAGAAAGTGTAAAGCAAAGCCTAGACTATTTACTTGAAGCTCCCTTTGTAAAAGCATCGTATTGCAAATAAACAGGAAAATTATTTATTTGAAAATATTCCTCAATGGGATGGTGAAAACAATAAGGGCGTATCATTTATCTTGATACACCCTTATTGTCATTTCATACGACTTTAACAGAATATAAGCGTAGCTAATAATTCATACAACCAAAGTTTATTAAAGCCCTAGTTTTGCCGAAATCTCCAGCATCCTCTTGATAGGCTTCACTGCTTTCTCGGCAATTTCAGGATCTACTATTATTTCCGGAGATTCGTCTTTCAAGCAATTATAAAGCTTTTCCAGCGTATTTAATCTCATGAAGCTACATTCATTGCAGGCACAGGTACTATCGTTAGGAGGAGCCGGAATAAACGTCGTTTGCGGACATTTCTTCTGCATCTCATGAAGGATGCCCGATTCGGTAGCAACAATATACTCTTTCTCGGGATGATTCACTGCATACTTCAGCAATGCTGCGGTTGAACCTACCACATCAGCCAACTTCAAAACTACACTCTTACATTCGGGATGTGCCAAGACCACTGCATCGGGATGCTGCGCTTTTAATTCAACAATCTTTTCAACCGAGAATTGTTCGTGTACATGGCATGCGCCGTCCCATAATAACATATTGCGCCCCGTGATAGAGTTAATATAATTCCCCAGATTTCTGTCAGGACCAAAGATTATTTTCTCATCTTTGGGGAAACTTTCCACGATCTGCTTCGCATTGGTAGAAGTTACCACAACATCTGTCACTGCTTTCACGGCAGCTGTCGTATTCACGTAAGATATCACCGTATATCCGGGATGCTCTTTGACAAACTGACTGAACTTGTCCGCCGGACAACTGTCCGCCAACGAACAACCGGCTGCCATATCAGGAACCAGCACTTTCTTATTCGGACAAAGCACTTTGGCTGTTTCACCCATAAAGTGAACACCGCACATCACAATGATATCCGCTTCCGTTTTAGCTGCCCATTGAGCTAATGCCAGACTATCGCCGACGTAATCGGCTATATCCTGTATTTCCCCCTTCTGGTAATAGTGCCCCAGAATAATCGCGTTCTTCTCCTTTTTAAGTTGCTTGATAGCTTCTATGAGATTATTCATAATTATATTTTTTATTTCTCTTTCTAATTTAAAAATCCTTTGATGGTGATGATAGGCTGTTAATAGTGTCGACAAGTAAATACGATTTTTCTTGCCGGAGAAGTTATTAGTATGAGATAAAACTTTATTCGTACGTTATCAACGGGCAAATAAAAGGTATATCTCTTGATAATAAGCCATCTATAAAACTCTTTCAACACCTTGTTGATAAAGTGCAAAGTTAATAACTTTATGGTTATAAACCGGTGTAATAGGGCTGAAAAATGTGTTTATATAACCTCAGAAAGTTTCTCTTAACTTTTTTGGAATGTTCATTTCGGTGGATGCATATACGTTGTTTTGAATATTGCAAGAATTATTTTTGAATTTCTTTCCCTACTCTTTTGACAGCTTTTCAACGGTTATTAACAGGGATGTGAACGGAAAGAAGTATCTTTGCAACAGGAATAAAAAGATAACGTATAAGTACGTTGTTTGTTCTACACTTGTGTGGCTTGTCTGTAATGCTTGTGTTGTATAAATGAAACACAAGTGTGGTGCAAATAAAACACTTGTGTTAAACAAGTCTTTGTAAATCAATCTATTAATAAAAGCTATTTAAAGAGTATAGTTGTCATGCGTAAACTGAAAATAACAGAACTGAATCGTATTAGTATAGAGGAGTTTAAGGAAGCTGAGAAGCTGCCTCTGATGGTGGTATTGGATAATATCCGCAGTCTTCATAACATTGGTTCTGTATTTCGTACTTCGGATGCTTTCCGGGTGGAATGTATCTACCTGTGTGGCATTACAGCTACTCCGCCCCATCCTGAGATGCATAAAACAGCTTTAGGTGCTGAATTCACTGTCGACTGGAAGTATGTTGATAACTGTGTTGAAGCTGTTGATAACCTTAAAAAGGAAGGATATACTGTTTATTCCGTAGAGCAGGCGGAAGGCAGTATCATGTTGGATGAGTTGTCTTTAGACCGTACTAAAAAGTATGCAGTAGTTATGGGCAATGAGGTGAAAGGAGTTCAGCAGGAGGTTATTGACCATTCTGATGGATGTATTGAGATACCCCAATATGGTACGAAACACTCATTGAACGTATCTGTAACTGCCGGTATCGTTATCTGGGATTTATTTAAGAAACTGAAATAACAAGGTGTTGATAAGTTGTTTGAACCCTGTTCAAACAGTGGTCATCATGTCCTTATCGATAGAGAAATGAACAATGGTTCATAGAAGTTTTCAACATAGATAAGTGTTTGAAATACATGGTTTTCTATAATGACTGTTTTTCATTACTAACAATGTTCTTAACATTATTAGAGCTGTCCGCTTTCTACCAACAGAATAACCCGTTCGGTAAGCGCATCATCTCCAGTAGGGTCATATTGTTTTTTCAGACTGGCACCGAACAGTGCGGCGAAAGTCTGATAGAAACCTGCTTTAAAAGGTCCCATGAAGGCTTTTACCAGTTCGTAACCCGTGGAATTGGTTTGGCGGTCCACTAACTTGATTAATAACTTTCCTTGAGAGAAAGAAAGCTTTTTCATGCGTGGAGTATATTGTTCTTTCAGGCTTTTTTCTACCGCTTTCATGTGTTTCTGACGGCTTTTCTCATCAGGTAAAGTCATCATATATTCGTAAGTTTCAATAACTGCGCGGTTGATTTCTTTGGAGATAGGCAATACCTTCTTTACGTTATATACCAGTCGGTTATATTCATTCAACTGTTTTTTGTTCTTGAATTTGAGAGGTTTGAAAATATAAACGGTAGGTATCTTTATATACGGGATAGTGTCTCCTTCGTAAATGCACATAGGAACCAGGTATCCTTCGGTTTTCGTTTCCTGTGCCTGGCATAGGGAAGTTCCGAACAGAAGGAAGACTACGATAATGAATATGTTCAGCCGTGCGTTCATGCCACAAAATTAAGTGTTTATCTTTATATTTGGTTTGATTGTCGATGTTTTCCTTGCCTTGTTAACTTATTTATGGTAATTTCGCGACAATTAAACTTATTTACACGAATGAAATTACTCAAGTTGGGAGTTTTTCTGAGTATGCTGTTGATGACTCCTGTACTTGAAGCCCAAAATACAAGTGTGTCCCTATGGGAAGAGAACATAGAGCAACTCTCTATGGATGAGGAAGAAAAGAATTGGGAAGATGAGCTTGAAGAGCTTTCCGATCGTTTGCACGAACCTGTTAATATTAATGTTACTACTAAACATGAATTAGAGCAATTTTCTTTTCTTTCGGATATTCAAATTGAAAATATCTTGGCTTATGTGTATATACACGGGCAGATGCAAACTATTTATGAACTGCAATTGGTGGAAGAAATGGATAAGCATACCATTGACTTGCTACTCCCTTTTGTTTGTGTGCATCCTGTTGCGGAAAAGAAAGGTTTTCCCCGGTTGAAAAGTCTGTTGAAATATGGTAAGCAGGAGGTATTAACCCGGCTGGATGTGCCCTTTTATATCCGTAAAGGTTATCAGAAAAATTATTTGGGACCTGCAATGTATCATTCTCTGAGATATGGGTATCGTTATGGAGATTACCTCCAAATGGGAGTTACAGCAGAAAAGGATGCAGGAGAACCTTTCTTTGCCTTGCATAATGAAAAAGGATATGATTATTATTCTATTTACTTTCTGCTTCGTAATCTGGGTAAGTTGAAAACGTTGGCATTGGGAAATTACAGATTAAGTTTCGGGCAAGGGTTGGTAGTCAGCACTGATTTCCGTTTAGGGAAAACTTATTCTCTCTCAACGGTGGATAACCGTAATAGTGGTATCCGGAAGCATAGTTCTACGGATGAATATAATTATTTCAGGGGTGCTGCGGCAACAGTGGAGGTTATCCCTGCACTTCAGTTATCCGGTTTTTATTCACATCGTTCTATGGATGGAGTCATAGAAGGGAATGAAATTACCTCTATTTATAAAACCGGATTGCATCGTACGGAGAAGGAAGCAGATAAAGTAAATGCTTTCACTTTACAGTTGATGGGTGGAAATATTACCTATGAAAAGAACAATCTAAAAGTAGGAATGACAGGTATTTACTACTTTTTCAACCGTAGTTATCAACCGGTATTAAGAACCTATGCCAAGTATAATCTGCAAGGGAATTACTTTCATAATGTGGGGGTAGATTATAAATATCGTTGGAATCGATTTACTCTGACAGGTGAAGCAGCTATGGGTAAACAAGGTTATTCACTGTTGAACCAGTTGAAATATAACATATTAACCGGTTATCAACTGCTGATTGTTCATAGATATTATAGCCATGATTACTGGGCAATGTTTGCACGTTCGTTTGGTGAAAGTAGTGCACCGCAAAATGAAAATGGTTGGTATCTGGCTACCGAAGCATCGCCTTTGGCACATTGGAAGTTCTTCGCTTCTTTGGATTTATTTTCTTTTCCCTGGTGGAAATACCGCATCAGTAAACCGTCGCAAGGTGTGGATGGTATGTTTCAATCACTCTATTCTCCTAAGCGAAATTTATCTATGTATGTTAATTATCGCTATAAGCGAAAAGAGAGAGATGTGGCGGGTACGGATGGAAAAGTTATCCTTCCTACTTATCAGCATAGTCTTCGTTACCGACTGACTTATTCACCGGATCATCTACAGTTACGAACAACGGTGGATTATAATCATTTTCATTCGCAGGGGCAGGAGGGAAGCCAGGGATATCAGTTTACACAATCCTGCTCGTATGCTTTTTCTTTTCCTATAAAGATATCTGTGCAGGGTACTTATTTCCATACGGATGATTACGATTCCCGTATTTATGCTTCTGAAAAAGGATTGCTTTATACCTTTTATACACCTTCGTTTTATGGGCAAGGATTTCGTTTTTCTGCTTGTGTCCGGTATGATGTGAACAAAGTTTTTATGTTCCTTGTTAAATTCGGGCAGACTATCTACGAAGATCGTGAAAATATTGGTTCGGGTAACGACCTGATACAAGGAAACAAAAAAGCCGACTTACAAATGCAACTTCGTATAAAGATTTAGTTAACTTTGCCGTTATAAACGCTGAAAATACTGTATTTGTTTTTTATAGTAATTCAGTAATTTGAATCGTCAATTGTCAAATAGTAAATAAAATGACTGTAATTTATCCGTCTCCCATTTTCGGTCCTGTTCATTCCCGCCGTTTGGGAGTATCCTTAGGGATTAACTTGTTGCCGGAAGATGGTAAGGTGTGTTCATTCGACTGCATTTATTGTGAATGCGGTTTCAATGCAGACCATCGTCCCAAGAAAGCATTGCCTACCCGCGAAGAGGTTCGCGATGCTCTTGAAGCCAGATTGCAAGATATGCAACAGAACGGACCTCAACCGGATGTATTGACCTTTGCCGGAAATGGTGAGCCTACAGCTCATCCGCATTTTCCTGAAATCATAGAAGATACGTTGATGCTTCGTGATAAGTATTTCCCGAATGCCAAAGTCAGTGTATTGAGTAATTCCACCTTTATTCACCGCCCTGCAGTGTTTGATGCGCTGAATAAGATAGATAACAACATATTGAAACTTGATACGGTAGACGAGGATTATATTCATACTGTGGATCGTCCTACAGGGCATTATTCCATAGACGAAATCATAGAACATATGAAAGCTTTTCAAGGAAACTGCATTATTCAGACCATGTTCATGAAAGGCAGTTATCAAGGGAAAGACGTGGATAATACTTCGGATAAGTACGTTCTTCCGTGGCTGGAGGTTGTGAAAGAGATAAAACCCCACCAGGTGATGATTTATACCATTGATCGTGAAACACCTGATCATGATCTTTGTAAGGCTACTCATGAAGAACTGGACCGCATTGCTTCTTTAATTAAAGAAGAAGGTCTTCCGGTTAGTGTTTCTTATTAAGCGGTTTACAGGAGCTATATATCCAACGTATTGGGTCTATATATCCAATGTGTCCCATCTATATATCCAGCGCGTCCCATCTATATATCCAATATATTGGGTATATAGATCCTGCAAACGGGAAATAATGGAGTAATAAGCGTTTGAATTAAGACTATATAAAGTAACGGATTAGTTTCGATTATAATCGAAACTATTGGTCTTCAAGAGAAGATATACGTCATGTACAAGTATGGAATTTATCAGAAATATTAAAGTGAATAATTTTATAATATGCATACAATGAAACCTATTGCAATTAAAGACCTTTCAGAGAACTTCTTTGAAGTTATTGGTAAAGAATGGATGCTAGTGACGGCAGGTAATAAAGATCATTTCAATACGATGACTGCCAGTTGGGGTGGTATAGGCTTCCTATGGAACAAACCAGTGGTCTATATCTTTATCCGTCCGGAACGTTACACGTTTGAGTTTATTGAGAAGAGTGAATACTTCACGCTTTCTTTCCTGGGAGAAGAGAATAGAGCTATCCATAAGATATGTGGAAGCAAGTCGGGTAGGGAAGTAGACAAGGTAAAAGAGACGGGACTGAAACCGGTTATTACTGAAAAAGGAAATATTCTTTTTGAACAAGGACGTCTCAGTATGGAATGCCGTAAGCTCTATACGAATGTAATGAAAGAAGATTGTTTCATTGATCCAAGTGTTTGTAAGCAATGGTATGGTGGTGCCCATGGCGGTTTACATCATATTTATGTAGCAGAGATTACTGGAGCATGGATGAGAGAATAAATATCTTTAATAATATAAAGGAGGGAATGATTTTTTCATTCCCTCCTTTATATTATTACCTTGTTTTACTCATTCAATAATTCTTTCGATCTTTCCAATGCCACATTGATATTCGGGCAGATATTCTTTTCACCCAGAAGCTCATAGAAACCGGATTTTTCCAACGCTTTGTGTACTTTTTCATTCACACCGGAAAGTACGATTGTTGTCTTCTCCCGTTGCGCCATCTGGCAAAGATTGGTTAGATTGTGAATACCTGTTGAATCGATGAAAGGTACTTTCCTCATACGTATAATGCGCACTTTAGGACGGTCTCCCAGTCTGGACATGATTTCCTCAAATTTAGTGGCAATACCAAAGAAGTAAGGACCGTTTATTTCATATACTTCCACACCCTTAGGGATGGACAAGTTTTCTTCTTCTTCTTTGCTGGCAGATTCTTCATTCAGATTTATCTCATCTTTAATAACAGAAATTTCAGTGGTTTCCATAACGCGATGCATGAAAAGTACACAAGCTATGACAAGACCCACTTCAATAGCGATGGTTAAGTCGAAAATTACTGTCAGGAAGAAGGTAATCAGCAATACAGTGACATCTGATTTCGGATTCTTCAGCAATGCCTTGAACGTACGCCATCCACTCATATTATAAGAGACTATTACGAGTACACCTGCCAGACATGCCATTGGAATATATTGTGCCAAAGGCATAAGGAATAGAAGGATAAGCAAAAGCACCATTGCATGTATCATACCTGCAACAGGGGTTTTACCACCATTGTTTATATTGGCCATTGTACGTGCAATAGCACCGGTGGCAGGAATACCACCAAATAAAGGTGTTATTAGATTGGCAGCTCCTTGTGCTATCAATTCCGTATTGGAATCATGCTTGTCACCGATAACACCATCTGCTACCGTGGCAGAAAGCAGTGATTCGATGGCTCCTAATACTGCAATGGTAATGGCTACAGGGAATAAGTCCTGAATAGCTTCCCAGTTCAGTGAAGGCATTACTGCGTCCGGCAGTTCCGCTTTGATGCTGAAACGGTCACCAATGGTATCTATACAGTTGATTCCGGCATAAGTCTTCATCAAATATACCGCTACTGTTACTACAATGATAGCAATCAGCGATCCCGGTATCTTCTTTGAGAATTTCGGGGTTATGGCAATAATTACAATACTTACAATGCTGACAATCGTATTCCACCAGTTAATGGTGTCGAAATGCTGGAAATAAATCATCCATTTCCCGACAAAATCTCCGGGAACCTTTTCACCACCGAAACTAAGTCCGAAAATATCAGCTATTTGGGTGGTGAAAATAGTGACAGCAATACCACTGGTAAATCCTACGATGATAGGATAAGGGATAAACTTAATTACGGCACCCAACTTGAATATCCCTAACAGAATAAGAATGATTCCCGCCATTAGCGTGGCAACAATCAATCCCGCTTCTCCGTATTGCTGGATAATGCCGTAAATAATAACGATAAAAGCTCCTGTAGGACCACCGATCTGTACTTTGCTACCTCCCAACATGGAGATAATAAATCCGGCAATGATTGCCGTGATAATACCTTTCTCGGGTGATACACCGGATGCAATACCAAATGCAATGGCAAGCGGGAGAGCAACGATACCTACTATGATACCGGCCATCAGGTCTGCCATGAATAATTCTTTCGAGTAGTTCTTCAAAGCCGTGAATAGCTTTGGTTTGAATTCGAACGCTTTCATAAATAATCTGTACTTTTTGTGAAACGAGGTGCAAAATTAGACAAAATAATGCATATATTGGTTGATTGCTTTCAAATATATTATATTTGCAACAGCTAACTGTAATATTATGAAATCACGACTGCTTATATTCTTTCTTTTCCTTTCTATTTTTAATATATATGCTTCGGATGTGAAGTTTTATAATATTAATACGATGTATGGAATTTCCATGCGGGAGATGGCTTCTGTCTGCAAAGATGAGAATGGTTTTATTTGGGCTTCTTCTAAAACGGGTATATTGAGAATTACGGAAAGTGATTATCGCATCTATCAGCTTCCTTATAAAACAGCCAATATCATTAATGTCAAGCTGGCCTATAATAATTCGTTTTTAATAGCATATACGAATAATGGCCAATTCTTTCATTATAATGAACTGTATGACCGGTTTGATTTATTTCTGGATCTTAGGGTTTCATTAAAAAATTCTTATTTAAGTGTAGGCAAAGTTGTTATTGATGATGAACAGGCTCTCTGGATTCCCACTTCCGGAGGATTGTGTAAATATAAGAATGGAATGTTTTCCCAAATAGGCGAGAAACAAATCATGACACAGAGTATAGTACCTTATGATCAGACACATTTGCTTGTAACACATCAGGATAGCATTAGTTTGCTGAATATGAATACATTGGAACAAAAAAGTGTATATGAAATAAATAATACTTTTCAGATAAGCAGTCTTTTTTATGATAATAAAGGAGAGGTTTTATGGATAGGGACTTCTACTGACGGTCTTTTTTATCTGGACATGAAAAAAAAATCGTTATTGCCATTTTCTGATTTTCCAAAACAGCCAATCGGAGTGATAACGGAAAGTTCTGATTCAACATTATTGGTTGGGATTGACGGGCAGGGAGTATGGGAATTGGATAAGGATAAAAAAACGGTTCTGAACATTCTGAAAGAAGATATTGATAATCCTTTCTCTCTTCGCGGGGATGGAGTTTATGATATTTATTGTGACGGTAAGCAAAGAGTATGGGTCGCTACCTATACAGGTGGACTTTCTTTTTTCGACTGGAAGTCTCCATTAATTAATCAAATTACCCATCAGGTTAATAATCCGAATTCTTTAGGGAATGATAATGTAAACAAGATACTTGAAGATAGCAAAGGAGATATCTGGTTTGCTACGAATAATGGGATAAGCAGGTGGAGAGTAGCCACTAATGAATGGGATATTTATTATCAGAATAAACAGGCACAGGCACAGGTATTTCTGGCATTATGTGAAGATAATGAAGGAAACATCTGGGCGGGGTCGTTCTCATCCGGATTTTATGTTTTAGATCGGAATACCGGAAAAGAATTGGTTCATTATCCACGGAATACATCGGATTTGAAGTCTGATGGTAAATTCATAATGAATATATATAAGGATAGCGAGGGTGATATTTGGATTGGGGGTATCCAAGATGTAATATGTTATTTGACGAAAGAAAAACGTTTTCATACGTATGGTGCACAGCCCATGCGTACGTTTATGGAGTTTTCTCCAGGAAAAATGTTGTTGGCCTGTACTTATTCTGTGCTTTTGTTAGACAAAGAAACAGGGCAAATATCTTTTTTACCAGAATGCCTTGCACAAGATATTTTAGTAATGGAGGATGATATTTGGGTGGCTACTTCCGGAGACGGATTGCTACACTATAATTATACGAATCGTGAAACTCATAAAATAACAGTGGAATCCGGATTGCCATCTAATTATGTTAACAGTGTTATGTATGATAATGGGTATCTATGGTTAGGAACGGAAAATGGATTGTGTCGCTATAATCCTGCCGACAGTACGGTACATACTTATTATTCCACTTTGGCTCTTTCCAGTGCTTCGTTCAATGTGAATGCCAGCTGCAAATTACGCAATGGCGAATTGATGTGGGGTACCAATAATGGAGCGGTAATGTTTAATCCAGATAAGTTATATCATACCCAGCTCAACGGGCAGATTTATTTCCAGAATATCAATATTTCCGGTAGTTCTATCAGAGAAAATCAGGATTTGTTGCGTGGAATCCCGGTAAATAAGCAAACTGATATTTCATTCAAATATGATCAGAATACTCTGACGCTTGAGGTATTGCCTATTGGTGTTTCTTCCAAAGAAATAAAATTTTCATGGAAAATGGAAGGTCTTGATGTGGAGTGGTCACATCCTTCCAGTCAGCAAATAATTACTTATACCAATATTCCTAATGGTAATTTCCGGCTTAAAGTAAGAATGTACAATAATTCACTTTCTCAGATAGTTGATGAACGTACATTGGATATACACGTTATTCCGCTTTACTGGCAGACGTGGTGGTTCCGCCTGGTGATATTCATTATTATAATGAGTACTACATTCTTTGTGCTTAAATTCTATATAAATCGTTTAAAACAGCGCCATGCCGAAGATAAAATTCGTTTTTTCACAAATACTGCTCATGATCTTCGTACATCGATAACGCTGATAAATGCACCTATTCAGGAATTGAATAAAGAGGAAGAATTGTCAGAGAAAGGACATTATTATCTGAATCTGGCTATGGAACAGTCTGAACGCTTATCTAATGTTGCAACCCAACTTCTGGATTTCCAGAAAGTAGATATGGGAAAAGGACAACTGTTTTTGGTAATGGTTGATATTGTTAATTTGGTATATAGGCGGAAAACGATGTTCAAGTCTACAGCAGGGAAAAAGAATGTTATATTAGAGTTTGTCTCTAACAAGGAATCTTATATGTCAGCTGTCGATGAATTGAAAATAGAGAAAGTCGTTGATAATTTGATATCTAATGCAATCAAATATTCCCATACGAATGGTAAAGTGGAGCTTACATTGAATTGTAATGAGTACTATTGGAGCTTGGAGGTAAGAGATTATGGATTGGGTATCTCGGATAATGCTCAGAAAAAGTTGTTCAAAGAGTTTTATAGGGGAGATAATAAGGTTAATTCACGCATGGTAGGTTCCGGGATAGGCCTGTTGTTGGTGAAAAATTACGTTTTGATGCATGAGGGAAAAGTCTCGCTTGAAAGTAAGGAGAATGAAGGTTCTTTATTCAAAATAAACATCCCTTATAAAGAAGTGGTTGAAGTTGCACCTGTTGGACATGAAGAACTGGGTAATATCATATCTGCCGATGGTCCGTCTGATCAGTCGGAATATAAACAGGAAGATGATAGATCCGGAAAGAAGAAATCTATATTAATCGTAGATGATAATAAGGATTTGCGGAACTTCCTGAAGTGTTCTTTTGAAAATCAATATTACATTTTAGAGGCTGGCAATGGCAATGAAGCATGGGAATTGCTTCAGAAAGAATCTCCTGAATTGACTATTTCGGATGTGATGATGCCTGATATGGATGGGTTTGAGTTATGTAAATTGATTAAATCTACTTTTGAA
Organism: Bacteroides intestinalis DSM 17393; assembly: GCF_000172175.1. NCBI lineage: Bacteria > Pseudomonadati > Bacteroidota > Bacteroidia > Bacteroidales > Bacteroidaceae > Bacteroides > Bacteroides intestinalis. The sequence continues at coordinate 298,536 of NZ_ABJL02000007.1, read as the reverse complement.
ACTTCGCATATTCCGGTAATCCTGTTAACTTCACTTTGTGATAAAAGTGACCAATTGGAAGGTTTAGGTCTGGGGGCAGAAGATTATATCACAAAGCCTTTTGATATATCACTTTTGGAGCAACGGATAAAGTCCCTTATGCGAAACAGGGAAATTGTCAGAGAGAAAGCTTTGAAATTGATAAAACCGGAGAATGATGAGCAACAGGTTATTTTGGCGAATGAGCTTAATGATCAGTTTGTGAAAAAAGCCGTGGAAGTAATTCATAATAATATGCAAAATCTGGATTTTGACAAAGAAAGCTTTGCTATGGAAATGCATGTGAGCGGTTCACTATTATATAAAAAAATAAAAGCATTGACAGGTCAATCACCTATTGAGTTTATTAAATCCATTCGTTTAAACCGAGCTTTAGAATTACTCCAATCTCATAAATACACCATCACGGAAGTTAGCGAACTTTGTGGTTATTCCAGTATCAGTTACTTTAGTACGGTATTTAAAAAGTACTTTGGTAAGTCTCCTACAGAGGTCTAATTTACTTCTTTTTCCTATTTTTTATCGTTTGTAGTATAGATTATCTAATATCTAAAATTATATATCTAATATCTAAAAGTGTATTGGGTACACTTCTGTAGCTTTGTGTATCGATGTACGGAATGTATGTCGATGGAGTTATTGTAATGTTAAATCTAATCAAGTTAATCTTATGAAATGTATGTATGATGATGACGGTTAAGTCAGCTATTTATGTAAAGATTGTAAAATCAGAGATAACCGTAACGATACATATCACTTTCGGTAATCTGCAATGAGTTTTACGTAGCTTTGGTATTTAAAGGGGGGCTGGTACCAATGACTACTATTAGTAATGAAAAGCATAGAACCCCACTACTTATATATTATGAAGAACAACAAGCTTTATTTTGTTTTTCTTTTCTTAAGTATTTTGTTCGCAAGTTGCAATGGCGAAGAAGTAATTGAGAAATGGCCTGAAATAGGCAACTATTATGATTCGAGCAAGCCTATTGAGTTAAAATCCATGTCACCCGACTGGGGAAGAATCAACGATTCTTTTATTATCAAAGGAAACTTTCCGGTTGACACGACCGGAAAAGTCAAAGTTTTCTTTGCCGACAAGGAAGCGGTTATAGTAAACAACAACGGAAATGAATTGTATGGGCTTATCCCCAAGCAGTTGCCCGGCTATAACGAGATAACATTGGAAGTGGAAGGTAAAAGGTACACCTCTGACAATGTGAAGTTTAAGTATTATCAAACTCAATCTGTGAAAACAATATTGGGAAAATTTGGTGAAGACGGATGGACATCGTCAGATGACAGTAAAATAGAAGAATTCCGAATGAATGAGTGTACAGGAATTGTAGCTGTTGCAGGACAAAAGAGTGATAATTTCATTTTCGTTGGAGGAGGATGGGGCGACCGTACCTATTTTGTGTCATTAGAGGATAATACGGTGATTCGTCTGATTAATATTGGTTATATGGGTGCTGTTGCAGTTGATAGTTCAAGAGAAAAAGTGAGCATCATGCCCCGTAGTGGAGGTGCTTTATACACAGCTACCCGTGCGGATGGATGGATTTTAAACTCTCTTGGTCTCACAATACCTTTCCAAGGCGATTGCCAGGGGGCATTGGCTTATGCCGAAGATGACCGCTATTTGTATGCAATGTCCGGTGATGGTCTTTATGAAATAGATTTGGAAGATAAAGGTTATACAAAGTTATTTGCTACATCAGATTACCCGGCTTTTGATGGAGTGAATACCAGCCAGTGGAGGCATTATCTGACTTATAGTAAATACGATAAGTGTTTTTTCGCTTCTTATCCTGAGAGTAATGGCATTGTGAAGATATGGAAAGATACTTCGGGCGCATGGCAAGTGGAACGCTATGCCGGCTTCCAACCGGGATGGTTGGCTACAGCTTTTGGAGATAGATTGACCGATGCCGTATTGAAAGAACCTTGCGGAATGGCGGTGAATAGTAACGGTGAACTCTATGTATGTTGCAAAAATAGCCATTGCATTGTGAAAATCAAAGGAAGGCTTGTTTCTTTGGTAGCGGGAGCTCCCGATCGGTCAGGAAGACTTAACGGATTCCCTACGGATGCATTGTTTGATAATCCATTGTGTATTGCTTTGGATTCGGAAGAGAACTTCTTCATTGGTGAAGAATCTTCAAAGGCAATCCGGAAAATGACAATTGAATAAAAGTAGAAATCATATAAAATGAATCAAGATGAAGATTAAACATATATTACTGTTTCTTATGGCATGGGTAAGTTCTATGAATTTGGCCTATGCGCAACAGACTGTGGTAGCTTCGGGTTCGGTTATGGACGAGAAAGGCGAACTCTTAATCGGAGTATCGATTTCTGTAAAGGAAGTTCCTTCTATGGGTGCCATTACGGATATTGACGGTCGTTTCAAGATAGGGGGTATCAAAGCCGGGCATACGTTGGTCATATCCTATGTGGGGTATGATCCTCAGGAGATAAAGATGAACAAGAGTGACGAGCGCATGCGCGTGGTGTTGAAGGAGAGTTCGAATGTAATGGACGAGGTTGTGATTACGGCATCGGGTAAGGTACAGAAGAAGATTAATGTGACAGGTGCCATTACTGGAGTTGAGGTGGCTACGTTGAAAACTCCTGCCACTTCCATAAGCAACATGTTGGGCGGACGTGTTCCGGGCATCATTTCCGTTACACGTAGTGGAGAGCCGGGTAAGGATTTCTCCGAGTTCTGGGTGCGTGGTATTAGTACCTTTGGTGCCGGACAGGGTGCCTTGGTATTGATTGACGGTATCGAAGGTAACTTGAATACGCTCGACCCCGAAGACATCGAAAGTTTCTCTATCTTGAAGGATGCCTCTTCTACGGCGGTTTATGGTGTGCGTGGTGCCAACGGTGTAGTATTGGTAAGTACCAAGAAGGGTAAGGCGGGAAAGCTGAATTTGCAGGTGAAGGCAAATACTGGTATTTCTTATTCTCCTCAAATGCCCAAATATGTACGTGCTGCGGAATATGCGGCACTCGCCAACGAAGCTGCCGTGACACGTGGACGTATTCCTGTTTATACGGATGTGGATTTGGCACTGTTTAGAAATCACATGGATCCTGATTTTCATCCGGATGTGGATTGGCGGGATGTTATCTTGAAAGACTATACCTGGAACCAACAATACTTCCTGAGTGCATCGGGAGGTGGTGAAGTGGCTCGTTATTACATCAGTGCTGGTTTTACGACAAAAGATGCTATTTTTAAGCAAGACAAAGGGGTAAACAAATACAATACGAACGTAAATTACAACAAGTTTAATTTCCGTGCCAATGTGGATGTGAATGTCACTCCCACCACTACGCTCTCGCTGAATGAAGAGACTGTGATTGTTACTCAGAATTATCCGGGATATGGAAACGACAGTAAGGTATTGTGGCAGGCACAATCCAATCTGACTCCGGTGACAGTACCGTTGATGTACACCACAGGGCAGGCACCTGGATATGGCACTGATAAATCGAATATCAGTCCGTATGTATTGTTGAATATGACGGGTTATCGTAAGTTCTATTCCAATGACAATAAAATCACGATGCAGCTCAATCAGGATTTGAAGATGATAACTCCCGGACTGAGTATTGCAGGATTGGTCAACATTAATTCGATAGGTGCGAGAACCCAAGTTCGCGAAAAAATGCCGGCCATTTATTATGCTCATGGTTATAAACGTGATGGAACACTCGATTTGGAGAAAATATCTGATGCAGTGGAGCCCTATTATACAAATTGGAATGACACTGAGCGTAGAATTTATTGGGATTTCCGACTGAATTACGACCAGACATTTAATAAGGTACATAAGGTAGGTGCTTTGGTGAAGGCCGAATGGAGCGATTATGAAGCATCGAAATATAATCAATTGCTGACTGCTATCCCTAAACGTTATAATAGTTACTCAAGCCGTTTCTCTTATTCGTATGATGATACTTATATGGCCGAATTTAATATGGGTTACACCGGTTCGGAGGCTTTTGAGAAAGGTAAGAAATTTGGTTGGTTTCCCGCTGTTTCTATAGGTTGGGCTCCCACGCAATATCGCTTCTGGCGTAATAAGGACAATTTTATCAATTATTTCAAAATCAGGGCTTCGTATGGTATAGTAGGTAATGACCGTCTCACTTGGGATGACTCGGTACGTTTTCCCTATCTGACTTTGATTGGTCACACAGGTTCCGGCAGTTGGAATAACGGTTCCGGTTTGACCGAAACGCAAGTGGGTTCCAGCAACCTGCGCTGGGAAAAGGCCAAGAAAGCTGACATCGGTATTGATACACGTTTCTTCCACGAACGTTTTGAAATGACAGTCGATTTCTTCCAGGATATACGTTCAGGTATTTATCAACAACGCCAGAGTGTACCCGAAGAGATGGGACTTCCGTCATTACCTTGGGCCAATGTAGGTGAAATGAAGAGCTGGGGTATGGATGGACATATCTCATATACGCAGCCTTTGGGTGACAATGACAAATACCTGATTATACGTGCCAACTACACACAGTCCATGAACAAAATCACCAATTTCGAGGAAGATCTTAAGAAATACGATTACCAATCAGCCGTAGGATATCAAAGTGGAATTAACCGAGGCTTGATAGCTTTGGGCCTGTTTAAAGACCAGGCAGATATAGATAATAGTCCTCGTCAGGATTTTGGCAATTACTTGCCTGGTGACATCAAGTATAAGGATGTCAATGGTGATGGCATTGTCAATTGGGATGATATTGTACCTTTGAAGTATTCTTATGTGCCTCAGATACAGTATGGATTTGCCACAGAGTTTAACTGGAAGAACTTTAATGTAAGTGTCCTGTTCGAGGGAGTAAGCCGCGTGACCTATTTTAAAGGTGGAAATATGTATCAGCCATTCTCGGGTAGTACAGCTGGTAATGTGATTACAGACTTTGCCAATCCGGCAAACCGATGGATTTCACGTGAAATCTCAGGCGACCCTGCCACCGAGAATCCGAACGCCAAGTACCCTCGTCTTTATTATGGAGGTAGCAGTAATAATAGTCAATCATCTTCTTTTTGGTTGTCTGATGGTAGTTACTTGCGTCTGAAGAATGTGCAAGTCTCTTATACACTCAAGAACCAATTCCTGAAAAAGTTTGGTCTTCAGAAAGCAGTAATTAGTGTGATTGGAGACAATTTGGCAGTTTGGTCTAAAGAGAAGATGCTGGATCCCGCACAAGCAGGAGACAATGGAACAGTCTATCCTGTCCAGCGAGTGTATACTTTACAGCTTAATCTTTCATTCTAATATAACCTGACAATTATGATAAAATTTGGAAATTATAAAAGAGAATTCGGTTTTCTCGGTAGAATAGCCGCAATAACCGTTATTTTGGTCTCAAGCATTATGTTCGGTTCGTGCGAAAAATACTTGGACATTGACAAATATGTGTACGATCAGACCACGCTGGACTCCATTTTCCTTTCCCGCTCCAGAACGGAAGAGTATATCAATGGAGCGGCTGCACTGCTTCCTGATGAATCAATACTTATGAATGGTTGGGGATGGTCTTCTACATTACCCAGTGGATTGGGCTCAGATGAAGCAATCGTTCCGTTTGTAACGAATGGAAATGCTATACTTTATGATGAAGTGAAAGAAACGAACACATGGTTTAATCCGTGGGGCGATTGCTATAAAGGAATCCGTAAGGCCAACATCGTATTGGAGAATATATCCAAAAACCAGGAGCTTACCGAGATGGAAATGCGTGATTTCAAGGGAAGGGCTTATTTTCTGCGGGCTTACTTCTATTTCTATTTGGTAAGATTGTACGGGCCTGTGGTTGTACTTCCCGACCGTCCTTTCGATACGGACGAAGATGTAGCGTCAGTTTCATTCGAGCGTTCCACTTACGATGAGTGTGTAGAGAAAATCTGTGCCGACTTTGAAGAAGCAGCTAAATTGCTGCCTCCAAGTCGTATAGATGCATTGCAGTATATACCTACCAAGGGTGCTGCTTTGGCGTTCAAAGCTCGTATGCAGCTCTATGCTGCCAGCCCCCTTTTCAATGGTAACAGTTATTATTCCGATTGGAAAGACTCAGAGGGCAGGAATTTCATTGCCCAGACGGAAGACAAGGTTAAGTGGGGAAAAGCTGCCGCCACGTTCAAGCGGATTATTGATATGAATAAGTATGCCATTCATACTGTACCTAAAATAGTGAATGAAAAGGGTACAGGCACATTGCCTCTTCCCGAGACGGTATCCGATGCCAACTTCCCTGATGGAGCCGGAGGCATAGATCCCTATAAATCATACAAGACGCTGTTTGATGGCACTTACCAGCCTGAGTTGGTTAAAGAATACATCTATTTTTCAAAAAATAATGGAAACTATATTCTTGTGACACCTTCCAAATTGGGGGGAATATCTTCATTTAGTGTTACTTTGGATATGATTGATGAATACCGGATGGCTGACGGTAGACCGTTTAGTGAAGCTACTCAGGCGGAAAAATCATGGCAGGCAGTGGGACAAGATAAAACATTCTCGTCAGATTATCTTCTTTCCGGAAACAGAGCTCATCGTGATGATGGTCGTGAGCCGCGTTTTTATGCGACTATTGGTTTCAATGCTTGTATCTGGCCTACAACTTCCCACCGTGACGGTTTGTCAGCAGGTACCAGAAACTATGTTACCGACTATTATTACGGAGGTAGTGCATCTGATATGAATAATAATGATAACAGAACCAGGACCGGATATACCTGCCGGAAATATGTGCATCAGGATGATTGTATCTTTTGGAATGGAGTGGTAAAAGCGAAAACTTATCCGATATTCCGCTATGCCGAAGTATTGTTGGGGTATGTAGAAGCGATGAACGAAATGGAAGGTTCGTATACGGACGAAGATGGGCAGGTGACGGTTACTCGTGATGTGGATCAGATGGTGAAATATTTCAATCAGATTCGTTATCGTGCCGGTCAACCGGGAATCACAACTGCCGATGCAGCCGACCAAAGCAGGATGCGTGAACTGATTAAGCATGAAAGGTTGATTGAATTTGCTTTCGAAAGTCATCGTTATTGGGATTTGCGCCGTTGGAAAGATGCCTATGACGCTTACAACAAACCCATCAGAGGATTGGATGTAAGTGCTCGCGAATCACAACGCGAACAGTTCTATACAGAGAGAATTTGGAATACAGAAAAAACCATGAAACGTATGTTTTCCAACAAGATGTATCTGTGGCCGCTTGACAGAAATGTGCTGAGAAAGAACGGTAAATTGGTACAGAACCCGGGATGGAATTAAAATGAAAACACTAAAAGTTGATAATATGAAGAAAATAGCATTTTTTTCGATAACCTTGCTGTTGGCATGTATGGCGGGTTGCGACAATAAAATACCTATGGAAGAGAATTTATGGCCCGAAACGGTTTATCTGGTTGGGGCAAAAGATAAGATTATAAATAGAGATCTGAATATAGGTTATGAAAAAGATACCATATATGCATCGGTTGCCATCAGCGGTTCGCTGCTTGCCAAGGAAGATGTAACTGTTACTGTTGAAGAATTTCCTTCTGGTATTGAAAGTTATAACCAGAAAGAACTCGGTTCGGATGATATAAAGTATCGTACGTTGACAAATGGTATCTATAGTTTTCCACAAGAAAATGTAGTTGTGAAAAAGGGTGAAACCTATGGCACGTATCCTGTTCACATTGACCCATCCACTTTGCATATAGATTCGCTCTATATGATGGCGTTTAAACTTAGTGGAACATCTCGTTTTGAATTGGCTAAAGAAGATACAGTGGTGCTAATCCGTCTGAATCTGATGAATGACTATTCAGGGCTTTATTATATGGATGGTGTGATTAAGCCTGCTGATAATCCGAAAGATTCCGTTATCTATAAGTCGCCTCGCACGTTGCAAGCTGTAGTTGATGGTAACACTGTACGTATGTATCATCAAAAGAATGAGTGGTCAAAAGGTGCTACAGACTACAGACCTGATTATTGCTTTAATATCACCATAAATTCAGATAATTCAGTAACCTTAAAGTCTTGGGATAAGTTTAACCTTGTCAGTGGTGGCGGTAAGTATTACCCCGAAATGGAAGTGTACGATTTGTGGTATACTTTCAGAGAGGATGGTATGTTGAAGAAAACGCGGGGATTTGTGTATAAAGAGCGTAAGAACGATGATGAAGTACGCAAGATAAACGACTGGATGGAAGAAAATAGAAAGTACGATTATTAGAAAGGTGTTTTTAAGGTAAAAAAACAGATTGTGACTTTTTTATTATCATTAGTTTAAGAATGGTGCTTCGTGAGAAACACCATTCTATAAGTAAATATTGTCAAATTTTTAAAGCTGAACCATTATGAAGCATTTATTTTATTGTTTGTTTCTGATGCTATTATGTATTGGATGTAAAGGAGAAGATGATCCGATCACAGAAGAAAAAAATGACCCTTCGTCTGCAACGACAAGGGGGCCGTCGGGTTCTCTTGATTTATCATTGTCAGGGAATGTTGTTTCTATTTCTTGGAATGAGCCATTTGGTAAGTATGTTGGCATCGAAGTAGGAGTATCTACTGGATCTGGTATGTCATTGGGTTCATTTTCAAGTAGTAACGACTCTGGAAGTGAGAAGTTTTTTTTGTCCTCTATTGCATCATACAGTGGACCTGTGACAGCGACAGTAAGAGGTCGTTCTTCTAATGGATATGTTGGTCAACCAATAACTATTTCACTCGGTATTATGAATGATCCTGCTAAGCCACCAAGATGTAGTCATGGATATAACCCACGATATCCAGTATTAAGTATAGGCGTAGACTTGGAGCATAATTTCTATTTTTCGAGAGGAGAGTTTCCTAAAAGAGGGTTATTGTTATATATCTTGCATGTTCAGAGCTTCGATCATTATGAATACCTTCCTTATTACCCTTATACCCCTACACCTGTATATGATGTTGAAGATATTACGAATTGGGTTGATCTCCCGGTTCTTACTTCATCTATGTCCGAGGTAATAAAAATTAGCCATCCACAATTAGATAGATTTTGGGATCGTCCGGATGCGACTTTTACTTTAGATATTCGTCTTTACGATGGAGGGTGTCCCAAATTATCTCCTGGTAATGGTTCATCATTACCAGCATGTACAAACTACTGTGTGTATAAAACAACTAATTTAGAGCCTTTGAGCCAAATAGTCCGTTCTGTAAAAATGAGTCAAGTTTTGGATGGAGTAGTTTATTATCCAGATTCTCCAATGCCTACTTACTAATAAGTACTTGTGAAATCTTTCCATTGCTTTCTTCCTTGTTTTCCAATGGAAAACAAGGAAGAAAGCAATCTGTTACTCTACAATGCTGATAATGAGAAAGTATTCGTGTTAATCTGTGTATTCTGTGGTGAATTAATAATTAAAAAGAAAAAATAATGAAGAACATTGCGAACAGTTCTGTCAAATACATGGTATGGTTGTGCTGCCTGATGCTGTCTCCCAGCCTTTGGGCAGATGGTACCGCTCCCCAGTCTGTACCGACAGATACCCTTGAAAATCTATTTAGAGAGCAACTGTCAAATTTCCCCCAGGAAAAGATTTACCTTCAGACAGACCGTGGCATCTACATGTCCGGTGAAACCCTTTGGTTCAGGGCGCACTTAGTAGATGCCCTTATGCTAAAGCAAGCTAATGCCAGCCGATATGTATATGTAGAGTTGGTGAATCCGTTGGGCAACCTGGTGGAGAGAGTGAAAATAAGACCGGACTCTTTGGGGTGTTTTTACGGACATATTCCATTGGGTGAAGACCTGCCGGAAGGCAACTATTCTCTCAGGGCCTATACTTGGTTCATGCAGAATATAGGTGAAGAGTACTTTCCCCATAAATTGATTTATATATCCGATCCCGTATCCGAAGCGATATCTCCGGAAATCAGTTATTCTGCTGAAAACAACGACATTCATGCGGAAATACATTTTTTTACTAAACCGGACAACCGATCCGTCACTCCCACACAAGCTATTCTATTTCCTGATGGAGACAGGGACAAACAAGGAAAAGTCTTATCATTGGAAGGAGAAAATATCCATTACACTTTCAAAAAGAAAGAAATTCCCGCTTCGCGTACATTTTTATTGCAAACAGTGTATGACGGCAAAATCTCCAACCGCTATTTCAGAATCCCCGAATTGAGTAAAAACTTTGATGTAGCTTTTTTTCCCGAAGGAGGTCATGCAGCTCAGTCCACCACAATCAAAATGGCATTTAAGGCTATTGATGCAGATGGTTTGTCTACAGAGATAGAAGGTCAGGTACTTGACGAAGAAGGTCAGGTATGTGCCGATTTCAAGAGCCAGCATTTGGGTATGGGGAGTTTCCGGATGTATTACGTTCCCGGAAAAAAGTATCATGCCGTTTGTAGTGACGGAACAGGCGTTTCCCAGCGTTTTGATTTGCCCGAGCCTTCTCCGGATGCTATCTCCCTGAATACACTTTGGTCTAAAGATTATTTGCGGGTAAGTCTTTCCAAATCACCTGATACCCCATTGGGGACTTCGCTGACGCTGGTGGCACATTTGCGTGGCATCGTTCTGTATGCACAGCCTTGGGATAACAAACAAAGTTATGTTGACTTCGAAAAAAACTTCTTCCCGGCAGGTATCGTTCATTTTCTGCTGGTTGATGAAGGGAGAAATATTCTGAGCGAACGTTTAGTGTTTTCTCTGCAAAAAAGCGCGCTGGTGCAGACTGAAGTCCGGCTTGACCGCGAAAATTACTTGGCAAGAGAGAAGGTAGATATGGATATACAGATTAAAGATATAAACGGAAACCCCATGTCAGGCAACTTCGCACTTGCAGTTGTTGACAGAACAGACGTGAAGCCGGATACCGTTTCCAACATTGTTTCCACTTTATTGCTCACTTCCGATCTTAAAGGACACATTGAGTCACCGTTGAGTTACTTGCAGGACAGCCGCAGTTCTTCCTATGCTCTGGATTTGCTGATGATGACACAAGGCTGGCGGAAATACAACATTCCGGAGGTATTGAAAGGCAATATAACCGACACATTACCCTACAATTTGGAATTGGGCGACGAAGTTTCCGGTAAAGTAGAGGGCTTGTTTTCTGCATTGAAAGAGGGAAATATCTCTTTGCTTGCCCTTAAAGATTCGCTCATCGGGACAGAACTGGCGAAGCCTGACCGGAATGGGCGGTTTGTATTCGACAGGCTGGAATATCCCAGCGGTACTCAGTATATAGTTCAGGCTCTTAGCAAGAAAGGTTCTTCAAAAGTCTTTATAGAACTGGACCCCTATAAATCATTTCCTGCCCCTAAAATCGGATTTATTCCCCGCATTGAAAAACCACATATAGAAGAAAACTATATGGCAAAGATGGACCAAAAATATACTATAGAAAATGGAATGAGAGTCTATAATCTGGCGGAAGTGATAGTGACAGCCAGAAGAGAGAGAGCTGTAAAAACGGAATCTCCCTTTTATTCGGTAGGAACTTCGAAGGTGCTTACAGAAGAGGATGTAAAAAAAGGACATTTTATTTCTACATACGACCTTTTGCGACGTTTACCGGGCATCACTGTCACAAATAATGAGGTGCGTTATCGATTTGCTCCGGTCATGGTGTTACTGGACAATGTTCCCGAAGAAAATTTTGATTTTGACCTGTTGGACGTGGATGATATCAAAGATGTTTTTTACTCTCCTGCCACTTCTGTCGGTCCTCTTTATGGGTCGGCTGCGGGAAATGGTGCCATAGTAGTCACTACGAAGAATGGGTTTGTGCAGAAAAATAAGATGAACAGCAACATACAGACTATTGCGAGTGTCGGCTACCAGCAGACTGTAGAGTTTTACTCACCGGCGTATGACACCAAAGCGAAGAAAGAATCCACCACTCCTGACTTGCGTTCAACGATATACTGGAATCCGAGCGTTCAGGTTGATGAATCGGGAACTGCTCACGTCAGTTTCTATACGGCTGATTCTGCTGCCGATTATGGGATAGTGATAGAAGGTGTCTGCGCTTCAGGCAATCTCATTTATTCAGGTGAGAAAATTGTATCGCGGCATAATGCTTCTTATTAATTTTCTCAGAATTATTTAAAATATTGCTTATGAAAAACATTACAAATGTATTTTACGAATTTCTTATAGCTTTATGCTGTTTGATGTCTTCCTCCACGCTTTGGGCATGGGAAGATATGCCAATGCCCAGATTGCATGTCGAAGGCCGTTATTTGGTAGACCCGCATGGGAATAAGGTTAATTTACATGGGTTTGCACAAACCTATAGTCCGTGGTTCAATGAGATGGGACAGAAGTGGGACAATTATGACGTGGCAAAATGCTTGAAATACAATCAAGGACTGATTGACGACATTATAGATGCCGGTTGGAAAATGAACTTTCTTCGATTACACATGGACCCGTATTGGTCGAACTCTCCGGGAATTCATGTAGAAGGAGAGAATGATATTTCAGCATTCGATTTCAACCGGTTCAAAACCTATCTTGATAGGGTTTTTATTCCGATGGCGGAATATGCCGTCTCAAAAGGGCTTTATGTGGTGATGCGTCCTCCCGGAGTCTGTCCGGAAAAGATAGCTGTAGGAGATGAGTATAATCAGTATCTCATTAAAGTATGGACACATGTAGCCCAGCATCCGAAATTAAAGAATCATCCCAATATTATGTTTGAACTGGCCAACGAGCCGATTAATATACTTGGTCCTGATGGTACTTATGGAGCCGGTTCGCAGGGACACTTCGATAAACTGAAAGAGTATTTCCAGTCGGTGGTAGATGCGATGCGTGCACAGGGCTGTGATAATATTCTCTGGATACCCGGTTTGGGTTATCAGGGGTTGTATAAAGGATTTGCTGTTAATCCGATTGAGGGAGAAAATATTGGCTATGCTGTTCACCTTTACCCGGGCTGGATGGGAAGTGACGGGGAAAATGGAGACGGTGGTTCCAGTACAGGAGGATATGAACCTTTCCAGCAGGGATGGGATGATTCTGTAGCTCCGGTAGCGACATTCGCACCTATCATGATAACAGAAATGGATTGGGCGCCGTCAAAATATAATGCTTCATGGGGGAAAGCCCATACCGGTACATTTGGCGGTCCGGGTTTTGGAGCGAATATGAAACATATTGTAGATAATTCGGGCAATGTGAGCTGGCTTATTTTTACGGGTGCCGATTTGCTGGCAAAGTTTAAAGATACTCCACCTGCCGAAGGAGAGGCATACACTTTCCTGACTGATCCGGAAGCTTGTCCGTGGCCTACCTATCACTGGTATCAGGAATATGCAAAGGAGAATTATCCGCGTCCCGATTTCACTTATCAGTCTCATAGTGATAATGGAGATGGAACATATACCAATCCCGTTATCTTCGGTGATTTCCCTGATCCTGATGTAATCCGTGTAGGTGATGTGTACTACATGGTATCCACTACTATGTACATTTTTCCCGGAGCTACCATTCTGAAATCTTATGATTTGGTGAACTGGGAGTATTGCTGTAATCCGTTGGAGCGGATAGAGGCATCCGATGGTTATAATCTTGAAAATGGTCAGAATCGTTACAGTCGCGGACAGTGGGCAACAGCGCTTCAATATCATGACGGCAAGTTCTATCTCCTGTTTACTACACTGGATGAAGGTGGATACCTATTGACCACTACTGATATTGAAGGTGAATGGGAAAAGAAGAAGTTGAATGACGGTTTTTATGATTGCGGATTGCTTTTTGATAATGATAAAATATACGTAGTTTACGGTATCAATCAGCTTCGCATAGCCGAATTGGATGCAGATTTCAATAAAATTCCCGGTAACGATAAGGATGTGGTTAAATGGTCTTTCCGCGAAGGGCTCGAAGGGAGCCGTTTGTATAAGATAGGTGAATATTATTACATCTACTCTACGTATGGAGGATGGCCTGCTTTCCAAACTGTTTTCCGTTCCAAAGACATCTACGGACCTTATGAGGAGAAGAAGCTGATAGACGATGACAACATTCATCAGGGAGCTTTGGTAGAAACGCAGACTGGAGAGTGGTGGACTATGCTTTTCTACGATAAAGGTGCTTATGGACGGTTTCCTAACCTGCAACCCGTAAAATGGGTGGATGGTTGGCCTGAAATCGGTGAGAATGGAAAAGGAGTCACTACCTATCGTAAGCCCGATGTTGGTAGGGAATACCCCATAAAGTCATTGCCTACAAATGATAATTTCAGGCATTATAAATTAGGACTGCAATGGGGATGGAATCATAATGCAGACAGATCAAAATGGTCGTTGACTGAACATGCCGGCTATTTGCGATTGTATACGGCAAATGTTACTGACAGCCTGCATAAAGCCAAGAATACATTGACCCAAAGAATTCTGGGATATCCACAGGATTTGGAGCATTCCTATGGTACGGTCAGAATGGAGATAGGAAAAATGCAAGAAGGCGATGTGGCAGGATTGGCAGTATTTCAGGACCCTTATGCTTTTATTGGTATTAAAGTCATAGATGGACAGAAGCGGTTGGTTTATACCACTGCCCCTGTAGTTTCGTCGGCTGCAAAGTCGGAACAGATAGGAGAGGTAGTCACTGAACCGGTAATCTATCTGCGAGCTATTGCCAATTACAGCACGAGTAAGGCAGGTTTCTACTACAGCCTGGACAACAAGACCTATACAAAATTAGGAGATGACCTGAACATGAAGTATGATCTGACGGTATTCACAGGCAATAAGTTCGCTATCTTTAATTATGCAACTGTCCAGACAGGTGGCTATGTAGATGTAGACTGGTTCTCTACCGAACCGGAGTTTGATGAAGAGTTCTATTTTGACGATTCTTTTGAGGGTTATAGTGAAGAATCACTAACCTTAACCGAATTGACCATCGATGGAGATGAAGAGCTAACTTTGCTTACCGGAAGTTCTTCTACAATTACAGTGAAAGGAATATATGCCGATGGCCATACGGAAGATATCACTATGGCGGCCGATTATGAAAATCAAAATCCGGATGTCGTGCGTGTAACTAATGGGCGTATAATGGCTTTGCAGGATGGAGAAAGTGATATAGTTATCAGCTACAAAGGTCCATTGGGCGACCGTCAGTCTTTGACGATTCATGTCACTTCTTCCACTTTTCCATTAACAGCAGAATTGTTTAATCCCAATATTTATGCGACCGGCTCTTTTGATGAGAATACGCATACATTAGTGACCGGACAGTATGGTTTCGGCGGCTGGTGGTACGATAACGGTATTGATTTATCAGAATATAAATACGTTGTGGCAAAAATGGGCAATGATAACTCGGACAACGGTGCTTCATTCCGTTTGTTTGATGAGAATAACTATTGGTCGGGAGCTGCCGAATATGAAATCAAGAGTAGTAAGCAAGTGGTTGTTGATTTGAATAATATGTATAAGGGTAATCCCAAAGTGAAACTTGATCCGAGCCATATTTATATTGTAGGTTTTTGGGCGTTAGGAGGAAAGCCCATTGTCATAGAGAAAGTCTATCTGACTAATTCCGATGATTACAAAGATCCCACCGGTATCGAAGATGTGGCCGTGGATAAAGATCCACAGGTAGATGTCTATACCATTACGGGAATCAAGCTCCGCACTCAGGTGCGCAGAAGTGAGGTGATCCGGGATTTGCCTGCAGGAATTTATATTGTGGGAAGAGAGAAGATTGCCATACTGAAGTAATCAGATGATAGAATCTGATTAGTTTACATAAGTGGGCAATCAATTTCTTTGAAAACGTATTTATAAGGATGATATAATCCAGCCTACAGGTATTTGTAGCCTTGTTCTGAAAGGGCTACACCTTTTTGCCCGGATGGTTACACCCTTTTAGTCTCATGGCTACACCTTTTCATATAAAGGGTGTAGCCCTTTCAAAAGGATACTTTACTCTTAAATATTAGTTTTTGAAAAATATTTATTCAAAATAAAAGTTCTTCTTTTTTATTGCTTATATTTGTCAGAGTGATTAATCTTTGAGTCTTAGTAGAAATTAATTATATACAACTATACCATGAGAAAACTTATTTTCCTTCTCCTGCTTTGTATCACTTGTATGCTTCAGGCACAAAATGTGATCGACAATCCTAAGTTTAAATTCCGTTCGGGCAGTATCTATAATATTACTCGTATTGAACGTACTCCAGATGCAACGAGGTTGCATATCCATGTTATTTTCCGTCCACATTGGTGGGTGATGCTGGGTAAGAGCACTTATCTGGAAGATGCGAATACCGGTGAGAAATATTATCTTACGGGGAGCGAAGGTTTTGAACTGGATAAAGAAGTATATACTCCGGATTCGGGAACTTTAGATTTTGTGCTTCTTTTTCCACCGCTTCCTGAAACAACAAAAGAGATTCATTTCCTCGATGACGATGAAGGCGATGAGTCGCATACATTCTATATATCTTTGGAGAAGAAAGATGCCAAAGCCTCACTTTTCGATAAAGTTTCCGGCAACTGGATGGGAATGGATGGCTATTATGAATGGGCTTTCGGCATATACGATTCTCTTGCTGTCATGGACAACCGTTTCTATCAGTACGAAGCAATCCGTCAGAAAGGCAAAAGCATGCTGTTCACTTTGAAAGATGACCGGGGTGATAAAGTGGAACTGGAACTGACTCCGCAAAAGAATGGTCTGTGCCGGATAAAGAAAGATAAAGAACCCGCCCGGCTTTATTCACGGGATGCGGGAAGCATGAAGGCGATGCAGGTTGAAGAGAATGAGAGTCCGGTATTTCGTCGTGATAGTGTTTGCCTGCAAGGATACATTGCCGGCTATGATCAGAAATTAGGTTTTACCAACGGTCTGATTTATGTTTCCAATGACCTGACTCGGGAAGACTATCCGATGGTAGTGACTCTGCAACCCAATGGAAGGTTTGAGTGTAAATTTGAGGTCAACTACCCTATGGTAAGTTCGGTAGTGTTCAATAATAACTGGTTGCCTTTTTATATAGAGCCGGGACAGACTGTAACCATGTATGTGGATTGGGAAGCGATCATGGCGCGTAGCCGTGCCCGTGATTATGATTATCCTTATCACAATCTCCATTATATGGGGCCTACTGCATATATAGGAAGGGCGCTGAAATATGCGAATGATTTATTCGTGTTCCGTTATGAGGATTTCTCGAAGATGCAGAAAGAGCTGACTCCTACGCAATTTACAGAGCGTTGCGAACCCATGTTTCGTCGTTGGTCAGAACAGGCTGACTCGCTTGTAGCTGTCAACGGATATGTGGGAAAGGCAGCACGCTTGGTGAAAAATGCGGCAATGATTTTCCAAGGTTATAAGATGCTGGACTTTGTAATGGATAGAGATTATCTGGCACGAGAGAATAAAGATAACGAGGTTCTGAAGGTTAAGGAAGATTCAACTTATTACCACTTCTTACGACAGATGCCGCTTAATGATAGTCTTATCGTAGCGGATAGGCATTTTAGTACGTTTATCAACCGCCTTGAGTATATGAATTTTGCAAGGGCTATGGGTGATACAACGACTGTTGAAATGGGAAAGATTGCCTATAAATATCCTGAAAAATCTGTTCTTACTTATTTGAAGAAGAATGGTGTAGTATTGACTCCCGAGCAAGAAAAAATGCGAAAAGATAGCGAAGAAAGAGCAGGTAAGACTGTGACAAGAGAGATAAGCGAACTCATTGCGGAGACGAAGATATGGGAAGAACTTAGAGAAAAATATAAGGATTTATTTGAAGCTTATCGAAAGGAAAACGAGGTAATGGATGGTGTTTCTGTATCTATTGATGAAAATCAAAAAGCAGAAGATGAAAAAAGAATGAAAATAAATGATTTCTTTAAATATCAAAAAGAAAAATCTGGACGATTGGATACCATAGTCGGATATATTCCGTTGGTTTCGCAGATCATTGCTTTGCGTAGTCTTCCTTTTGATTTAAAACAATTGGATAGAGAAGGTGCCCGTAGCCTGTTGGAGAAAGAAAAACAGTTAATCGGCCATCCGTTCATGTTTGCCGAGGCGGAGCGTTTGTATGCCAAAGCGTTTCCGCAACAAAACGATAGTACTTACACTCTGCCTGAAGGGCCCGCTACGGACATCTTCCGTAATATCATTAAAGCCCATGCGGGTAAAGCTTTATTTGTAGATTTTTGGGCAACGTTCTGTGGTCCCTGTCGTGGAGGTATTGAACATACTGCCGGTTTGCGCCAACAGTATAAAGATCATCCGGAATTCCAGTTCATATACATCACCAGTGATCGTGAAAGTCCAGAAAAGACTTATAATGAGTATGTGGAAAAGAATTTGAAAGGTGAGGCTTGTTATCGTATTCCTCAGGCAGATTACAACTATCTCCGCCAATTGTTCCGCTTCAACGGTATCCCTCATTATGAGTGGATAGAAAAAGATGGTACTGTATTGCGAAATTCTCCGGGAACTTATAATCTGGAGAAATATCTGAAACAACGTTTTGGAAGTAAAAAATGACTCATATTATGAAGCAAATAAATAGCTGTCTGTTGTTTGTGCTGTTTTCATTTTTCAGCTTGTTGGCGAAAGCGCAGTTTGATGTGGAAAAGTATGATAAGGAGTGCTTTTTGGTGGGAACTCTGGATGAATATATGGGGTATGATCGCACCTTCGAAGTTAAAGGCGAGGATGCCTTTTATCAAAGAGTTGAAAAATATCGGCTGAATGAGTTGTCTACAGTACTATTTCTGTCTTCTCTTTTTGATTCTGATTATCAAGATATATCTATTGTAAAAACCGAGAATATTGTTCCGGAAATAGCGATATATTCACCGGGATTGTCTGCCGAGGTGGATAAGTATTATAATTATGAGCCAAAATGGCTTGTACAGCGCAGGGTAACAGGGTTTATTCTGGAAAAGTAAGCGGAGAAAAAATAGAAACGGAGAAACTGAAATTGTCCTTTTTGCTTGGGGCTTATTTATGCTATGGGAAGGCTTGTGATAATGAAATCGGGAAGTACCGTTTTTTTATGACCAATGCCCAAAACAAGTCGAAGTTGATAGCAGACTTACTATTAAAATTAGGGTGTAGGCATATAGAATATCTGGTGAGATCCGATTATATTCCTAATGGATATTATGTGACGTTCACCCCTTCTGCCAAAATGCAGACTGTGATTAATGAGGCGGAGCGTTTGAGAGAATATATATCAAAGATCGACACGAGAGATGTGGAGTTTACTGCCGATGGCAAGAAGTTTATCCTGAAAGAGTTTCCCAAATTGGATGATGAAGAGTTAAATAAAAGGATGTGGAAAATGCTTGGCAAATAGTCAGCTTATGTATCATATTAATGTCGGGAGTGCTATTCATCACTTGATGGTAGCATCTCCCGTTCTTTCTTTGTCAGGCTTTTGACAACAATGTCATAAGACTTCCTTACGAGTTCTTTAATTTTCTCGTCAGGCACGTCCTGATTGAAGTAAACACTGATCCAGTATTTCTTATTCATGTGCCATCCGGGCTTTATTCCTATATATGTGGTTTGTAATTCTCCCGATTCTTCCGGATTACATTTGATACAGCAAAAGTCAAAGACTTCGATATTTACAAAGCAGAACCATTTATCCGCTACATAAAAACATAGAACATCACGACTGTATTTGTCGGGAATATTCGAGAACGGCATTTTCTCATGAACTCCTTTTAATGACAGACAGTATTCTCTAAATTCTTCAATGTTCATTTCTGATAGATTTTTAAACAGTATACGAAGGCAAATATACGCATTTTGGAGGTAATTTCTGATTAAATACCTAATATCTAAAATCAAATATCTGTAATCTGATAAATAAGAGTACTTTATTAGTAGCTTAACTTTGTGTTCATATAAAAAGTTAATCTAATATGTGTGAATACTATTGTTTTTAGTGTCTACTTTATAGAGCTGGTACACTGTCGTATTCAATAACGACAATCTGTGCGTTGTAGTCAATATTGTCTATGCACCCATCTATATGGTGATGTTTCTTGAGAAGAACAATGTTGCTCCGACCTTTTATAAAGTGGATATTTCAGGGTTATAAGGAGTTTGTTCCGAAAGAGGAATAATTCGATTTTGAGAAGATATTTTTTTTCCTTTGTGAGACCTGATTGATGTTATATTTAAAAAGATAACTTGATAAACAAAGAAAAGAAAATATACGATGGCAAATAGTAATTATACTCATCTACTTAAGATATTTCCTATATTTGGCTCTTTGTAATTGACCGGAAGGTTTTTCTTACGTATCATATAATAAACGAAGATATTATTATGATGGACCAGAAAAAAATACAAGAGCTTATAAGTAGGAGCCAGCAGGAGGATGCAGCAGCATTCTCTCTGCTGGTTTCTACGTTTCAGCCACTTGTATTCCGGCTTGCTTTCCGATTGTTGTGCGACGAAGATGAGGCTAAAGATATGGTACAGGAAACCTTTGTAAAGGTGTGGCTGGCACTGGGTAAATATAATGGTGAGTGCCGTTTCTCTACCTGGATTTATAAAATCACTTGCAATACTTGTTATGACCGTCTGCGTTCCCTGTACCATTCACCACTCGATAATGAAGCAGATTATTCCGTTTCCGTGAATATCTCGTCAGATGATAATGTAGAATTGGCAGTGGTGAACAAGCAACTGCGTGAACTAATCCTGAGATATACCGATGAACTGTCTCCCCGGCAAAGGTTGATTTTTACATTACGGGATATTGAGGAATTGGATGTGCCGGAGGTGCAAACCATCACCGGACTTTCTGCCGGAATCATTAAAACCACTCTTTACCTGGCCCGGAAGAATATACGAAACAAAATGAATCAAATAGATGCTGGCTTATGAAACAAGATGATAAACTTTACAATGAATGGCTTGATGAGGTGAGAAATGTACAGCCTATATTGAGTAATCCGGATGAACTGACTACTGCCATTTTACAGCAAGTGAGCAGGATCGTTCCCCGAAAGAAGAAAAGGAAAAGTCTGCTGATTGGCAGTTGGGTATCCGGGATAGCCGCAGGACTTTTGTTGTGCTTGTTGGTGAGTGAGACTCTTCTTAGTCCGGTTCCCGATGGTGTCAGAGTAGAAGAGGAGTATCGTTTCCAGGAAAACAGTGCTTATTCCCTACCGGAAGGCTGGGAGAAGATGAGGCTTTCTGAAAAGAGTGATTACTTGTCCGGACAGTATGTGCAGTATAAGAAGCTCAGACAAAAGAGAATAATGGAACTTACAAAGAAAACTTATTAAATTATATCATTATGAGAACGTATAAATGGATGGCAGCCATTGTTTTGCTGCTCAGTATGACTTCCTGTGGTACCTATTACCGGATGGTTTCTAAGGTAAATAGTGATGGTAGTATGCACAGAGAGGTGTATGCTTATGGCGACTCTGCTTTCCTTGCAGGAGACAGGACTCATAATCCGTTTTTATTCCGGATAGATTCGGGATGGGAAGTGAGTAATCTGGACTCTGTTGTTAAATTCAACTGTTGGGGAGATGAAGACAAACTGAATGTGAAAGTTTGCCGGACTTATCCAACGGTAGGTTCCGAGAGCTTCAGTACTTTGGATGGAAAGGAATACAGTATTCCTCTGGTAGTTCCGGTTGAAAAACTTCGGAAAAGTTTCCGCTGGTTCTATACATATTATCAGTATACGGCTACTTACAGTAAATTACCCGATAAAGGTCCGGTACCTCTCGAAAATTATATGAGTAAAGAGGAGCAGCGGATATGGTTCCGGGGAGATCAGGAGGCTTTGATCGGATTAAATGGTATTGAACAGAATAATAGGTTGGATGACATTGAAGCCAAATTCTGGAAATGGTATAACCGTAGTCAGTATGAATTGAGTTGTGAAGTAATTCTTCATTTCATTACGATAAAAGAAGATACGGACTTTGTACATCAGTTGGCAGATCTGAAGGAATCGGTTTATGGGAAGTACTTTTCCGGAAAAGATGCCGATGATGACGGATCGCCCGAAGAGATATGCAATTATCTGGATGAATTGAGTCAAACGAAATATTTCTCAAACTTATATGTGGACAATAAAAAGCCAATGGATGATCTGTTTGAGGAAAAAGGGCGGGTTGCAGAATTGTTTGGTTATGCTGTGCAGTTTGAGTTATTCATGCCGGGCAGGGTGGTTTCTACCAATGCCGCCATGCAAAAAGATGAGTCACTCATTTGGAAAGTAGATGCTTTTCGTCTGTTGGACAGTGATTATATGCTTGTTGCTGAATCCCGTGTAGTTAATTATTGGGCTTTTGGAATTACATTATTACTGATATTGCTTATTGGTGGATACTGTTGGAGACTATATAGAAAGCTTTCATAACTCTTTAAGATTCATATATATCATAATGTTGGGAATGCTATTCATCACTTGATAGTAGCATTTCCCGTTCTTTCTTTGTCAGTCTTTTGACAACAATGTCATAAGACTTCCTTACGAGTTCTTATCCGCTACATAAAAACATAGAACATCACGACTGTATTTATCAGGAATATTCGAGAACGGCATTTTCTCATGAACACCTTTTAATGACAGACAATATTCTTTAAATTCTTCAATGTTCATTTCTGATAGATTTTTAAACAGTATACGAAGGCAAATATAACACTTTTGGAGGTAATTTCTGATTAAATATCTGATATCTAAAATCGAATATCTGTAATCTAATAAGGGTACTTTATTAATAGCCTAACTTTGTGTTCATATAAAAAGTTAATTTAATATGTATGAATGCTATGTATAACCGACAAACTATATGGGTATTAGTCGTGATAATTGTTGTGGTAGCAGGATGCCGGATACCCGATACGGAGAATCTTGTATTCCGTACCATAAGCAATCCTCTCAATTTGAATTACCGTTTCTGTCTCGATGATGTTTCTCGCAGAGATGCTGCAAATCCCTGTATTATTCAGTTTGAAGACGGTTACTATCTTTTTTTGTTTGGTTCGGGGGGCTATTATTATTCTTCTGACTTAATAGATTGGAAATTAATTGGTGACACAAATCTTCCTACAGAAAGTTTTGCGCCTACAGTTGTGGAAATGCAGGGTGAACTGTATTACACAGCTTCTTATGCTACGGATACCATTTATAAAACTGATAACCCGAAGTCTGGAGTCTGGGAAGCGGTAGCTTGCAGTTTTCCTCCGGGAATGTTGGAGCCAATGCTTTTTTATGATGAAGGAAGATTATACTTGTACGCGGGAGCGGGTAATTCTGTTTCTTTAACCGGAGTAGAAGTGGATCCGCGTACATTTCAATTGTTGGGTGAGCCTTCTCCATTAATTAGAGGTTGCCAACGGGACAATGGATGGGAGACACCCGGTGATCGTCACGACTGGATGGATGCGACTCCTTGGTTAGAAGGCATGTGGATGAATAAGCGTGGTGGAAAATACTATTTACAGTATGCTTCTCCCGGCATACAGTTTAAAACTTCCAATGATGGGGTATATGTCTCCGACACTCCGTTAGGACCTTTTACTTTGGCGAAGCACAATCCGCTTGTTTACAAGCCGGAAGGATTTACTACTGGTGCCGGAAATGGTGGAACTTTCCAGGATAAATATGGCAATTACTGGCATGTGGGTACTGTTGCTGTCACCGCCCGGCATTATTTTGAAAGAAGATTGTCTCTATATCCGGTTTTTTTTGATGAAGATAGCGTAATGTACGCTTATACAGAGCTGGGAGATTACCCGATGATTGTCCCTGGCCATAAAATAACTTCTCCTGAGGAACTGTTTCCCGGTTGGATGCTATTGTCCCATAATAAAAGTGTCAGATCTTCTTCCGAACTCAGAAAATATCCGGCATGTTGTGCTGTTGATGAAGATATACGAACCTGGTGGAGTGCCGAAACGGCCGATAAAGGAGAATACCTGTCGGTGGATTTGGGTGAAGAGTGCGAAATAAACGCCGTGCAGATAAACTTTGCCGACCATGATGCCCATTTGTTCGGGCGGTCAGATAGTATCTTTTATCAATACTATCTGGAGGAGTCTGTAGACGGGAAAAAGTGGAATTTTTTGGTAGACAAGTCGGTGAATACAGAGGATGCTCCTCATGATTATATCCAACTTAAAGAAGCCGTGAAGACGCGGTATGTCCGGCTTACAAATATTTATTGTCCTTCCGGTAAATTCTCTGTTTCCGGCTTACGTGTATTTGGACGGTCGGATAAACCTTCTCCGCCCCAAACGAAATTTTATCGTATTTGTCGGAATAAAGAGGATAGAAGAAGCGTCATATTGAAATGGCGGGAAGTAGAAGGGGCAACCGGCTATGGTATTCGTTTTGGAATCCATCCGGAGAAGTTGTACAATAGCTATATGGTGTATAATGATACTGAGATTGAATTGAGGTGCTTGCAGGTCGGACAAACCTACTATTTTGCAGTTGACAGTTTCAATGAAGGAGGTATTACCCGTGGTGATGTAATGAAAGAAGATGAATAATCCTTATGCATGTATGAAGATGAAAAAGTATATCTTGTATTTTCTTTTGGGAGCTTTGGTAAGCGGGTGTGGGGAGAATAATCCTTCGCATGTTTTAGAGGATGTCATCAAGGAAAATCCTCAGTTGGGAGAGGTGCTGAAAAGGTATGAGGCTGATACGCTGAAATTGCGGGCGGCCGAGTTTCTGATAGAGAATCTTCCGTATTATTGCTCGTACGAAGGCGAGCAGGTGGAGCATTATCAGAAACAGTTCGAACTTTATGGTACCGGACTGTATACCCCCGGTGAAGTGCAGGATTCAATCCGGAAAATGTATGGACGCATTAATCTTAGAAAATCAACGGTTAAGCCTGATTTAGAGCTTCCAGCCGGTTTCCTGATAGACAATATTGAATGGGCGTTTAAAGTCTGGAACGAACAGCCGTGGGGTAAGAATGTATCTTTCGCTGATTTTTGCGAATACATTTTGCCTTACAGGATAGAAGACGAGCCTTTAAAACCTTGGCGTGAGAAGGTATACAATGCTTTCAATCCTATATTGGACTCCGTCAGGGCACTTCCTGAGGTACAAGACCCTTTGTTTGTTTCGCGGGTATTGATAGATTCCATTTCCCGGATAAAGTTTCATTTTACAGGGCAGTTCGGAGAGGGTCCGCATATCGGCCCCGACCTTGTGGACTGGCATTCCGGTAATTGCCGTGAGACGGCGGATATGCTGATTTATATTTTCAGGGCTTTAGGCATTCCTTGCGGTTGCGATTATATGCCTTTGCGCGGTGATGGAAATGTGGCTCACTTCTGGAATTTTATATTGGATAAGAATGGTGAGTCATATTATATGTATGAAACCGGTATGTTGGAACCTGTCCGTAAATATTGGGGAATAAAATCCAAGATTTATCGGCAAACATTCAGTCGGAATGAAGATGTAGTAAAGGATATGCGGAAAGATGCGGAAGCGGTTTATCCTTCATTCCGGTTTCCCCACTTTATAGATGTGACGAGACTGTATAGTGGTAAGCGTGCCCGGAAGCTGAATATACCTCGTGAGAAACTTTTTCATAAAGTTCCGGAAGCTGAAGTAGTGTATTTGTGCAGCCCTGCATGGATGGATTGGGAGCCTATAGCGTGGGCGCATCCTGGAGAAAATGATGTTTCCTTTAATGATGTGGAAGGAGGGGTTGTACTCCAACTGTCTGTTTATAAGCATGGGCGGCTCATTCCGGTATCGAATCCGTTTGTCCTTGATGGAAGCACCGGAGGTATCCATTATTTTGAGGGTTCGGATGAGGTGGAAGAAATAAAGCTTCTGAATAAGTATCATCAGTTTATTGAGCCTTTTGCACAACGTATGGTTGGCGGGGCATTTGAGGGCAGTAACCGCGCGGATTTTCTTCAGAAAGATACTTTGTACGTAGTGAAGGAGGCTCCGGTACGCTTGTATAGTGTTGTGAGGTTAAATAATACAAAGCTCTATCGATACGTACGATACGTGGGGCCCGAAAATGGCTACTGCAATGTTTCGGAAGTTGCATTTTATGAAGGTCCGGCGGACACTTGTGCTTTGCAGGGTAAGGTTATCGGTACTCCTAATGGGCAAAATGGAGATGGAAAGCATGATTACCGGAATGTTTACGATGGCGACCCTTATACCTCTTTCGATTATTATCAGCCGACCGGTGGATGGGCAGGGCTCGATTTAGGGCGTCCTTGTTTAATCCAGAAAATAATATTTACTCCCCGTAACCGGGATAATTATGTGCGCGAGGGGGATACGTATGAACTGTTCTATTCTTCAAAAGGAGAGTGGATTTCTATCGGTGAACAGATACCTTCCTCCGATTCCTTGCTTTATACGGTTCCTAAAGGGGCTTTGCTCTATCTGAAGAATCATACTCGTGGGAGTGATGAGAGGATTTTTGAATATGAGGAGGGGAAACAGAGATATTGGTGACAATGTTTATTTGATAATTTAAAATATAGAAAAATATTACTCAGTGATTAAATAAATATTATTTAAAGTAGGATGATAAAGTTAATAAATAGAGAATTACTATGGAAACAAATATGATTATAGTGAAAAAGGAACTTTTGAATAAGTTATTATCCAAAAATTATCTAGATGAAACGGATTGGGAGGAATTGGAAGATTCAGTAAACCTATTGCAAAACAACTTTACGTGTAAATTATGTCAAAATTTCCCAATGCTTTCGAGGGATGATATTCATATTATACTTTTGCTATATGTTGGCATGAAGAATATTGAGATTGCAAAATTATTACATATCCTTCCAAGATCTTTCCGTATGAGGCGTTGTCGTTTAAAAAAGAAAATGAAAATAGATTGTGATTCGTTACCGGAGTTTATTAAAAGGTTGTTTAAATCAGAAATATAGTTCAAAGCGTATACAAATTTCATATTAGTGGTTTTGTATACGCTTTGATTTTGGTTTCCTTGTATGAAAGGGCTATCTATGCAATAAATTTAAAATGAGAAGCCGTTATGTAATATTGAAAATCTAGTAGTGTGGAACCTAAAAAATAGTTAGATGTCAATTGTAATTTTAGAATATGAGTTTTAAGTCAATAACTATATCTATAGTTTCTACCTTTGTTTTTTGCGGGGTGCTTTGCAGTACTTTTGTGAATTATGGGGCGAATGATTGCTACTTCTTGCTTTTTCCTTTGGTGGTAAGTATAGGAGTAACAAGCTTGTTGGCTTTTATATTATCGATTCTAAAAGGAAATAATTTTCGATTCAAACTGCCAGATGTGTTGATAACTGCTGGAGTTTTCTATTATTTAATGCGGTATGACTATCAATTGCATTTAGCGGACTGGAAAGTGATTTATGCTGCTATACTATTACTGTTGTGGTATGTGGTACGAATAATTTTTTCCTCTTTACAGGTATCAAAGAATATAGTATCTGTTGGGATTGTTGGAATCGGTTGTATGTTGGCTGGTTGGGGGTTGCTACAACTTTATAGTTTCTGCCATTCTAATCATCTTCTTTTTTGTATTACGGGACCGTTCTTCAATCCTGGACCTTATTCAGGATATCTGGCAATGTTGCTTCCTCTCTGTCTTCATAGTTTGTTGTCTGCTCAAGGTTGGCGACGTTATTGCTGGTTGGGGGCATTAGCTCTGATGCTTTGTATCGTACCTGCTACTATGAGCCGTTCGGCTTGGTTGGCAATAGGAATTAGCCTATTGTGGATTTGGGGAATGCACAAAGGTTGGTTGATGGCTTGTAGGAGTTATGCTAGGCAATTTCCACGTAAGGCAGCAAGCTTTATTTTGACTGTTTGTATGCTTATGGCTTTAATTTTTATATTGCTTTTTCAATTGAAAGCAGATTCTGCACGAGGACGCCTTTTAATATGGAAGAATACCTGTACTGCGGTGATGGAAAAGCCACTTATGGGGTATGGACCGGGAAGTTTCCAAATGGTTTATGGAAAGGCGCAAGCTGCTTATTTTGCAGCAGGTAATGGTACAATGGAGGAAAAAAGAGTGGCAGGATATGCTGAATATGCATTTAATGAATATTTGCAATTTTGTTTGGAAGGTGGGATCGTTTTATTGTTACTGATTTTATCGTTTGGTATATCTGTTTTTAAACGAGGGATTGCCAGTAAACAGTATGGCTTTTGTGGAGCGCTGTTTTCGCTAGCAATATTTTCTTTTTTTTCTTATCCACTACAAATATTACCTTTTGGTATAGGGGCTGTTCTCTTTTCTGTTGTATGTGTATCAGAGAATGAAAAAAGAGAGCAAAAGGTGAAGGGGAATTTATTGATATTACCTTTTTCGCTATTACTTTGTGGTGGTATTGGATTTGGAATTTATAGAATGCGTGATTTGGATAAACTTGACGAACGATGGTATAATGCCGATACATTATTTAGTAGACAGAATTATATAGCTGCATCTAAAGGTTATGAATATTTGTATTCCTATTTGAATTATAATCTAAAATTTCTATTGAGTTATGCTAGCTCACTCTATTCTGAAGGTAGATATTTAGAGGCATGTAATGTGCTGGAACGTGCTAAATTAATAAGTTGTGATTCTTATATTTGGAATATGCAAGGGGTTTATTATCAAGCGGCTAGTTGTTATCAGCCAGCGGAATATTGTTTTAAACAATCGTTATTCTTAATCCCGGAGCGTTTTTATCCTTATTATTTGTTAGCAAAACTTTATGCTGAGCCTGAGTTCTTGAATAAAGAAAAAGTAAGGCAAATGGCTATTATTGTCATGACTAAGTCTCCTAAGGTTTATTCCAATGCGATTAGTGAGATGAGGAAAGAAATGAGCCAATTGCTGAGTATTTATAAATAGTCTAATTATTATTTAAATTATTATGAAGAAGAATCTAAAATTGATCGTATTTACGATTGTGTTGTGTGCAGTATCTATACTGAATGTAAAAGTTATGTTGGATATAGATTATTCAAATGATTTGTTAATGACATCTTTGGTTTCTGTTTCTAGAGGCGAAGGTGACCCGGATGGTGGAGACGATGATGGTACATGTCGTACTGATATAACTGGTGATATGTCTATACAAGATTGTCGTGGTGTGAAGAAAAATGGCCGTGCGACTATTACTTATAAATGTGAAGGTAAAGGACTAGGTCTTTGTGATGATGGAGTTGAATATTATTTTTATGATTGTGAAGGTGCTATGATTAAGCATGATGAATATATTGATAAAAAAGAGTGTAAATAATGATGGGTGTTAAATGTGCTGCTGTTAATAAAATACTATTCTGTATTTTGCTGTTTGTCTTATTTTCGTGTAAAAATGAAAATCATAAGGTAGACAGAGGTGAAATATTTATAGCTAATTTGGATAGTACATGTACATCTGAATTTAAGTATTCTGATCTTTATAAGAAAGTAACGGCTATTATTTTAGATAACAAAGAAGTTATGCTGACTGAAATAAGCAAAATGCTTGTTTATAAGGATAAGTTATATTTGCTAGACCGAAGAGCGCAAGGAGTATATGCTTTTTGTAAAGATGGTAGTTTTGTTTGTAAATTCGGAAATTTGGGTGCAGGACCGGATGAATATGTCAGTTGCAATGATTTTGGAATTAATGCTGACGCAGGGGAAATTTATATATATGATATGGCTAAGCATAGGATTCATAAGTATGATATATTTTCAGCTTCTTATAAAGAGAGCATAATCATAGATAAAAGTATTGACATTGATTATATCATGTGTAATAGTGGTTGTTTGTATGCGGCTCAAGCCTCAAACAGAAATGAAGAAAAGGAGTCAATTTATTATTTATTGTATCAGATAGATGTTAAATCGGGGAAGAAAATAGCTCAATGGTTTGATGCGGTATATTATAATAAGGGTTGGAATGATGAACTCATTCATGGAAATATATTTTATAACATTAGAGAAAATAAGGATCTATTTGTCCTAGGTTTGATGGATACCATTATGTGTATAAAGGGCGATGCGGTATTCCCTTTTTTAGCAATAGAAAGTGAACGATTGGTACAGAAAGAAGATTTTCTGAAAGATGAAAAAGTTCCAACTTCCAATCCAAGAGTTCGTGGTAAGCGTATGATGTCTTTACTGACTCGTCTGTCTGCTCAGAACAAAATCTATCAAATATCTGATGTCTTTGAGTGTGACTCTATGCTGTATTTTAGTTGTATGGGACGAATCCTCTATTTTGTGCAATACGATGAGAAAAAACGAATAGCTTTTACTTATTCTCGGGTGGCAAATGATGTTTTATTTCGAATGATTCCTGAATATTTTCAATTGCCGAAATTTTTGTGTGCAGATAGTATGGGAGGATATTATTATATTTCAAATGATAATCTGGCCGAGCTGAAATATTTTATAGATGAGGATAATATATCTGAAAAATTGATAAATCGAGAAAGCATAAAGGAGTTAAATGAAGATTCAAATCCTGTAATACTCTATTATGAATACAAGAATTGAGAAAACATTTTTTATATTTGTTGTAGCCTGTATTATACAGATTATTTATATGTGTATAAAGAATGAATGCGAAATGAGTACCTTGCGTAAGAAAACTGATGTACTATCATCTTATGTGATATATTCTGTTGAAATGATAAAAGATATATCAATGGGAAGTATAAATTCTACTGTTTTTCCGGGAAAGAATATTTTGATATATTGTTTTTCAGAGGATATGTGTGATGAATGTATATATCAAGATCTTGCAGAGTTATATAAGATTCAGGAAGATATTAGAAAGGATAAAATATTGCTGCTTCCGGTATATAGAACAACTCGTACCAATCAAATAATTCTTAGAAATAAGTTTAGTAATTTTAGATATATGAATGTTTCCACTGATTCTATAAAGTTCCCGTTTCATAGAGAAAATGGAACTGAACAAAGATTTTTTGCTTTTATAGATGAATTTGGAAGACTCAATTCTTTCTTCTTTCCTAAAAAGAACATGCAAGATATGACGCGTATATATCTTAGTGGTGTAAAAAGTAAGATGGAATATTTTGATAAAAATTAAGTTTGTGGAATTGTTTTCTAAGCAATGCTTGAAACATTTGAGTTGTGGAATTTTGTGGTGTTTAGGCTTTGTGCAAACTTATGTTTTTATTCGGCTTTATTGGTTGGTATCGTGTGTTATTCCCACTTATTCCATGTCGCCTACCTTACTTGCAGGAGATTACATTATAATCTCTTTACGTATTCCAGGAAGGCGATTGGTGAGAGAAGATAATGCCCGTTTAGGACATTATATTATAAGTCGGAAAAAAGGCGATCGCAGTGTGCGTGTAGGTGATGTGGTGGTATTTAACTTCCCCTATTCTAAAGGAGAGGAACAAATGAGAATGAACTTTGACTTGTATTTTTGTAAGCGGTGTGTAGCTATTCCGGGAGAAACTTATATTTGGGAATGGGATGCAGTTTCAGACAGTGTATATCTTCCTCGTCAGGAAGAGGTAGTTGTTATTGATTCATTGAATTTTCGGCATTATAATCGTTGCATAGAGTATGAAACAGGGATAATGCCGAAGCTCCTTAATGGCACAGTAATGCATGCCGATACATTGATGCATAGTTACCGTTTTAAAAATAATTATTATTTCATGCGTGGTGATAACTGCGTTGACTCTTATGATTCGCGCTTTTGGGGAATATTACCAGAAGATTTTATATTAGGGACAGGGCAATTTATATGGTTTTCTAAAGATAGAGATATGGGCAAAATTCGTTGGGAAAGGATGTTTAGGAAGTTATGAGTTTTATAAAGTGATTTCTTTTTATAGAAGAAACTGATGAGAGCATGCTGAATAAAGTGTATATATTGAGTGATGGTAGTGTATGAATCAAAAATAATTTTATGAAACATTTAATTTGTCTTTTATTATTTGTATTCTGTTTGTTTGGGCAAGGATGCACTAATGATGATACTATCATTGAGGACTGCCCTTCTCAGAAGGGTGGAATGACTCCTGAGGAGGTGGAAGTGAGGGTTGAAGAGATTCGAAAAAAATACCCTGATATTAAGAATTGGTATTATGAAGTCAAAGACTATGATTCGATATCAAACAAAGATCTTGATTTATTAGAAGAAAAAATCAAGAAATTGTCTGAATGGGTAGACGAAGATGAAGTTAAGGATCAGTAAATGATAAAAGAGTGATTCTACTAAAATAATAACTAATGATCAATAATATGAAGTATTCATTTGTTTTGAAATACATTATAGGAGGTGCAGTAGTTGCTTTTCTATTGCAGTATCTTTTCAATGAAAAAGATATAACATATTGGATGATCGTATGTCTTATGATAGCTGTTATGGTTGCTATTCATATGTTTGTTCGTGTTTTTTTCTATTATCAAAGAAAAATAGGTAAAACAAACATTAGCTGTGAGTTTCCATTTCATAGAAGGGAATATATAGCACTTTGAACGGATAGAATTAAAAAAAGGAGCGAAAGGCTTGAAGTTTTAAATGTGTCTGCAATATGTAATAAATCAATGATAAAAGCAATTATTAAATATGCATTAGGTCTTTTAATGGCACTAATATCGGGGTATATAATACGGATATACATGTGTCAATGGTTTGGAATTGCAGAGCCTACAATTATTCATTCACTTTTTATCGGTGTATTGGGATTTTGTGTGGGTATATGGGTGGTTATGATTAAAAATTATCAAATTAAAAAAAATGATAGAGCTTTGTATAATAAGTGATTATGATAGGTTTTGAAATAAGTATAAATGGTCGAGAACCTATAGTTGCCGCTTCGGATTATTTTGTATTTGCGGATTTGACATTCGGATGTTCTTCCGGCAGAATCAAAATAAAAGGAAGTGATGGTCTGCATTATCTCACTTGGCTCACAGAGAAGTTGGAAGAAGGTGACAGAGTCTTGATAAAAATGGTCGTTACGGATAAGGTATCGCCTGTCTTGACAATTGAAGATTGTGATCGCAATGAGATGAAAAGGAGATACGAGCAATTAAAAATGGAATTACAAGGAAAAGGACTTATATAGCATGAAAGGAATTATTGTAAAATGGAGGGATGCTGTTTGGAAAGCGGGTATTCCAAATGGTGGAGTCAGTCTTATGATAATGCAACATGGATATGATGGAGGCTCCTGGAATATCGGAGGTTTGAAAATGCCCGAAGGAATACATGTTACATGGAATGGAGGAGAGTTTAAAATAGGGGATGAAATAGAAGTGGAATTTGCGGAATTGGATGAAGTTGCCTCTCCTGTTGCAGAAGAAAGTCATGAAAGCATCTTGAAGAAAGCATGTTTATTGAGTGATGATAACGATGACGTTTGGAATCGTAAACTTGATACTTATTATTGGTTGAAGAAGAAATTGGAGGAAGAAGGGATTATTGAAAAAGAGTAGTTTTTTTACTGAACCGTTGATAATAATATTAAAATGGATAAGAAAATAGTACTATTAATAATCTTGCTTCTCGTAGGAGGAAGAACCTTCTCTCAAGTACATTACAGTATTGAAGGAAGTACAGATCACGAATATGAAGGACGAAAAGTTTTCCTGATTATGGTGGAAGAGGATAATCGGCAGGCTGATAGTACGAATGTCGTGAATGGAAAATTCATTTTTAAAGGAGAGTTGCTACAGCCTTGCTGGGCGGCTGTATGCATTGATGGTATGGATGGGATTTTCACCGTACTTGAGAATGGGAATATTCGTATTTGTACAGATGGTAAGGAGGGTTGGTGCGAAGGCACTCCAATTAATGATGTATTTCAAAAGAGTTGGAGGGAGTATCAAGTGCTGAATCAAGCTGGTATAGATGCTTTTAAGAAATTGGATAGTCTGAATGTTGAAACTGAAAGGAAAAAGGAATTATATGCAATTACCCGTGAAAAGGTGATAAAACAAACAAAGGAATTTATAAAAAGAACTGTTTATGAGAATCTTGATAATATAATTCCTGCATTTTGGATTCGCATTTTTCAGGAACAGATTACCGTTGACGAATTAAACGCTATGCTTGCCGATGCCTCTCCATGCTGAAAAACAATCGGTTTATAACAAAGCTGCTTAGTGTGCAAGAAGGCAGTAATTTTGTTGATTCTAAAGTGGAATTACCAGACAGCACAAAAGTGTATTTGTCGGATTATATAGGGAAGGGGCATTATGTGTTAGTGAATATCTGGGCTTCGTGGTGTGGGGCTTGCATTGCAGAGTTACCGGAAATCAGAAATGCGGGCGAGAAATATGCTTCCAAAAATCTAAAGTTATTATCTATCTCAATAGATCGTGATAGGAAAAACTGGGAAAAAGCACTTAAGCGGTTAGGGCTTCCTTGGACACAAGTACTGGCGGATTATTCGTTTGTGAATTCGTATGGAATAAATAAAATACCGGTATTGATGCTGATATCACCCGACGGAATAATTCTTAAAAGAAATTTCAGTATAGAGGATTTGAATCGTCTTTTCCAAAACTGAAAGGCGTAGGGTAGGTATGCATTCTATAAATGAAATAACTATAACGGAGATTACTTGTTCGCTAATGGGCATATAATGTAAATATAGATAATATGAGACATTTGATTATTGTATTCAGTGAAATCTTATTAGTATCTTTAAACTTTTATATTATTCTAAAGAACCCTTTAGAAAAAGAGTATAAGACGCCTGTAACATTACTTATTTGGGTGTTTGTTATGATAACAGTGGACTGTTTTTTGAAGAAGAAAAAATATTATAAAGAAATGCGATACATTATAAGTCAATTATTATATATGATAATTTATTCGATACAACCATAATCAGATGATGAAGTTGCAAGTGATTGTGTTAAAACTTACTTTATGAACTATCTATGCAATAAATATCACAGATTATTTAAAAACTATATTATGAGAAACAAAATTATTTTTCAAGTCGCAATGTGTGTAGTCGCATTGTTGAGTTTTGTCTTACCGGTTTCCGCACAACAATCAGATGAGACGAGTGAATATGAAGTAGCTTTGAAGAAGCTAATGAAAGTTACCGGTGCTTTGAATTCTATTGATGAGATTCTGCCACAGACTTTGGCCGTGGCAAGGATGAATGCCTCCCAAAAAGATGCTGATTATTGGGATACATTTGCTAAGTTGTGGAGAGAGAAGATGGAACGGATGGTCATGGAGATATACATGCCTATCTACAAGAAACATTTAGCTTTGGAGGATCTGCAAGAAACCATTGCGTTTTATGAATTCCCTTTGGGAAAGCGATATAGAGAGTCGGCAATAAGTATTATGCGTGAAGCTATGCCGTTATTGGTCAGCCGGCTACAAGTGGATATGAGTAAAGAACTGCATCAGGAATCTGACAAGAGCATGGATGCAATGGAGCAAACGAGAAATCGGGACCAGGAACTATATGATGCAGCTTATGCGCTTCCGAAAGATAGTATTGAGGTGGCTAAGAGACCTTATAACAGAGCAGAGGGAACGAAACCTTCATTATACTCCATTGAGAGAAGAGCCAAAGATACGAAAGTAACTTTCCTGCAACCTATCTATTTTAATTGGCAATGGCTGTACTATAGTCCGGGGTTTGTGATAATTGACAAAAAAACGGGTGATGAATACCACGTGAGAGGATATGACGGAGGAACTCCCCAAGACAGATTATTGACTGTAGAGGGGTTCAACTCCAAGTATATCTATGTCAGTCTCCTTTTCCCCAAACTGAAAAAAAGTGTAGAAGTGATTGATATTCTTGAGTTGCCTCATGAAAAAGACAGGTTACCTTCCAATGATGATGGGATTTTCAAGACATATTGTAATGTGAAAGTAAAGGATTACTTACGGTCTTCTAAGAAGAGAGCCAAGGAAATATATTAGTCCCCATCAAGGAACAGCAGTTCCCATGAAGAGAAACGACAGTTCCCATTAAAGGAAACTCGCGTTTCCATTAGAGGAAACTGTCGTTCCTATTAGGGGAAACTGTCGTTTCCTGCACTCGGAAACTTGTGTTTCCTATCAAGGCATTGGAATTTCCGCAGATACTACCGAGAGAAATCATAGCCCAATCAAGACTGAAGCTATACAATATCAACCAGACCCGACTTACCGATAAAGAAAGAACTATTTGAATACAAATTCGGGAAAATCGCACATAATAGGACTAAGTGTTATAAATCAGAAAGTTATATTGCAAAACAGGTAAAAACAGCACTGAAAAACAGTGCTGACAAAACGTTTGTCAGCACTTACAAACACCTTGTCAGCACTGTCATCAAACTGCGGCTGACAAGGGGTTTGAACGTTATCGGTGCTGGAGTGCTGACAACTTATCGAAAAACTTTATTGAAACTGTTTGTTTGGAATCGGACTTTTGAGATTAGGTAGCTTTTAGCTAAAAAAGGCCGGATTTATCTATTTTCAATAATAAAATGTCTGAAATTAAAAGTCATGGAGGGTAGAACGCTCTTATATTTGTGAGGAATATAAGTGTGAAAGTTTCCGTAGATACCTGCAAGATTTATTAAGTATGACAGGACTAACTGATTAAAAATATTTTAAATAATAATGATATGAAGAAAAAGCTATTCAGTTTATTTGCTTTGGCTATTGGATTTCAGACAATTGCCTTATCACAAAAGAATGAGTGGAGAGATCCGGAGGTAAATGCTGTAAATCGTGCTCCGATGCATGCCAACTATTTTGCTTATGAATCGCCCGATGCTGCCCGTGCAGGTGTGAAGGAAGAATCTGATAATTTCCTGTCACTGAATGGGATGTGGAAATTTAATTGGGTAAGGAATGCTGACCAGCGCCCGGACGACTTTTATCGGTTGGGCTATAACGATAGTGCGTGGGATGAGCTGAAAGTACCTGCTGTATGGGAGCTAAATGGCTATGGAGATCCTATTTATGTCAATGTTGGGTATCCGTGGAAGAACCAGTTCAGAACAGATCCTCCGAAAATACCCGTAAAGAACAATCATGTGGGATCCTATCGTAAGGAGATTGTTATACCGGCGGAGTGGAAGGATAAGCAAATCTTTGCACATTTTGGTTCAGTCACTTCTAATATCTATTTGTGGGTGAATGGTAAATACGTTGGGTATAGTGAAGACAGTAAATTGGAAGCGGAATTTGATTTGTCGGGTTATCTCAAACCGGGTAAAAACCTGATTGCATTTCAGG
This sequence comes from Bacteroides intestinalis DSM 17393, assembly GCF_000172175.1. Lineage (NCBI taxonomy): Bacteria > Pseudomonadati > Bacteroidota > Bacteroidia > Bacteroidales > Bacteroidaceae > Bacteroides > Bacteroides intestinalis. The sequence goes on along the minus strand of NZ_ABJL02000007.1, from coordinate 261,229 downwards.
TGTTCCGTTGGTGCGACGGGTCATATCTTGAAGACCAGGATTTCTTCCGTTTTTCGGGTGTGGGGCGTGATTGCTACTTGTATACCCGCAACAAGAACTATATACAGGACATCAGAGTTACTCCCGACTTGGACCAACAGTATGCCAACGGTTCGTTGGATATTGCCCTCCAAATGAAAGGACGGGGTACTGTAGAATTGGAACTATCGGATTCGAAAGGTAATGTCGTTGCAAACACCCGGGTGAATGGTTCGGGCAATCTTTCGACTGCCATGGAGGTTAAGAATCCCCTTAAATGGAGTGCGGAAATGCCCAATCTTTATTGTCTGACAGCTACTTTGAAGAATGGCAATGATATTTTAGAAGTTATTCCGGTAAAAGTAGGTTTCCGTAAAGTCGAGATTAAAGATGCGCAACTGCTTGTGAACGGGCAGCCTGTACTGATTAAGGGAGCCAACCGCCATGAGATGGACCCGGATTATGGATATGTTGTTTCGCGGGAGCGTATGTTGCAGGATATCCGGATTATGAAGCAGTTCAATATCAATGCCGTACGTACATGCCACTATCCTGACAACAATCTTTGGTATGAACTGTGCGATGAGTATGGCTTGTACGTCGTAGCTGAGGCTAATGTAGAGGCGCATGGAATGTTATATACTAATAATCAGCTTTCTAAACACCCGTCTTTTGCCAAAGCACATCTGGAACGCAACCAGCGTAATGTGCAGCGTAGTTACAATCATCCTTCGGTCATTATCTGGTCGTTGGGTAACGAAACCGGTCCCGGTCCTAATTTCGAAGCTTGCTATCGTTGGATAAAAGCGGAAGATGCAACGCGCCCCGTGCAATATGAACAGGCCGGTCATGATTATTATACCGATATTTTCTGCCCGATGTATCTGTGGTATAGCGCTTGCGAGGATTATGCCAAGAGTAATGCCACTAAACCGCTTATACAGTGTGAATATGCGCATGCTATGGGTAATTCTATGGGTGGATTCAAAGAATATTGGGACCTGATACGCAAATATCCCAAATTTCAGGGTGGATTCATCTGGGACTTTGTTGACCAGTCTGTGCGTTGGAAAAATAAGGACGGCATAGAGATATATGCGTATGGCGGAGATTTTAATAAGTACGATGGTTCGGATAATAATTTCTGTGATAACGGTCTGATAAGCCCTGACAGGGTACCGAATCCGCACATGTACGAAGTGGGTTACTTTTATCAGTCCATTTGGACACGTCCCGTCAACCTGCAAAATGGAGAAATAGAAATCTTCAATGAGAATTTCTTCCGTGATCTTTCCGCTTATTATCTGGATTGGCAGTTATTGGCAGATGGTGAATTGGTAGAAGCCGGCACTGTTGGCAATCTTGATGTAGCTCCTCAACAATCGGCAAGACTGAAACTGGACATCTCCGGTATAAACTCGTATAAAGACAAGGAACTATTGCTGAATGTATCTTATAAACTTAAAAAGGCTGAAACCTTATTATCTCCCGGATTTACTGTTGCAAAAGCTCAAATGCCCGTCACTCCCTATAAGGCACCCGATATGGCATTAGTGAATGTGAAGAAAGCGAATATAGAATCCGTTGCTCCCTCCGTGAATAATAATGATGGTAATTATCTGATTATTGAAGGTGAGGATTTCATTATTGAGTTTGCGAAGAACAATGGTTTCCTGAGCAGATATAAGGTTGCAGGCAAGGAATTGATGAATGATGGCGGACAGCTCGTGCCTAATTTCTGGCGTGCGCCTACTGACAATGATTATGGTGCCAGATTGCAGCACAAATACAGGGTATGGCTGAATCCTAAACTTAAAAGGACTTCATTTACCAACAAGCAGGAGAATGGGACGGTTGTAGTTGAAGCCGGATATGAAATGCCGGATGTCTCTGCTAAACTATATCTGACTTATGTGATAAATAATGCAGGTGAGATAAAAGTTACTCAGAAAATGGCTGCCGGTGAAGCAGAGAAAGTGCCCGATATGTTCCGCTTCGGCATGCAGATGCAGATGCCTGATGAATTCTATAGAATCAATTATTATGGCAGAGGTCCTGTGGAAAACTATTCGGACCGCAATCATGCAACAGATTTGGGAATTTACCGCCAGACGGTGGCTGAACAATTCTACCCATATATCCGTCCGCAGGAAACGGGTACTAAGACTGATATACGTTGGTGGAGACAACTGAACGAAGCGGGTTCCGGGTTGCAATTTGTTGCAGAAGCCCCGTTCTCGGCATCAGCTCTGAACTATACGATTGAATCTTTGGACGACGGATTGAATAAAGATCAGCGTCATTCGCCGGAAGTAATCCCGGTGGATTATACGAATATTTGCATAGACAAGGCTCAATTGGGTCTGGCTTGTGAAAATAGTTGGGGAGCTATCGCTTATCCGCAATACCGCTTGCCGTACGGTAATTATGAATTCAGCTTTATAATGAAGCCGGTATTTAATAAAGTTTATTGATGTGATAAAATCGGATTATGAGAAAATTGTGTTTGTTGTTCTTATTGATAGGAACATATTGTTATGCAGGTGAAAAAAGATGTACGGTTGATTCGCCTGACGGAAAGATACAGTTAGCGATTATTCAAACGGATGCCGGTGAGCTGACTTATCAACTATCTGTGAAGCGTAAACAAGTGATTGAGGCTTCTGCATTGGGATTTAAAACAGAGGATGGGGTGTCTTTTCCTTCCCAAGGATGGAAAATGGGAAAGGTTATCCGTAATAAAGTGAATTCTGTTTGGAAGCCTCTGTGGGGAAAGCGTGCCGTAGTGCCCGATAAATACAATGAGATGAAGTTGTCTTTTGTGAATGAAGCGGAATCATCGGATGCTTTGGAGATAGTGGCGCGGGCTTATAATGAAGGTGTGGCTTTTCGCTATGTGTTGCCTCAAGGGGCGGGTTCTGCACTGGAACTTACCACTTTTAATTTTGCAGGCGACTATACCGCGTGGTATTATAATGGAGAAAGGCATAATATCGGTCCGGAACGATTGACCGAAACAGATGGCGAGCGCTTGCCCGTGATGACGGTGAAGGCTGCGGAAGATTTATACCTGGCTGTACATGAGGCTTGTCTGGATGAGGGTGAACCCTTGAAACTGAAATCGGAAAAGGGGCGATGCTTGTTTTCTGTTTCTGCGAAACCGCATTTACTCCGTGCAGGATATCAATCGGCATGGCGTGTGGTGCTTTGTGGCAACCGGCCGGGCGATCTGGTGGATTCTCATCTCGTGGAATTGCTGAATCCGGAACCTTCCGGAGAATATGATTTTTCGTGGGTGAAGCCGGGAGTTGCATTGTGGGACTGGCGTATGAATGGTGCTCAGTGGGAAGGGTTTAATTATACAATGTCCTATCCTTCCTGGGAAAGAGCGGTTGATTTTGCCGCAGAGCAGGGTTTTGCCTATCTGGTTCTTGATGCCAATTGGTATGGACCTGAGTTTGAGCAGGGTTCGGACCCCGTTAAGGGAGATAAGGCCAGGGATGTGCGAAAATTGATTCAATATGGAAAGCAGAAAGGAGTGGGTATCTGGCTGTATCTGAATGATGTGGGAGGACGTAATTATCCGTTGGAAGAAACTTTGAAACAATACGGGGAGTGGGGAGCTGCCGGAGTGAAGTATGGTTTTATGGCCGGAAACCCTGAAGAGAAGAATACCAGAACAAAGAGTATAACGGAAATGTGTGCACGGTATAAGCTATTGGTAGATTTTCATGATTATCCGGTGCATCCCTATGGGCAGATGCGGACATGGCCCAATGCTGTGACACGTGAATACTGCAAGGCTCAATTGGACGGACACGAGATTTTCTATCCCAAAACCTTTGTAACTTCGGTATTTGTAAATATGGTAGCCGGCCCGATTGATATGAATAACGGTATGTTTGACCTTCGGCAAGGAAGAACGACACGTTCGGATAATAATCAGGAAGTGCCTTCGACAGTGGTATCGGAAGCTGCACGGACATTGATTACTTTCTCCGGCGCGACGATTATTCCGGATATTCCTGAATATTATCGTAAATATCCTGCTTTACTCCGCTTTTTGTCTGCACAGAAAATGCCTTGGCTGGAAAGTAAGACTTTAGATGGCGAAATAGGGGAATATATCGTAATGATGCGTCAAGCGGAAGATGGAGTATTCTTGATAGGAGCTGCAACTAACGAAGAAAGTAGAACTTTACGTGTGCCGCTGTCTTTCTTAGGTAAAGGAGACTATGAAGCGGAAATTGTAGAAGATGGAGAGAATGCCCATTATTTAAGTAACAGGGAAACGATGAAGGTTTCTAAAAAGAGAGTAACCCGGAATGAGGTTTTGAGTATAAAGTTGGCGCCGGGTGGCGGGGCTTGTATCCGTATTGGAAAAGAAATAAAACAGTAGCTATCCAGCTACTGTTTTATTAATCTTACTTCATATATCTCGCCTATTTGCTTGTTTGGTTTTGCCACAAACTTGACGCGTACTTGTTTCTTATCCTGCAAAAGAGTATCCGGAATGTCATAGGTTTCTGCTTTGAACTCCGATATGCGGTATTTGCCGGTATTATTGATAGAACGGAGAAATACATCATCAATATAAATATCGAACTCATGGCTTTTCCATTCGCCCACTCCCCAATACTTGAGGCGTAGCTTGAGGTCAGTCAAACCATCGGTTTGCATGAGGTAACTAAAATAATGTCCGTTGCGGGCATCGCGGTAGAAGACATTATTTGTGTTGCCTGTGTATGACTCGTCGGTTTCCATCTGGTGGTCGGTCTCCGGTTGCTGTTCGCCTGGCTGCACTTTGTCGACAGTGCTTGCTTCAAGCGCCTGACGCTCCTGTTCCTGCTTGGCAATGTTATCAATGTATTGCTTATAACTGCCTTCGGTGAGAGCAAGCCAATACATCATATAGCGAGAGTCATGAATTTCGAAGAATGGCTGCAATTCTCCTTCAATCTTGTTCTCCATGCGGGTGCTCAGTGTGAAGTGCAGCGGCTTACCTGGTACAGGAGTGAGCTGCGACGGGATGCTGGCGATGTCATTGTTGATGAGGATTGGAGCTTTATCAATAGGCTGTTTGGGACCGCCTGCATACTGCCCGAAACGACTGTCATCTGCTATGAGTGAAGCCATCGACTCTGTACCGGTTTTCATACCGAGAAGGATAGGTCCATGCATGAAAGCAATGTACTGCGGTTCGTTGGGTAAGTAACGCAGGGATGAGTGCATTGGGAAATTGATATTCACCACATCGCCTTTTTTCCATTTGCGATTGATGCTGACGTATGATGACGGACCTGTAATGATATCGACTGGCTTTCCGTTTACACTGACCTTGAATTCGCCCGGATGTACCCATCCCGGATAGCGTACCATAAGATTGAATGTGCCTTTGCCTTCCGCAATAGTAATAGTACTGTTTTCAGAATAAGGGAAAGCCGTCTCCTGACGTAGCGTGATGCCGCGTTCTTTCCAGTCGAGTTGCGAAGCCGCATATAGATTCACAAAAAGAGCATCACCTACATGGGTGTAGATGAATTGTCCGTACTTACCATGGTTCTCCATACCGGTGCCGACACAACACCACATTGCTTCATTAGGAGCGGAGTAGTTGCGATAGTGGCGGGGACGGGCAGGTGTGAAATAGACGTAGCCTCCATGTTCCGGATGCTGGGTGGAGAGTATATGGTTGAAAGTGGCAAGCTCGTAGTAGTCGGCATACCGCGCTTCCGGGTTACGGCGATGGAGGTCTTCTGTCAGTTTCAATATATTGTTGGTGTTGCAGCTCTCAGGTCCGTCGATGTCATTGATGAAATCCATGCAAGCATCCTTGGCAGGGAAGTGTTCACGACGGCTATTCCCGCCAAATGCAAGGCTGCGCTCGCCTGTTACAATGTCCCAGAAGAATGAACTTGCCATGTGATAATCTTCATTGCCCGATAACTCTGATATACGCTCAAAACCGATAACTTTGGGTACTTGCGTATTGGCGTGCATGTTGTCGAGACAGTCCTGCCGCTGGGACATAGGAGTAAATAACCGTTTATGAGAGAAACGCTTCGCACAGTCAAGGTACTTCTGTTCGCGGGTAATGGCATACGCATCAGCAAGCACTTCGTTCATGCCGCCATGCTCGTTGCCAAGCATCCGTTCCATCTGCTCGTCCGACAGACCTGATGTGATATCGATTGCCCAATTACAGAACTGTAGAAAAAGAGTCTTTGCCTGCTCGTTGCCGCAATATAGCCATGCGTCGCGCAAGCCTGCATACATTTTGTGCAGGTTATAGAAAGGCGCCCACGAACCGCTGTATACGCGGAAGTCGCCGTTTTTAAAACCGCTCCATATATTCTGGCTGTTAGGCATTCCGCCCATGTAGCCAACACCCCACTTGGGATGGTTCTTGTAATTAGCTTCGGCGCATTCGGCTATTTCATTGATAATGTACTCCATGCGCTTGCGACATTCTTCATTGCCGGTAGCTGCGTTAATCGCCATAGCTGTGAGGTAATGTCCTCCCACATGTCCGTCCAATCCGTCCCAATTGGGATAACACTTTGCTTTGGGTGTCAGTCCTGCCTCTTTTCGATAGGGAGCTATCAGGCGGTCACAGTCGTACTTGAGCAATGTCTCGATATTCAGGTCACGGGCATGTTTCAAGGGTCCTTCGAGGAGTGTTATTTGCGAGAGAGGAAACTCGTTGGGATACAACTTATCTTGTGCGTTTGCCCCTATGCCTGCACACATTAATAATAGAATGGTAAATGACTTTTTCATGCTTATAATCTGTTTATATAGTCAAATAGAAATGTATTGCAAATTTCATAAATTATTCTCTTTATATCAATGATTTATGAATTTCATTTCTCGCAAATCAGTTCTATTTGACTATAATATTCTGATCGCTATTTGTTTTCTTATGCAAGCGGGCTAAACACAACCTTATATGTTTTAACCACCCCTTTATAGTCGAATTTCACAATAGCAGTTCCGGAAACCGATGTTGTCTGGATAATCTCTACTTTCACACTCTTGTCAGTTGCTGATGCCGACACAGTAGGTATTCCGGTTGTTCCGGCGGGAAGTTTGTAGACAGCCTCATAGATGTCATAGCCGGTGATACCATTGCTTTCGGTGGAACGTACAGGAGTTTCCGGTACTTCGATTGCTTTTCCGTTTACTTCGATATTTACTTTGGGGACAACCGGACGAACAATTTTCTTCTTGTTGGAACTGAATCCCAATCCGGCTAAATCAAAGAGATCGCCGGTCTCCTGACTTTCAGCAACGAGGTAGATTGCATGTTTCTTGTCCAAATGGTCAACAAACTTCGATACGTCGATTGTAAACTGTGTTGTTTCCTGTGCCGAATTGGCGGGAACAACTATCTCACCTATCTTCGTTCCTTTCCAGGTTTCGTTATTCCACGGACCGTCTAACCAAACATTCACTTTAAATGTCTTTGATGTTTTCGGTGCAAGGAAGAGGTTGAAGGCTGTTTTGTTTCCCTTTTTGGTTCCTTCGAAAGCTTTCAGGCCCAGTTTATCTTTATTCAATCCGCCGAAACCGAAGTACTTATATCCTATTATATTGCCGTTCTTCACGTTTGTGATAGGAGCGTGGTTATCCCAGATGTCCCATGAATCCTGTTGGATACGTCCGTCGGAGAGATAACATGCAAATCCTGCGGAATAATACTGATAAGGATCAAGACCAAATATATGGAAGCCTTCCGAAGTTACTTCCGCTCCTTTGTATTCATTCCCCTGGCTGTCTTTGGCTGTCCAGATATTATCTTTTGCATACGGGTCGTAAGCTCTGATGGAAACTTTACCGCCTTCCGATACCGGCTTCTTATCCCATTCCACATGGATTGGAGCTACCATCGACTGGCGGGCGTTGCCGAAGCCACGGGGCGGACGGTGGTAGAATACATACCATTGTCCGTTGATGAGTTCTATACTTCCATGCGTATTGTGTCCTGCATTAGTTGTTTGCAGTCGTGAACCATCCTGGTTTAGCACCGGTGCACGCGAATCGACCAGAACGCCGCCGCTCTTCCACGGACCCAGCGGAGAGTCACCATAAGCGTAGCGCAAAGTGGAGTTGGAACTGCCCAATCCATAATCGGGACCTGAATGTCCGCTATAGATGGTCACATATTTATTTCCAATCTTACGTATGGATGAGGCTTCAAAGAAGTTGAATGCTTCAAGGTCTTCTCCGGGAAAGATGTGCGGATATGAAATATTCTTCGGACCACGGTTGTTGCCTCTGCGGACGCCTGCCGGCATGAAATAGGGGATAACCTCTGTTCCGGGGCGTACGGAATACATGGTGTTCTGATCCAGTTGGGCGGCTAATGAGCGTTGAAATCCCCAATATCCATAGGCTCTGAATCCGATTTCATAATCCGGGTCGTTCGGGTCTGTGATATATTCAATATATACCGACGGGTCGAATCCCAGAATACTTCCGGGTAGGGTTTTTGTACCATCAGCGGTCAGGTTGATAGGGGTAAAAGGTCCGTCAGGACGGCTTCCTTTGGCAACCATTGCTTCTCTGTCTCTACCGCGGCTATGCGGGTACAGATAATATTCTTTTGTGCCGTCCTTCCTTTTCACTTCAACAAGGTCGGGAGCGTACATCACATCCCATTGTCCTTCTACCTGATAGGTAAAGATAGCTCCTTCGTCACGCCAGCTTGATAAATCTTCTACGGGTGCTGACCACATTCTGATGTCCGGCCCGCAATAACTGCCGAAACGGACATCGTGCGAACCGATGATGTAAGCGCGAAACTTTCCCGGATTGTCGGGGTCTTCAAAAACACGGGGTTCTCCGTCCGGCAAATGTTCCCATAACGGTAGATACGGATTACCAGCTCCATGATAAACAAACTTGGACGTTTTGGGCTGATTATTATTACCGGCTATTGCTTTTGTTATTACAAACATGGGGACAATAGCAAATAATAATAAAATGATTTGAATTCTTTTCATAACCAATCTAATCTTTTTTATACGTAAATATTTATGTTATTATTTGTTCAATAGGACACTATGCGACAAAAGTAAGCTATCGAAGAATGACTGGCTTTCGATATTAGATATTTGAATTTCAAAATCAGATATATTTGTGATAATCCTTATAAGTATTGAATAAGAAGATAGATTGTTTTCTCATGTGCCTTTTGTTATTTATTGAATAATAACTGTGCAAAATTATACAGATTGTTTCTCCATACCGGCCAGGTGTGTCCACCCGGATATTCGGAATACGTATACTTCAGTTTTAGTGTATCAAACTCTTTAAGCATATTCTGGCAGTTCTGGTAGGCTATATCTTCTTTGCCTCCCATGGCGATCCAGAGTAATCTGAGTTGAGAGTCTATTGCTGCTTTATTCTTGTTGATAAATTCGTATTGGCCATCTGCGATTTTCTGGTAGAAAGGTAGCCATCCGGAACTGAATACACCGAGATGAGCGAACAAATCTGTATGGTATAGGCCGGCATAAAGTGTTTGTATGCCTCCCATAGAGAGGCCTGCAAGTGCCCGGCTGTCTGCTTCTTTTCTGACACGGTAGTTATCTTCTACAAATGGAATGACAGCCTGCATCAGCTCGGCTTCGAATGCTTTCAAGGCACCGGCATTGAACCCGGCAGAAGCCATATTGCCATCGAGCATCACTATCAACATCGGTTTAGCTTTTCCCTCAGCGATCAGGTTGTCTATTATCAGATCGGTTTTGCCTTGTGTAGCCCAACCGCGTTCATCTTCTCCGCCACCATGCAACAGGTATAAAACAGGATATTTTTCAGCCGTGCGGGTGTCATATCCGGCAGGTGTATATACAAAGAAGCGTCTCCACGAACGACTTACTTCCGAATAGTAGCGTTTCATGCGGATATCACCATGTGGCACATCCTTCAGTGCATAATATTCTCCACCCTTGAAAGGAACTTCAATGCCGCTTGCCATGCGTCCCATGCCATAGAAAGTCTCACTTCCGGGATCGGATACCGCTACTCCGTCAATCAATAGTGAATAGTAATGAAAACCTTCACCCAAAGAATCGGTTACCGTTTCCCAGATACCTCCTTCCTGTCTGACCATATCGTATTTCCGTCCCAGGTCTATCTGTACTTTCTGTGCATCCGGGGCTTTTATGCGAAAAATAGCGCGGTGGTCTGCCGTCAGTTGCGGATATTTGGAGTTCCGTACGTTGGATTCTGCGCGTGCTCCATGAAGGCCATATTTGTCGAAGCTTGACGTATCTACAGGCTTGAATAGCAATTGAGAGAACAGGTAGAGGTCGTTTTTCCATACATTGAAGTCGTGGCCTCCGGGCTCCACATAGAAGATATGGGGAATCCGATGCTGTTGCAGGTAGAGGTGAGTACGTTCGCTGAAAGACATCAGGTTGTCATTGTCCCCGCAGGATATCCACAGCAGTTTTAGTTGCTGTGTGGTAGCTTCCGGATTTGGAACAAGCACTTCGGGTGCTTTGGTGTTGGGGGCGGATGAGAATCCTCCTACCCAAGCAAATTTATCCAGATTTCCCAGACCAAAGTTTAAGGATTGCCCGCCACCCATTGACAGTCCTGCGATGGCCCTGCTCTCTCGATTCTTGATTACAGGATATGTCTTCTCAATAAAAGGAACCAGGTCGTTCAGCAGATCTTTTTCAAAAATGGCGAAGCCTTCCACTTTATCCGGAGCCATGATATTGCCCGTAGCGCGGTCATCTTTTATGGCTCTTCCGTTGGGGAGTACTACGATCATCGGTGTTAGTTTACCTTCGGCATACAGGTTATCGAGAATGATTTGTGGTTTGCCATTATTGAACCACTCCAGTTCATCGCCACCGATACCATGCAGCAGATAAAGTACAGGGTATTTCTTGCTCTTACTGAAGCCGGGAGGGGTATAAACCAATGCTTTCCGCTTCGTACCAACGGTTTTAGAGTTATAAGTCACTGTTTCTATTTTCCCTTGGGCTATTCCTGCCTTTTCTACGTCGAAACCAGCCTGGGAGTGGGGGATGGTACTTTGTGCCTGTACCCCGAAGCAATACGCCAATGCGCATACTAAAATGATTGCAATGTTTTTCATGGTTCTGAATTTTATGTCGCAAACATACAGCATTCTGTTTTCTCAGCCCAATAATGATGTTACATGTTTCTTTCCTGATGTTACATCTTTTGAAAAATGTACGGAGTAAGTACAGTAGAGCTGCGGTAAGTTTTATCTGAAATCTAAAATCAAATGTCTGGAATTGACAATGACTATAATACAATAGGCCTATTTTTGCATTGTGCCAGATCGTATGGAAGTATGATTATAAATGGAAATAAATAAGGATTAGGAAATGAAGAAAAAATGGATTCTATTGTTACTGATAACGATTAGTTTTACAAACCTTGCTGCGCAGGACGCGCTTTATCCGAACACTTTTCCTTTGGGAGATGTGAGAATAACTGCAGGCCCTTTTAAGCATGCCTGTGATTTGAACGTTAAGGTTCTGCTTCAATATGATACCGATCGTCTGCTGGCCCCTTTCCTGCGTGAAGCAGGATTACCTAAGAAAGCGGAAACGTATGGTAACTGGGAAAAAGACGGTCTTGACGGGCATATCGGTGGGCACTATCTGAGCGCTTTAGCCATTCATTATGCCGCTACAGGTAATCAGGAGTGCAAAAAACGCATGGATTATATGGTTTCTGAATTTGCGCGTGTACAGCAGGCTAATGATGACGGTTCTATTTGCGGCTTTCCGAACAGTAAGAAGTTTGCGGAAGAAATAAGAAAAGGAAATGTAGGCATTGTATGGAACTACTGGGTGGCCTGGTATAATATGCATAAAACCTATGCCGGACTGCGGGATGCCTGGCTTTACGGTAAAAATGAAAAAGCGAAAAAGATCTTCTTGAAGTTCTGTGACTGGGGTGTCGACGTTATTTCTAATTTAGACGACCGGCAAATGGAGCGTATGCTGGATAATGAATTCGGTGGTATGAATGAAGTGTATGCGGATGCCTGGCAAATGACCGGCAATCCTAAATACCTCGATACGGCGAAGCGCTTTTCACACAAGCAGATTTTCGATAGTATGACAAGGCGCATTGATAACCTGGATAACAAGCATGCCAATACACAAGTGCCTAAAGCCGTGGGATATCAACGTGTGGCCGAACTTAATTCGAAAACTGCTTCGGATTACAATGAATTTATGACTGCTGCTGAATTTTTCTGGGAGACTGTAGTTTTTCATCGCTCTTTGTCATTAGGCGGAAACAGTCGGGGTGAGCATTTTCCCGAAGCAGGAAAATGTTCCGATTATATGCATGAACGTCAGGGACCGGAGTCGTGTAATACTAACAATATGCTGAAACTTACCGAAGGTCTGTTCCGTATCCATCCCAAAGTGGAATATGCCGATTTTTATGAACGTGCCCTGTATAATCATATCCTTTCTACCCAGCACCCTGAACATGGGGGATACGTATATTTCACACCTGCTTGCCCCTCGCATTATCGTGTTTATTCGGCACCGGGAGAAGCAATGTGGTGTTGTGTAGGTACCGGTATGGAGAATCATGGTAAATACGGGCAGTTTATTTATACCCATGATACGGTGGATAATGCTCTGTATGTGAATCTTTTTATACCTTCCGAATTAAACTGGAAAGAGAAAAAGATTAAGATTGTACAAGAAACGGACTTTCCGAATGAAGAAGGGACTACGTTGACTGTTAATCCTTCCAAAGCAACACAGTTTAAACTGCTGATACGTTATCCCTCATGGGTGGAGCAGGGAAAAATGCAGGTGGTCTGCGATGGAGTTGATTATGCAAAAAATGCACAGCCAGGTTCTTATATAGCCATTGATCGCCAATGGTCAAAAGGAGATGTGGTGGAAATAAAAACTCCGATGACCGTGAGAATTGAAGAACTGCCTAATGTACCTAACGCTATCTCGATTATGCGTGGCCCTATATTGTTAGGTGCGAGGACGGGAACGGAAAATATGCCCGGATTAATTGCCGGAGACGGGCGTTGGGAGCATATTGCACACGGATCTCTGGTTTCACTTTTTGATGTACCTTATATCATAGGGGAAAGAAGTGATATTCTGAATAAATTGAATCGTATGAAGCCGGTCGAAGGAAAATCTTTTAGTTTTACTGTTCCCGGTTTGTTTACTCAGGGAAAATATAAGAATCTAATACTTGAACCATTCTATGGAATTCATGATAGCCGCTATATGATGTATTGGTTATCAATGCCCGAGCCCGCATTCAGGGAATATAAACAAGCCGTAGAAGCTGAAGAGAATGGGAGAATGATACTCGACAAGCGTACTGTGGATATGGTATCATCGGGTGAGCAACAACCTGAGTCGGATCATGCAATGAAAACTCAGGATTCGCATCGTGGAGTACATGCCGGTGAGGCGTGGCGTGATGCCCGTAATGGAGGATATTTCGAATATACACTGACCACGAAAGGAAATGAGAATCTCTCATTGATGGTCCGTTATTGGGGAGCTGAGTCTGGTAGTAGAAGCTTTGATATTCTGGTTGATGGTCAAACTATCGCTACGGAAAATATTGTCGGGAAATGGAAGAAAGACTTGTTCTGCAATGTGGAATATAATATTCCGGCCACTTTGCTGAAATCGAAAGATAAAATTACGGTTAGGTTCCAGAGTAAGTCGGATACTACAGCAGGAGGGATTTTTGCAGTACGATTGTTGGTTCCAGAATCGACGGTGACAGATAAATGAAAGTCTTTTTGGGGAACATATCGGGTAGGTGTGAGCGTGACCAGGAAGAAATATTCATAACCTGCCTGAAATGAATTAACTTAATCAACGAATTTGGATAGCTTATTGATTATCAGCAAATAGCATTTACCGATAGTTGATATCACTATGTAAAAACGTTTACCGCAGTATGTAACGCCATTTACTCCTTATTGTAACGCTCTTTACCACGGTATGTAACGAGCTTTACTTCGGCGTGTAAATGAAGTTATCATTGGGGGTAAACAGGGTTTCCATGGAAGGAAACAAAGTTTCATGCGGCAGGGGTGTTGTACTAACTAAATATGTATGTTTATGAACTTACTTAGAAAAACATGGGGGATTGTAATAGCTGTTATAATCAGTTCGTGCCACTCGGCAACATTTGATACTATTTCTCCTGACGGAGCCTTAAAGGTTGGTGTAGTGACAACAAAGGATGGCGATTATGGAAAAGCCGCTTTCGTTGTGCATTACAAGGGAGATAGTATTCTTTTTCGTTCCGAACTGGGATTGGAAACAGATGCGCAAAAGTTTGCCGGTAACTTAAGACTGAAATCAGTTTCGGAACCGAAATCCGTGATTGATGATTATAGGATGATTACAGGAAAACGGAGCCATTGTGTGAATGAGGCTTCCGAACGGGTTTATTCTCTGGAAAACAATGAAGGGCAAACTTTGGAGGTAACGTTTAGGGTGTACAACGATGGGATTGCATTTAAGTATGGGCTTAAGGCTATTTCGGATGAAGAACATATCATTAATGAATATACGGCGTACGCCTTGCCACAAGGGAGTAAAAGATGGATACAACAATATGATCCGGGTTATGAAAAGTTTTTCCCGCTGTCTACTGACGGTAAGCTTGCCAATCGTCCGGAGGTTGACCTTTGGGGCTATCCGGCGCTTATAGAGCCACGGGATTCTGTGTTTGTGCTGATTACGGAGGCTAATATCAGACGGGGGCATTGTGGCTCTTTTCTGTATAACGGGGATAATCGCGATAATTATCAGGTACGATTGGGCGATAAAAAACTTGCTTTTAGCGGTGTGTGGGAGTCTCCATGGCGATTGCTTATTGCTGGTTCTTTAGCTGATATTGCTGAGTCTACACTGGTGACGGATGTGTCTGACCCTTCTAAGGTGGAGGATACGGAATGGATAAAACCCGGAATGGTGTCATGGATTTATTGGGCATACAACCATGGTTCTCAAGATTATCAAATCGTGAAGGAATACATTGACCTAGCAGTCAAGATGAAGTGGCCTTATGATCTGATCGATTGGGAATGGGATGTAATGAGAAATGGGGGAAACATCCAAGATGCCGTGAAATATGCTTTGAGTCAAGGTGTTAAACCTTTGGTCTGGTATAATTCGAGCACGAATTGGATAGGTCCCGGTCCTCTCTTTCGTCTGAATAAAAAGGCAGACAGGGAAAAGGAATATAAATGGTTAAGCGATATGGGAGTTGCCGGCATTAAAGTTGACTTCTTCTCGGGTGATAGTGTTTCTACAATGAATTATTATATAGATCTGCTTGAAGATGCCGTGAAGTATAAATTGATGCTTAACTTTCATGGTGCCACTATTCCTCGCGGATGGCAACGTACGTATCCTCACATGATGTCGGTGGAGGGAGTATATGGGGCGGAATGGTACAATAACACTCCAGTTTTGACGAATCGGGCTGCGGAACACAATGCTACCTTACCCTTTACGAGAAATGTCGTAGGTCCAATGGATTATACTCCGGGCACTTTCTCTGATTCTCAGCATCCGCATATCACCTCTTACGGTCATGAATTGGCATTACCGATAATTTTTGAGTCGGCCTTGCAGCATATGCCAGACAGGCCTTCGGTTTACTATGATATGCCGGAACCTGTAAAGAAGTTATTATCGGATTTGCCGGTAGCCTGGGATGATACGAAGCTTTTGGCCGGCTATCCGGGTATGGAGGTTGTTATGGCACGGCGCAAAGGAGATGTATGGTATATTGCAGGGATTAATGGAACCAATAAACCGAGAACCCTTTGTTTTTTGCTGAAAGACCTTTCCGTTGTCGGTAAGAAAATAACCTTGTTTGAGGATGGTATATATGACAGAAGCTTTACTATTGCAGAGGATCTTCCTTTGTCAGAAGACGAAATGAGTGTGGAGATAAAATGCTTGCCGCGTGGAGGATTTGTAGCTGTTATAAAATGATAAACATGAGAATTTATATATTTCTGTTAACTGTTTGTTTTACCTTTCAGATGCGTGCACAGCAAGTACCTGATTGGGAAAATCCTCGCGTAGTAGATATCAATAAAGAGGAGTATCACAGTACATTGACGTTGCCGTCCGGGAAATCCTCGTGTGAAGAGATTGTGCCTTTGAACGGGAGGTGGAAGTTTTATTGGTCTCCCGATCCGCAAAGTCGGCCGTCGGACTTTTATAAAAATAATTTTGATGTGAGTGGCTGGGATAACATTTCTGTACCGGGGACATGGCAGTTACAAGGCTATGGAAAACCTATTTATACCAATTGGACATATCCTTTTAAGAAAGACCAGCCGAAAGTGACGGGAGAACCTCCCAAGCATTTTTTTAGTTATGAGAATCGAAATCCGGTGGGGGCTTATGTGACAACTTTCGATGTTTCGGAGGATATGAAAGATAAGCAATTGTATCTGCACTTCGAAGGAGTTAAGTCGGCTATGTATGTATGGATTAACGGGGAAAAAGTAGGATATAGCCAGAATTCTATGGCTCCGGCGGAGTTTGATATTACCGGATATGTAAATGAGGGGCAAAACCGTCTGGCGGTAGAGGTATACCGTTGGTCGGATGGCAGCTATCTGGAAGATCAGGATATGTGGCGTTTTAGTGGGATTTATCGCCCGGTAGAGTTATGGGTACGCCCTAAAATCCATATAAAAGACTATTCACTGACTACCGATCTGGCAGATGATTTTTCGTCTGCCGGTTTTAAGGCAAAAGTCTGGTTAAGAAACTTGTCGGACAGTAAATCGGGAAAACTGAGTCTTGAGGTTCTGTTAAAAGGGAAGAATCGGAATGAGGAAAGATTTGTGAAACGGTTAATCACTCCTGTAAAGAATTTGCCGGCAACATCCACAGGCTGCTATACTTTGTCATCTGTTGTGGAAAATCCGAAGCTATGGTCGGCGGAAAAGCCAAACTTGTATGATGTTGAAATTAGGCTTTACGATGGTAAGAAGGTGGTTGAGGAGTTTCAATCACATATAGGAATATGGAAATGCGAGATTGATGGAAATGTATTTAAGTTTAATGGACAGCCTGTTAAATTGAAGGGAGTGAATCGCCATGAACATCATCCACGCACCGGCCGACTTGTGGACAGTGAGACTATGGAAAAGGATTTGAGACTGATGAAACAAGCCAATATTAATATGATCCGTACTGCACACTATCCTAATTCCCCGTTGTTTTATGAATTGTGTGACAGATATGGTTTCTATGTGATGGATGAGGCTAATCAGGAAAGTCATGATTATGGTTTAGGTAATAAAATACTTGGTGATAACCCGGAATGGACGTTAGCGCATGTAGACAGGGCACTTGCATTGGTACAACGAGATAAGAATCACCCTTGTGTGGTCTTTTGGTCTTTGGGTAATGAAGGAGGTGCCGGACGCAATATGCAGACCATGGCAGATACAATACAGGCCATAGATGCTTCACGTATTATTTTTAGCGATACCGATCTTTCTGTATCGGCTTTTAATGATCCTTCTTATTATACTCCCGGAAAATTTAAGGAATATGCCCGGGAAAAACGTGATAAACCTATCTTTATGCGTGAGTATGCTCATGCCATGGGAAATTCAGTAGGCAATTTGCAGGAGTATTGGGATGTCATTGAGGCTAATGATCACGTTTCAGGTGCGGCTATTTGGGATTGGGTCGATCAGGGAATTGCAAAGAAGATAAATCCGGGATATAAGAAAGGAGTGGAAAATTCAGGTTCTTTGCTATTGAAGGAAGGTGAATTTTGGGCTTATGGAGGAGATTTCGGTGATTTTCCTAATAATGGGGATTTCTGTTTTAATGGTTTAATTGGGGCTGACCGTGTTCCTCATCCACACTACTATCAGGTTCAGAAAGTGTATCAGAATATTGGTTTTTCACTTGAAGGTCCGAATAAGGTGCGTCTTACCAATAAGTATGAATTTACGGCTTTGGATGAGTTCGATTATGAGTATGAATGGTTGCAGAATGGTGAACTTGTAAAGTCGGGAGAAGTACCGCTTGTAGCTGGAGATCATTTGGATATTCCCTCTTTCACGGGATCGGGTGAGCTTTTCCTGAATGTATTTGCCAAGCTGAAACAGAGTACATGCTGGGCTGAAAAAGGTTTTATTATTAGTAAGGAACAATTTTTGGTGAATATGGCCAAACCGGAGTCTATTGTTTCGGAAGGGGGAAGTGTTGAAGTGAATGCATCACAGGCTACTATTGAGATAATGGCTGGATTGAATTGTTTCATCGTAGATGTGAAATCCGGTGCTTTGACAAGTTGGAAAAATGATGGAACGGAAATTCTATATGCTCCTTTAGAACCTTATTTCTGGAAACCGGCGAACAGTAATCAGATGAATAATGGTTATAATAACCGTTTAGGAATATGGAGAAACGCTGCTGGTGAACGTGTAGTCGAAGGTGTGGATTATTCTGTGAAGAATGGGCTGGCTGTAGTGGAGGTTAGTATGTCGTTGCCTGTGGTAGGTGCTGCTTATCAATTGCGCTATACTGTAAATGGGAGCGGAAAGATACAAGTTGAAGCTCTCTATAAACCAAAAAAAGAAAAGATCCCATTGATGCCTAAGTTTGGAATGAGGATGCGTTTACCCTCTTCCATGGATTATGTCAAATGGTATGGTCGTGGTGAGTTTGAGAACTATCCGGATAGGAAAACGGCTGCTTTAGTCGGTTATTATACAACGGATCTCAATAGTTTTGTTACGGATTATGCTTTTCCACAGGATAATGCAAACAGGTGTGATGTCCGTTGGTTTTCACTGAATGATAAGGAGAACCGGACTATAAAAGTGACAGGCTTGCAACCGCTCTGCTTTCGTGTGTGGCCGTATGGTGAGGAAGATTTGGAAAAGAGCAGACATGCTTATGAACTACCCGGACGCGATTATGTGAATGTGAATATTGATTTGAATATTCATGGCGTAGGAGGTGCTGATTCTTGGGGGGCAAGAACATTGGATGAATATACAATGGATGGCAATCAAGCTTATTATTATGGTTATTTGATGGAATATTATGATTGATAGCCATCAATTTATCTAATATTGAAAGTCAAATATCTAATATTGAAAAAGGTGTATAGTGATATGCAGCTATTTTTGTATCGTACAAAATTATGGAATGCGAATTTTAATCATTAAATGTAATAAATACCATGAAATCAATTAAAATTGTATTAATATTAATGGCGCTGTGTTGTTGTATCCCACTTGCGGGGCAAGATTATCAGCAAATTCCTGAGGGAATTAAGGCGACCGTTAATTCTGTAGATGTAGAATTGCAATTCTATACTCCGTCAATTGTAAGAATACTAAAATCTCCTAATGGGTGGAAGTATACAAAGGAGAGCCTTTCTGTAATAGAAACTCCTCAGAAGGTGAAGACTGCCGTTACTCAGGAAGGCAATATTGTAAGACTGAAAAGTAGTGAAATGGGGGTTACTCTTAACTTGGAGTCTGGTGTTGTGTCTTTCTTTAATGCGAAAGGAGAGCCGTTGCTTAGTGAAAAAGGAAAGCCCGAGTTTACCGATTTTGATGATGCGGGAACCAAAACGTTTGCAATCAAGCAATCGTTTATTTTAGATAAAGATGAACCTCTTTATGGATTAGGAATCCTCCAGAATGGAAAAATGTCACAACGTAATCAAACCAAACACCTTGTACAGGGCAATGTGGAGGACGTGGTTCCATTTGTACAGTCAGTGAAAGGATATGGTCTTTTCTGGGATAATTATTCACCAACTAACTTTGCTGATAAAGCGGAAGGGACGTCTTTTCAATCTGAAGTAGGAGATTGTATAGACTATTACTTCATGTATGGTGGAAATGCTGATGGTGTAGTTGCACAAATGCGTGCTTTGACCGGACAAGTACCCATGTTTCCTTTGTGGACTTACGGTTATTTCCAAAGCAAGGAACGCTATAAAAGTCAGGAAGAAACAGTAGGAGTGGTGAGAAAATATCGTGAATTAGGTGTTCCTCTTGACGGAATTATTCAGGATTGGCAATACTGGGGACACAATTATTTGTGGAATGCTATGGATTTCAAAAATCCGTTGTTCAACGAACCTCAAAAGATGATTAATGATGTACATGGAATGAATGCGCACATGCTGATTTCTATCTGGTCTTCGTTTGGACCAATGACCAAACCTTATAGAGAACTGGATAAGAAAGGTATGCTGTTTAACTTCTCTACATGGCCTCAGTCGGGACTTGAAACTTGGCCACCCGATATGGAATATCCCTCCGGAGTACGTGTATACGATGCTTATAATCCAAAAGCTCGTGATATCTACTGGAAATATCTGAATGAAGGCATTTTTAAATTAGGCATGGATGGATGGTGGATGGATTCTACAGAACCTGACCATTTAGACTGGAAACCGGAAGACTTTAATACGAAGACTTATCTGGGTTCGTTCCGTAAAG
This sequence comes from Bacteroides intestinalis DSM 17393, assembly GCF_000172175.1. Taxonomy (NCBI): domain Bacteria; kingdom Pseudomonadati; phylum Bacteroidota; class Bacteroidia; order Bacteroidales; family Bacteroidaceae; genus Bacteroides; species Bacteroides intestinalis. The sequence goes on along the minus strand of NZ_ABJL02000007.1, from coordinate 240,684 downwards.
TACGCAATGCTTATCCGCTGTTGACAGTAGGTGGAGTATATGATAACCAACGTGCAGTAACTTCCGATAAACGTGTGTTTATTCTTACCCGTTCCGTATTTGCCGGGCAGCAGCGTTACGGAGCCAATGTATGGTCGGGAGATATCGGATCTTCCTGGGAATCACTGCGTAATCAGATTCCGGCAGGCTTAAACTTTACCCTTACCGGAAATCCTAATTTCAATACTGATATAGGTGGTTTCTTTGCCGGACATTATAACAAGAGTTGGAATGACGGGAGTGCACCTAAGAATCCAATGTTTCAGGAATTATATGTACGTTGGCTACAATTCGGGACATTTACTCCGATGATGCGTTCGCATGGAGCTGATACGCCGAGAGAAATTTATCAATTTGGGAAAAAAGGCGAACCTGTATATGATGCTATTGAAAAGATGATTAATCTGCGTTATTCTTTGTTGCCTTATATATATTCCACTTCTTGGGAAGTGACTGAACGTCAATCGAGCTTTATGCGTGCTTTGGTAATGGATTTTGCCGGTGATAAGAATGTATGGGATATAAAAGACCAGTATATGTTTGGCAAATCCATTCTTGTAGCGCCGGTAGTCAGTGCGCAGTACACTCAGGAAAAGGTAGTGAAGGTAAATGAGAATGATGGTTGGAATAGAAATAATGCTCAGAAGTTTGAGGATAAAGCTCCGGTAGACTTTATGCAGGCTAAGTCCGCAAAGGTATATTTGCCAGAGGGTGCTACCTGGTATGATTTCTGGACGAATGAAAAGCATGACGGTGGACAGGAAATAGAAAAGGAAACGACTATCGATGTCATTCCTTTGTATGTCAAGGCAGGCAGTATTATTCCAATAGGTCCTAAAGTGCAGTATGCAACGGAAAAACCGTGGGATAACCTTGAATTGAGAGTATATGCCGGTGCCGATGGTTCTTTTGTTCTTTATGAGGATGAATTTGATAACTATAATTATGAACTGGGAGCATATACAGAGATTCCTGTCGTATGGAATAATACATCACGCCAGTTAACCATAGGGGCTCGAAAAGGTGCATATAAGGGAATGTTGAATAATAGAAAGTTCACAATCGTACTTCAAGACGGAACTCAGAAAGTGGTTAACTACAACGGAAAAAGAGTTAGTGTGAAATTCTAGTACTATTGGGAAACATCGATTTTTAAATACCAGAAGTAATGAAGAAACTTATTTTATCCGGATTGACGGTAGCTATACTGTTTATAGCTTCTCCTCTGGGACATTTGAATGCCCAGACCCCTATTATACAGACAAAATTCACTGCCGACCCTGCCCCCATGGTACATAAGGGTATGGTATACCTTTATACTACCCATGACGAGGATTATGCTCCCGAAGGAATGGCAGGTTTCCGCATGAAAGAATGGTTGCTGTACACCAGTACCGATATGGTGAACTGGACTGATCATGGAACCATAGCCAATTTATATAATTTCAAGTGGGCAGATCCTGCCGTATCAGGTTGGGGAGGATTTGAGAATGGTGCCTGGGCTCCTCAGTGCATCGAGCGTAATGGAAAGTTTTATTTGTATTGTCCCGTGCAGGGACGAGGCATCGGTGTGCTGGTTGCCGATAATCCCTTTGGCCCTTTTACCGACCCCCTTGGAAAACCCTTGATCGGTGCCGAGTATGACAGTATTGACCCGAGTGTGTTGATAGACGATGATGGACAGGCATATCTATATTGGGGAAATCCTAATCTCTGGTATGTGAAACTGAATGAAGATATGATATCCTGTGCGGGGGAAATCACGAAAGATAAATTAATCCGGAAGATAGAAAATCAGAAAGACCCTTATCATTTTCAGGAGGGTCCTTGGGCATACAAGAAGAATGGGCACTATTATATGGCTTATGCAAGTACATGCTGTCCGGAAGGTATCGGTTATGCAATGGGTCCCAGCCCGGTAGGCCCCTGGGAATTCAAGGGTTATATAATGAAACCTAACAGAAAGTCCTCCGGAAACCATCCGGGCATCATTGATTATAAAGGTAAATCTTATGTGTTCGGGTTTAACTACCGTTTGAACTTCATGATAACCGACAAGCATCATGAACGCCGTTCCATATGTGTGGCCGAGTTGGAGTATAATCCCGATGGCACAATCAAGGAACTGCCCTGGTGGGATGACGGTGTTGCAGTTGAGCCTGTCGGCACATTGAATCCTTATAAGCGGACTGAGGCGGAAACAATGGCTTGGAGTCAGGGACTTAAGACCGCCAAGGACGATAAAAGCGGGATGTATGTTACTTCCATTCATAACAGGGACTTCCTTCAAGTGAAAGCGGTTGACTTCGGCAAAGGGGCAAAGACATTTGAAGTCCGTGCAGCCACGATAACCAAAGGAAAGATTGAAATCCGCTTGGATGACCTTGACGGTACATTGCTGGGGGTGTGCGATATCAGTAATACCGGTGGCTGGAATACGTGGAAAACCTTTGTTACCGATGTGGAAAAGGTGGGTGGAGTTCACGATCTGTACCTCGTTTTTAGAGGAGGAGACGGAGAGATGTTCAACATGGACTATTGGAGATTCAAGTAGATGGCCGGGAAACCGCGTTAGAAATAAATCGTAAATAAATATATATCTGTATCATGAAAAAGATGATGTTGGCATGGCTGACTGTTGCTTCATTACTAATGGGGTGTTCTGGTTCGGAAATGCCGGTGAAGGGAACGTTTCGTAATCCGGTGGTTTATGCCGATATACCGGACATATCCATTACACGTGCGGGAGAATACTACTACATGATAAGTACCACCATGCACCTGATGCCCGGCGGGCCTGTTATGAGATCAAAAGATCTGGTAAATTGGGAAACAGTGAGTTATGTTTTCGATAAGTTGACTGATAACTCAAAGTATGATTTGATTGGTGGAACTGTTTATGGGCGCGGACAATGGGCATCGTCCATACGCTATCATAACGGTAAGTTCTATGTATTGTTCTCACCAAACGATGTACCCTACCGGTCGTATATATTCACGGCGGACGATCCTGCCGGAAAGTGGGAACTATTGTCGAGAACGCAGCATTTTCATGATGCCTCTTTGTTTTTTGATGATGACGGACGGGTATATGTATTCTATGGAACCGGTGAGCTGAAGGAATTGAAGAGTGACTTGTCGGATGTGAAGCCCGATGGAGTCAGTATGAAGATATTCGAGCGGGATGCTGACGAACAGGGGCTATTGGAAGGAAGCCAGGTTGTGAAGTATAACGGCAAGTACTATTTGTTGATGATCTCCATGGACTGGAGCATTCCCGGTCGGGTGCGCAGGGAAGTATGTTACCGTGCTGACACGATTACAGGACCTTATGAGAAAAAGGTTATCCTGGAACATGATTTTGACGGTTACGGAGGAGTAGGCCAAGGTTGTATTATTGACTCGGAAGAAGGAGACTGGTATGGGGTTATTTTTCAGGACCGCGGAGGAATAGGCCGGGTGCCTACTCTGATGCCCTGCCGCTGGGTGGATGGATGGCCGATGCTGGGAGATGAAAACGGTCATGTACCCTTGACGATGGAAAAAGAGATATATCCGACTGAAAATACCAAAGGAATACTTGGAAGTGATGACTTCAGCGATGAGAAGCTTTCACTCTACTGGCAATGGAATCATAATCCGGTAGATGATAAGTGGTCTTTGACGGAACGTCCGGGTTATCTGCGATTGAAGACCAGCCGGGTGGTTGATAACCTGTATTTAGCTCCGAATACGATTACGCAACGTATGGAAGGGCCGAAGTGCAGTGCTACCATTTCTCTTGATGTTTCTCATATGAAAGATGGGGATGTAGCCGGATTCAGCGCATTCAACGGACATTCCGGGCTTTTGTCAGTGGTGAAGGAAGGGGATGCAAAGCGTCTGGTTATGTCTACCAATGTTGTCAACTTTGATAATACTCCCAATAAGGCAATAGCCAGTGTGGATATAGAAGAAAAAGAACAAGTCGATTTTAATCAGGACGTCATTTATCTGCGTATAGAAGGCGACTTCATGCCGAAACGCGATATTGCTACTTTCTATTATAGCCTGGATAATAAGGAATGGAAAAAGATAGGAACGGATTTCAAAATGCGCTTTGATTATACAAGGCTCTTTATGGGAAGCAAGTTTGCTATCTTCAACTATGCAACAAAGTCGCTGGGAGGTTATATCGACGTTGATTACTTTGACTTCTCTACCTCCTGATTTGCATAAATAATGACAGATGTTCTGAAGAGGGGAAGCTCTTAAAGAGTGTCGTTGACACTTAGCACAAGTATCCCTGACACTTAGCACAAGTATGCCCGACACTTAGCACAAGTCTCAATCCCCTTTCAGAATGCTCTGTAGGGCATGTCTAACTTAGAAAACAGAGCGTATGGCGTTTTTTAAATCTATTTACAAAAGTATATCCGGGACGTGGCGGTTTTTGCCTACTTTCCCTCAAAACTTAATACTTATGAAACATTTTTTAGTTATGGCGGCGCTATTAATTTGCGGTGCAATCAAAGCGGAAGAGAAACAAATTACAAGTCCCGATGGGAAAATATTGGTAACCATCTCCGATAAAAATGGGCAACCTTCATATAGCGTCAGCTATAATGGTACTCCTTTCATTCATTCTTCGCCTTTGGGGCTTGTGACTAATGTCGGTGATTTTTCCCGGGATATGTCTTTGGGACAGAATGTCCGGTCGAACAAAATTGACGAGACCTATACATTGCCTAATATAAAGCAGAGCAATGTGCACTATGTGGCTACAGAAGCTGTATACCAGTTTAGCCAGCAAGATAAGGTTGCTTTTGATGTTATATTTCGCGTAAGTGACCGGGATGTTGCTTTCAGATATAAAATGTATCCTCAGAAGAAGGCCTTGTCCTGCGTTGTGAAAGAGGAAATGACCGGTTTTGTGCTTCCTGAGGGGAGTACGACTTTCCTGTGTCCGCAGAGTAAACCTATGGGAGGATTTGCCCGCACTTCGCCCAGCTACGAAACTCCCTATAAAGCGGATGATTCCATGGGTAAAAATGGATGGGGTGAAGGATATACTTTCCCTTGCCTGTTCCGTAATGGTGACAAAGGATGGATACTTATTTCAGAAACGGGTGTGGATAGCAAATACTGCGGAAGCCGTTTGCTGGGACATGAAAATGGCCTGTATACAATCGGTTTTCCTCAAGAAGGTGAAATGAACGGAAACGGTACAACTGCACCCGGACTTGCATTGCCGGGAGAAACTCCCTGGCGGACGATTACTTTGGGCGAAACTTTAGCTCCGATTGTTGAAACAACGGTTTCTTTTGATGTGGTAAAGCCACTATATGCAGCGTCCGGCAAATATGAGTACGGCAGAGGTTCCTGGAGTTGGATTATCGGTATGGATGGAAGCACGAATTATGAAGAGCAGTTGCGCTATATTGATTTCTCGGCGGCAATGGGTTATCAGTCTGTATTGGTAGATGCATTGTGGGATACGCAGATTGGATATGATAAGATTGAGCAGCTGGCTAAATATGGAGCGCAGAAAGGGGTAGGTCTCTATCTGTGGTATAACTCTAACGGATACTGGAATGATGCTCCACAATCACCCCGTGGCATTATGGACAATGCGATAGCCCGTCGTAAAGAAATGAAATGGATGCAAAGTATTGGAATACGTGGCATAAAGGTTGACTTCTTTGGCGGTGACAAGCAAGTTACCATGCAACTCTATGAAGATATTCTTGCTGATGCCAATGAATACGGGTTGCTGGTGATTTTCCACGGATGTACTTTGCCTCGCGGCTGGGAACGTATGTATCCTAACTATGCGTCGAGTGAAGCAGTATTGGCGAGTGAAAACCTGCATTTCTCTCAGGGAAGCTGTGACGCTGAGGCATTCAATGCCTGCCTGCATCCGTTTATCCGTAATACGGTGGGTAGTATGGACTTTGGCGGCAGTGCACTGAATAAATATTATAATTCGGATAATGCTCCGCGCGGAAGCCGGCGTATGACTTCTGACGTGTTTGCTTTGGCTACTGCAGTATTGTTCCAAAGTCCGGTGCAACATTTTGCCTTGGCTCCGAATAACCTGACGGATGCTCCGGAATGGGCGATAGGCTTCATGAAAGAAGTTCCTACCACATGGGATGAAGTACGCTTTATTGATGGCTATCCCGGAAAATACGTAGTTATGGCTCGCAGGCATGGAGATAAATGGTATATTGCAGGGGTTAATGCCCAGAAAGAAACTGTAAAACTGAAGATTGCCTTGCCGATGTTTATGCCTGGCAATCAGGTACGGGTATTCAGTGATAATGAAGAATTGCAAGGAAATGTAAAACAAGTAAAGGTAAATAAGAAACAGGAGTTGCAATTGACAATGCCTTGCAATGGTGGAATATTAATTGTAGAATAATCAAACTAAAAAAGCAATATGGATAAAATGAAGTCTTTATTCTTCTCATCGCTATTGACGGTGGTGGCTACTTCGGGACTGGCACAGAACCCGATCATTCAGACAAATTATACGGCCGATCCGGCTCCGATGGTATATAACGATAAAGTATATCTTTATACTACCCATGATGAGGATAATTCCACCTGGTTTACGATGAACGACTGGCGATTGTATACCACGAGTGATATGGTGAACTGGACCGATCATGGGGCTGTTCTGTCATATACCGATTTCAGTTGGGCCAAAGGGGATGCCTGGGCTCCGCAATGTATCGAAAGAGGTGGGAAGTTCTATATGTATGTGCCTGTGATTTCGAGAATCAATAACAGAGGTGCTATTGGAGTGGCAGTGGCTGATAGTCCTTACGGCCCCTTCTATGATCCGCTTGGAAAGCCATTGGTTCAGAGTGAATGGGGAGATATTGACCCGACGGTTTTTATTGATGACGATGGACAAGCTTATATGTATTGGGGAAACCCGAATTTGTATTATGTGAAATTGAATGAAGATATGATTTCCTACAGCGGGGATATTGTACGTGTACCTTTGGTAGCAGAATCGTTTGGTAAACGCGAAGGCGATGCCCAGAGAGCCACTCTGTATGAAGAAGGCCCCTGGCTTTATAAACGGGATAAGAAATATTATTTATTCTGGCCGGGAGGTCCGCTGCCCGAGCATATCGGATACTCAACCAGCGATACTCCTACAGGTCCGTGGAAATACGGTGGAGTAGTGATGCCTGCCGGTGGCGGAGCGTTTACCATCCACCCGGGAGTTATTGATTTCAAGGGTAAAACTTACTTTTTCTATCATAACGGACAGTTGCCCGGAGGTGGTGGATTCAATCGTTCGGTATGTGTGGAAGAGCTTAAATTCAACAAAGACGGATCTATTCCTCAACTGAAGATGACAGAGGGTATTATCAAAGGGATTACGACACTGAATCCGTATGTAAAAACGGAAGCGGAGACTATTGCTTTTTCCGAAGGATTCAAGTCTTTCAAAAATGATCAGGTGGGTGTTTTTGTTACGGCAATGAAGAATGGTAGTTATACTTGTGTTCGCGGTGTAGATTTCAAGGCAACCGGTGCAACGAAGTTCAGTGCCAGAATAGGAACTACGCATAATGATCCTGTAAATCTGGAAATCCGTCTGGATGGTGTCGACGGGCAATTGATAGGGACAATGAAGGTACCGCGTACAGGAGGAAGTGATCGTTGGGACTTACGGACTATTGACATTACAAAAGTGACCGGAGTACATGATTTATATTTTATAGTAAAGGGGCGGCCTGCTACCAATCTTATGTATTTTGATTATTGGATGTTTTCTAAATAACTTGTACTAAATACTATGAGGAATAAAAGGAAGTATATCAGAACAACAGGAATCATCCTGTTGTTCTGTGTTGCTTTGTTGAATACGGCATGTGTTTCAAAGCAAAAAGAGAAAGTCGTTCTTGAACTGAACCAGGGAGTGCTTTCGCTGATACCATTAAATCAAAATGCTGTCCGGGTACAGTTTTCCCAACCGGGTTCGGCGCCTATGGAAGAGCTTATCTATACAGAAAAACTTCCTGTTCCTGAATATGAAGTTACAGAAGATAAGCAATCGCTGGTTCTATCTCTGGATGAAATTTCAGTGGAATTCGACAAAGGTACGGAAGTTTTGACTTTTAAAGATGCGAATAAGCGCATCATTCTTCAAGAGAAAGTTGATGGGCGTTTCATGAAAGCTTCTTCTGTACAGAATGAACCTACCTATCAGGTGGAACAGCATTTTGTTTCTCCGAAAGATGAATATATATACGGTACAGGTCAGTTTCAGGACGGTTATCTAAATATCCGAGGATTGACACGGCGCTTGACGCAGGTAAATACGCAGATTTCTATTCCTTTTATTCTTTCAAGTAAAGGCTATGGGCTGCTGTGGAATAACTATGGATTGACAGATTTTAATCCGGCAGACCAATTTGTGGAGTTGACTCCCGCTAATGCAAGTGGAGAGGCTGTTACGGTAAATACCACCGGTACGAGTGGAAATGTAAGGGAAACCAGACAAACCTATTCGTTTACAGCTTCGGTGGAAGTACCTCGTTCCGGTAGCTATTCTTTGTTGCTGGATGTGGGACAACGAATGGCACGGAAGTATTATCTGGTTATTGACGGACAAAAGATTATGGATGTCAATAATTTATGGTTGCCTCCCACTACTTCTGCCATTGTGGAGCTGACAGCCGGTAAGCACGATATAGAAGTGCAAGGTGAACGTAATGATAAACCTGTGTTATATTGGCGTCCTGTTTCAGAAGAGACTGTATTCCGTTCCCCGGTTGCCCAAATGTTAGATTATACGGTTTTCGCTGGTAACGGAGATGAAGTGATCGCCAGCTATCGGGAACTGACCGGACCTGCCCCCATGATGCCTTTGTGGAGTCTGGGATATATACATTGCCGGGAACGTTATAATACTCAGGCGGAATTGCTGGAGAATGCCCGTGAGTTCCGGGAACGGAAATTGCCTATCGATATAATTGTACAGGACTGGCAATATTGGGGAAAATATGGCTGGAATGCCATGAAGTTTGATGAAGACAGATATCCTGATCCGGGAAGTATGATGAAGGAACTTCATGAGATGGATGTGCGTCTGATGATCTCTGTATGGTCTAAAATTGATGCTCAGTCCGAAGTGGGAAAACAAGCCAAGGAAAAGGGATATTACATACCGGGCAGTGACTGGATTGACTTTTTCAATCCGGACGCAGCGGCTTTCTATTGGCAGAATTTCCGTACCGGATTATTGAAATATGGTATTGATGCCTGGTGGCAGGATGCCACTGAACCGGAGAATGATGATTTGCAGAACCGTCGCATCAATCGTGAACAAACTCCGGGAGAGGTTTACCGGAATGTATATCCGATGTATGTCAGCAAGACAATCTATGAAGGTTTACGTCAGGATGATTCAGACAGGCGAGCTATGATTTTTACTCGCAGTGGATTTTCAGGAATGCAACGTTATGCAGCCGCCACATGGTCGGGAGACGTAGGACATGACTGGGAAACCTTACGTCGGCAAATCGTAGGGGGATTGGGGCAGATGGCGACAGGGCTGCCTTGGTGGACTTATGATGCAGGTGGTTTTTTCCGTCCAGGCGACCAGTATACAAATACCGGATATCATGAACAGTTGATCCGCTGGATACAGGCAGGAACATTTTTCCCACTGATGCGTGTGCATGGCTATATGAGTAATACCGAGCCGTGGCGATATGGAGAAAAGGTGGAACATATCATTGCCCGATATCTGGATTTACGTTATAGACTTCTTCCTTATATCTATTCACAAAATGCTGCGGTTTCATTCAATGGTTCTACTTTGATGCGTCCGTTGGTGATGGATTTCCCTGAAGACCGTTTTGCACTGGAACAAAACTATCAGTTCATGTTCGGACCTTCTATACTGGTGGCTCCGGTGGTAGAAAGCGGTGTTAACCGAATGAAAGTTTATCTTCCGGAATGTGCAGCCGGCTGGGTAGACTTCTGGGATGGTACACCTCATAAGGGAGGGATATTCACTGATATAAATGTGGATCTTATGAAGACTCCTTTATTTGTGAAAGCGGGTTCTATATTGCCGTTAGGACCTCAGAAACAGTATGCAGCTGAGGAGACGGAACAACCGTGGGAAATCCGTATTTATCCGGGGGCTGATGGTTCTTATTCTGTTTATGAAGACGAAGGAATCAATTACAATTATGAGAAAGGTCAGTTCAGCACGTTTGATCTGAAGTGGAATGATTCGGATAAAACCCTTACTATCAGTGACAGAAAAGGTTCGTTTGCAGGAATGAAGGAAAGAATGGCTTTCAATATTGTAATTGTAACGCCGGAATCGGGCACTGGAATTTATCAGCCAAAAGTGAACAAGAGCATTGTCTATGAGGGAAAATCAATGGTGATATCACTGTAGTGTTTTTTAAGGCAATGATCTGGAAATATCTTAAAATATGAAGAATAATATGAAACAGTTTTTAGCCCTCGTAGGGTTTGTAATAGCGTCCATTACTACAGGATGTGGTCAATCCCATACTGTGTGGCTTGATGATTTGGATCTGACAGCTATGACTCAAGGTAATGGAGTAGCTATGAAAAATAAGTCGGTTGACGGTAAAACCCTGACAATCGGAGGACAAACGTTTGAACGTGGAGTAGGTACCCATTCAGTCAGTGAGATAGCAATTCAATTGGATGGCAAAGCCGTATCATTTACGGCTCAGGTAGGGCTGGATGATGAGATCATCGAACATAAGACATCTGCCGAGTTTGTTGTAATAGGAGATGGAGCCAGACTTTGGTCCAGTGGAATTGTAAAGGCGGGAGATGCGCCTAAATTATGTTCGGTTTCACTGGATGGAGTCAAAAGGCTTGAACTGATTGTTGCTGATGGTGGTGACGGGCCTTATTATGATCATGCTGACTGGGCGGATGCAAAGATTATATCAAAAGGAAAGAAGAGTTTTCCTACACTTAAATTCATTGCTACGGAACCTTATATACTGACTCCACCTGCTCCCGCGACGCCGAGAATTAATGGGGCTTTTGTGTTTGGGGTGCGTCCCGGTTCCCCATTCCAATATCAGATAGCGGCTACAGGCGATCGTCCGATGACATTTGCAGCAGAGGGATTACCGGCAGGATTGGAGATTCACCCGGAGACGGGTCTGATTACGGGTAAACTAACTAGGGCTGGTACATTTGAAGTGGTTTTGCAGGCGAAAAATGTGAAAGGGACGGCAGAAAGAAAACTTCGTATTGAGTGTGGTGACAGAATTGCTCTTACTCCGCCGATGGGATGGAACAGTTGGAACTGCTTCGGACATGAAGTCTCGGCTGAGAAAGTGAAGCAAGCAGCAAGAGCTATGGTTGAAAGTGGTTTAGTGAATTATGGCTGGACTTATATCAATATAGATGATTCATGGCAACATCACAGAGATCCCAACGACCGGACCAGAGGTGGACGGTTACGTGACGATCAGGGTAATATCATACCTAATGCCCAATTTCCTGATATGAAAGGGTTAACGGACTATATACATTCACTTGGACTGAAAGTGGGTATTTATTCTTCACCCGGTCCGTGGACTTGTGGAGGTTGCGTAGGCAGTTATGGTTATGAAAAGCAAGATGCTGATATGTATGGTAAATGGGGATTTGATTATTTGAAATATGATTGGTGCAGTTACGGGGGAGTTCTTGACCGTGATTTAGATAAGGATCCTTACAGTGTGTCTTCCTTGGCATTTCAAGGGGGTGGGGATTCAATTGCCGGTAGAAAACCATTTAAGATTATGGGTGATTATTTACGTCAGCAGCCCAGGGACATTGTTTATAACCTGTGTCAGTATGGTATGGGAGATGTCTGGAAATGGGGAGATGACGTTGGAGGCCAGTGTTGGCGTACGACTAACGATATCACGGATACTTGGGAAAGTGTAAAAGGTATTGCTCTTTCTCAAGACCGTGCAGCTGCATGGGCGAAACCCGGTAACTGGAATGATCCGGACATGCTGGTTCTTGGTATTGTAGGTTGGGGAAATCCTCACCAAACCAAGCTTAAACCTGATGAACAGTATCTCCATTTCAGTCTTTGGAGTTTATTCTCTGCACCGCTTCTGATAGGTTGTGACTTGGAGAAAATGGATGATTTCACCCTAAGTCTGCTGACTAACAATGAGGTGATAGCTGTTAATCAGGATCCTTTGGGTAAACAAGCCACATGTATATATTCAATAGGGGAATTACGTATTTATGTGAAAGAACTTGAAGATGGTAGTAAGGCGGTTGGTTTCTGTAATTTCGACCGCGAAAAGGCTGATATCTCTTTCCGTGATTTTGATAAACTGAATATTACGGGTAAACAAACTGTGCGTGATCTTTGGAGACAAAAGGATATAAGAACCTTGGATACAGGACGGAAGCCATTGCCTCTCAATGTTCCAGCCCATGGGGTACTTCTTTATAAATTTACACCGGTTCAGTGAGAATATAAAAAAATAGAATTACTTACTTAATTGTTTTTATCATGAGAAACACTCTTTTTATTGTTAGTTTATATCTGATCTTATCCGCTTGTGGTGAGAAAAGTAATGAAGTGAAGTTTATTTCGGAAGGTAATCCGATAGTGACGGATAAGTTCACCGCTGACCCGGCACCTATGGTGCATAATGGTAGACTGTATCTCTATGTGGGTCACGATGAGGCTGAAGAAGGACAGGACTTTAACATAACCGAATGGCTGTGTTATTCAACAAAAGATATGAAAACATGGACCGATCATGGCTGTGTGCTGAAACCTACGGATTTCTCGTGGGGAGTTGGAGAAGCATGGGCCTCCCAGGTTGTAGAGAAAGATGGGAAATTCTATTATTATACAACGGTGCAGGCTGATGCGCCATATAATAGTAAAGTAGTAGGCGTTGCCGTGTCAGATAGTCCGACGGGACCTTTCATTGATGCTCGGGGTACACCGCTTATTACAGATGATATGACTCCTAACGGTCCTCGTGGATGGTGGAACGATATCGATCCGACTGTTTTAGTGGATGATGACGGCACACCATGGATGAGCTGGGGTAATGGTACCTGCTTCTTAGTGAAACTTAAACCCAATATGACAGAACTGGACGGAAACATAGAGATTCTTAAAATGCCGAAATTTGTGGAAGGTCCATGGATTCATAAACGTGGAAATCTTTACTATCTGACGTATGCATCGATGGGTAAGGGGCGTGAAACCATTAGCTATGCCACGGCACCAAGCATGGATGGCCCATGGACGTATCGTGGAGTCTTGACAGGAATGGCAGAAAATAGCTTTACCATACATCCGGGAATCATTGAATTCAAGGGACAAAACTATCTGTTCTACCATAATGCAATACTTACCATAGATAGTAAATCCGGTGCCACAGGGCGTCGAAGCGTGTGCATTGACTACCTGTATTATCTACCCGACGGACGTATGGCGTATGTTGAGCAGACCAAAGAAGGCATTACTGTGAAGCCGAAGACTGCTGCTGAAGTAGCTGAGATTGTAAATCCATACACTGATGAAGAAGAGGTTGTGGTAGAAATAGTGCAGAATGATACAGAATCTCGAAAAAACTGAAGGTGCTGACTTACACAGATGACTATTAAGGTTTTAGTTCGTTATTGCTTGAATAGATCGTATCTCTATAGATTGTAACCCTGCGCTCCTGAGTCGAATCGTTCTTGATGGAGGTAACATCCCCACGTGTCGTAAAATAGACATAGTTGCCTCTGTCATAAAAGCGATATACTTTGCACCCATCGTGCTCAAAGAGATAACTGACCTGATAGGTCGTATTATTCTCCGATTCACCTACCTTTAGCGGAATAGAAGTGTAACAAGCTGTAATTCCCATCATTATGAATGAGAGAATTAATAATTTAGTTATTGTTTTCATAGTCGGAAGTATTTATGTTTACCAAATACAAAGATAAAGTTTTTCCCGAATTATATTTCCGGAAATAGATTTTATCTATGCTTTCATAGATAAATACAATGAATAAAAAGTGTGTAAATATCAAACAAAAAACTTATTTTTGTGTTGTTAATATGAATGACTAACGACAATTGATACGTAATTTACTAACTAAATAAGAAAAAAGATTATGGCTAAAAGTGTTAAGGGAACTCAGACAGAAAAGAATCTGTTGACCTCATTTGCAGGAGAATCACAAGCAAGAATGCGTTACACTTATTTTGCAAGTGTAGCAAAGAAGGAAGGTTACGAACAAATTGCTGCTATTTTTACTGAAACAGCTGACCAGGAAAAGGAACACGCTAAGCGTATGTTCAAGTATCTGGAAGGTGGTATGGTAGAAATTACTGCAAGCTATCCTGCCGGTGTTATCAGCACTACATTGGATAACCTGAAAGAAGCTGCTGCCGGTGAACACGAAGAATGGTCTCTGGATTATCCTCACTTTGCTGATGTAGCAGAAAAAGAAGGTTTCTATGAAATTGCTGCTATGTACCGCAACATTTCAATTGCCGAAAAAGGTCATGAAGAAAGATATCTGGCTTTCGTAAATAATATCGAGAATGCTACAGTATTCGCTAAGGAAGGCGAAGTAGTATGGCAATGCCGTAACTGTGGTTTCGTCTTCACAGGTAAAGAAGCTCCCGAAGTTTGTCCGGCTTGCTTGCATCCGCAGGCTTACTTCGAAGTGAAGAAAGAAAACTATTAAGAAATTCTTATTTCTATGATAAAGAACGCCCGGGTGTTTCGTTTGAAGAAACATCCGGGCGTTTTGCATTACAAGCGTATGCCCTCATAGGGGAGGTCCTTATACTATTTCTTTGCGTGCGGATAATCAATCGTATAATGTAATCCGCGACTTTCCTTGCGTTCTATTGCCTGACGGGTAATCAGGTAACCGACATTGACCATATTACGCAGCTCGCAAATAGCTTTGGATGCCTTGCTGCGCTTGAAAAGATCTTCCGTCTCTTCATATATCATATCCAAACGTACCCAAGCACGTTTCAGGCGTAGGTCACTACGTACAATACCTACATACGCACCCATAATCTGGTTGACTTCTTTCATGCTTTGAGTAATAAGCACCATTTCTTCGTTAGTCACAGTACCTTCTGCATTCCATTCAGGTATTTCATGATTGAATTCATAACGGTCGAGCATGCTTAGTGCATGTTTAGCAGCAGCATCGGCATAGACAACTGCTTCAATCAAAGAGTTGGAAGCTAAGCGGTTGCCTCCATGCAGACCAGTACAGGAACATTCTCCTACAGCGTACAGGCGGTTGATAGAAGACTCTCCGTTCAGGTTAACTTTGATACCACCACACAGATAATGTGCGGCAGGAGCCACAGGTATATAATCCTTTGTGATATCAATACCTAAACTGAGGCACTTTTCGTAGATGTTCGGGAAATGCTTCCTGGTCTCTTCCGGATCTTTATGGGTAACATCCAGGTAAACATGATCATCACCACGTTGTTTCATTTCACTGTCGATGGCACGTGCTACAATGTCACGAGGAGCAAGAGAAAGACGTGGGTCATATTTCTGCATGAATTCTTCGCCTCCCATGTTGCGCAATACGGCACCATACCCGCGCATTGCCTCTGTTATCAGGAAACAGGGGCGGTCTCCCGGATGATAAAGGGCAGTTGGATGGAATTGAATAAATTCCATATCCTGTACGAAACCCTTGGCACGGTATACCATAGCAATCCCGTCTCCGGTGGCAACCAATGGGTTAGTCGTATTTCGGTAAACGGCACCCACACCACCCGTAGCCATGAGAGTTACTTTAGAGAGGAAAGTATCAACCTCGCCTGTATCTTCATTCAATACATAGGCTCCGTAGCACTTGATACCCGGGGTATGGCGGGTTACAATAATCCCCATGTGATGCTGTGTGATGATTTCTACGGCAAAATGGCGGTTGAATATCTCAATGTTAGGATGCGTCTTTACAGCTTTGATAAGGCTTTTCTGTATTTCGGCGCCTGTATTGTCTTTATGATGCAGGATACGGAATTCAGAGTGTCCGCCTTCTTTATGTAAGTCGAAGTCTCCTTTGTCATTCTTGTCAAATTCTACTCCCCACTCTATCAGTTCCTTGATTTGTCCGGGTGCTTCACGTACCACTTTTTCTACGGCGGCACGATCACTGATCCAGTCACCTGCAATCATGGTGTCCTCAATGTGCTTATCGAAATTATCTACCAGTGTATTGGTTACTGAGGCGATTCCCCCTTGTGCGAAGAATGTATTAGCTTCTTCCAATTCCGTTTTGCAGATGAGCGCTACTTTACCTTTATGAGCTACTTTCAGAGCGAAACTCATGCCGGCTATACCGGAACCAATTACTAAAAAGTCGAACTCTCTAATCATATTTTGTATGTTTAAGTACTGCAAAGCTACGAAATAAGTAGTTTCATTGTACTTTTCCCGTATATTAATTCATAAAATTATGATAAGAACTGTTTAACAACTTCATCCAGAGACTCTTCTTTTGCAAGTCCTATGTTCTTTCGCATACGTGAACGTATCATATTGACGCTGTTACGGTTAATACCCATAATCAGAGCTATTTCATCCGTACTTTGGTTCATGCAGATGAGCATGGCAAGCAACTCTTCATTGCGGGTGAGTTGCGGATAATATTCCCGTAATCTGGGTAAATAAAGTGGGTGTATTACAGCAAACGATTGTCTGAAATCATTTTCGTCTTCTTTGCTGAGAAGGTTCTGCCCGGTCAGTTGGCGGATAGAAGTCAGGTTGTTGGTAGCCATTGCCTGTTCTATCTGTTCGGTTAGCTGCTCGTTACGGCGGTTCAGTTCTTGCTGGCGGGTGATTAATTTCTTTATTTCCTGTTTATGTTTTCCTAAGAGCAAACGATTGGACTTTCGTTTATTTATGAAATAGGCAACAGAAATGATAAGTGTCAACAGCAGGGTAATTGAAATACATATATTATAGAATAACTGTTGCTTTTGCAATTTCACTTGTGCTGAGAGCAAAGTATTTTCTTTTTCTTTCCGTTCGGTATCAAACCGGATATTGGCAGCAGCGACAGCACGCATCTTTTCAGCTAAATTCAGTGAATCTGTAAAAGTTTGACTACGTTTATAGCAACGGACAAATGCGTCATTCATATTCATACTTAGGTAGTAGTCCATAAGTATATTGTTGGCTTTTTGTTTTCCGGATCTCATATCCATGCTTATAAAACCTTGTGCGGCTTTCTCTATCAGAGGTATTCCTTGCGTAGCTTTTCCTGTTTGTAATAGAGCTCGCCCTAAATGAAGTTCCAGTTCATATTTGGCCCATTGCGGCATGCGGGAACTGTCCGGACAGATACTTAACGCAAGCGTTAACGCCTTTTGTACAGAATCGGTATAGTCTAGATAGGCTTCTACTGTAGTAACTTTGTTCACAAATACTCCTTTGAAGCTACCTTGTAGGGCTGATATTTTCTCAGCCTGGTTTAAATAGTAGAATATTGAATCTTTAATTCCTGTTTGACCGAATATGGCCGCCCGGTAACGATAGAGATCGCCCAGTCCGAAACTGTCTTTCAGAAGCGAGTAATGTTGGGCTTTCGTATTCAGTTGCAAGGCACGGTCGTACATGCCCAGTTCTGCATAAAGGTTGGCTTGTTCGCCATAGGCTATTACGATATTAGGGGGAGCTATGCTGTCGGTATAACTGCTGATGGCTTCCTGATTAATGGCGACAGCTTTTTCATATTCTCCGATGAGGCGATAATAAATACCGAGTCGGGACATGATGCGAAGCATATTCCGGTACTTTCCTCCCTGCCGGTAAGCTTTCATGCCCTTTTCTAATATTCGGATGGCTTGGGGGATATCATTTCCGGAATAGATATAAACTCCGCTGATTATTTCTGCTTGTGGAATAAAGCGGTCTGTGTCCTCATAGTCAGGTAGTTGCAGGTATTCATTGGCTAACTCGATGGCTTGTTCATTGTCTCCATACATTTGGTGCATACTTGCCCGGGCGGATAACAGTTCATGTTTACAGTTTTCTTGTATGAACGGAATCTGGCTGAGACTATCCATATACTCTATGCCGGAACGAAATTGCTTACTTTTTAAGTAGTTGTAATAAGAGATAGAAAGTATCTGCCGGGCATATTTGATCAGCGTGTCATTCTTTTCTGTATCATTTACATTTACCAGTAATTCCGCTAACTTTATTTTAGTCATATTTTCAGTTTCCCGGAATTTTTCCTTTTTTAGTAATGTGGTGAGTTTTTCTACTGTTTGTTGCCACTGTCCGACATCTTCTGTGCTTGGAGAATGTGAATCAGTAGAACAAGCTCCTACAAATAGTAAGAGCAAGAATAATGGCTTCCTTATATTCATGATTCTAAAAACTTACTTTGTTTGGGCAAAGATACAATTCCATTTGGAAAAGAAAGAAAATGATATCTATAATTTTATGACTTTTATTCATGGTTGATAATGAGGAAGATACATTTTTGTATATTGGATTGTATATTGGCTGTTTATGATTTTATCTTATAGTTTCTGCAAATTTGCAACTAATAATAGAAAACTAACCGACAATGAATAAAGTAGAGAAAATATCCCGATTGTGTATGAAAGAGATCAGTCGGGCTTTGATAGAAATGATTTCCGAAGACTCGCCTTATGCTTCGAAAGATATGCTTTGCGGAGCGCGTGGTGCTGTTTTCCGCGAGATATTTATTTTCCATTATCCGGACTTTATAGGGAAAGTACAGGAACTGATTCCCGGTGTTACGAAAGATGAGGAACTGCTTTGTATGTTGGTCGCCCTTGGACAGTCTGTAGAAGAAATTGAGAAACTGTTTTGCCTGCCTGCCGAGCAGGTATATATGTTCCATAAATCGGTATGTTGGAAAATGAGGTTGGAGGGAGAAAAGCAGTTAGGTGATAAACTGAGGGAGATATTAGAAGAATAACTCACGTCGTTCCATAAAAATACCTATCTTAGCAGCAAAAACAGAATAAAATGAATCGTATTTTCCATGCCCGCATTGCTGTGGGACAATATTTGTTTTTGGTGCTGGCAACGATCATCGTCATTTATGCCATGTGGATGCAGCATGCCGTTATGGCTATTCTTTTTATGCTCCTGCTCATCATCGCTATCGAGCGCCTCATCCATACTACGTATACGCTGACCACAGACGGCAGGCTTCTCCTTTTTTACGGTCGCTTTTCCCGTTCGGAGGAAATACTCCTGAAAGACATTATTTCTGTAGAGCGTGCCTCTTCTATGAAAATAGGACGTTTCGCTGTGATGCGCTATGTGCTGGTGAAGTACGGAACGAAGGGAAAATGTGCTTTGTTGCTTCCGGTGAAGGAAGATCTGTTCATAAAAACTCTTACTAATCGTTTAAGTGAAGTGAAGAAATATTAATTCTCGATTTTCTTTTTGCAGCCTTCCGGAAAGTCGTTCGTCTAATTTCTAAAAATAAGAGAAATGATGATGAATTTGACTTGTGCTATTTTGCATGCCGACCAACAGGTGAGTGAACTACTGGAAATGTTCATAGCCAAAACACCTTTTCTTTCTTTGTGTGGGAAGTACAGTAACCCTATTGAGGCATTGAAAGGTTATTATGACAACAAGGTACACCTTTACTTCGTAGGAATCGGGCAGGAAGAAATGGAGGGAATCAACGGAATGGAATTCAGTAAATTGCTTTCTCCGTTCACTCGTGTCATTTTTATTGCAGATACTCCCCGGTATGCCGCTGAGTGCTTCCGTCTGGATGCATTGGATTACCTGATATCTGAAATCAATTTTCCTATCTTTTTTGAAGCGGTGAATAAGGCTTCGCGCTGGTTCAGTCTGAAAGGTGAAACAGGGATGCAGCTTACTGTCGTTTCCGAAAAGTCTCAGGCAGATGCATCTCAGCCCGAAATGTCTAAAGTGATTTATGTAAAGTCTGACAATCGGATTTTCCGTTTGGATATATCCAGAATATCTTATATCGAAGGGTTGGGCGATTACGTGAAGATTTATAGTAAGGATGAACCAAAGCCTATACTGAGTCTGTGTACAATGAAATATATGGAGGAGAGGTTACCTTCTGATGAATTTATACGTGTGCACCGCTCGTTTATTATTCGCAAAGATTGCATACGTACCATAGAGAGCAGTAAAATTGCTCTGGATAAAAGAAGTATCCCTATCGGAGAGGTTTACCGAAAGAAGTTGAAGAATTATATTTCTGATTATTCTGTCCTTTAGTATGCTTCAA
Organism: Bacteroides intestinalis DSM 17393; assembly: GCF_000172175.1. Classification (NCBI taxonomy): domain Bacteria; kingdom Pseudomonadati; phylum Bacteroidota; class Bacteroidia; order Bacteroidales; family Bacteroidaceae; genus Bacteroides; species Bacteroides intestinalis. The sequence continues at coordinate 220,359 of NZ_ABJL02000007.1, read as the reverse complement.
TGCTTGTTGCCGGAATTGACTCATATCCTACAGAAATGAATTAAAGAGTGATAAGGTGGTAAAGTGATAGGGCGATAAAGTAGCTGCGCTATATATCGCAGGGATTTGTTAGAATTTATTGATAGCAGCATAGGCTCTTGTAACTTTCTGATTATCAGTATTGTTAAACCATGCCCTATTCAGTCGTATACTGAACCCTATTCAGTATACGACTGAATGGCATTCACTATACGACTGAATTAGGTTCAGTATACGACTATGTTAGGACTATATATCATTTGTAAACAATATGCACCGCTATTCTGTTCTTTTAGTTCATAACCCGTCAGAAGAATACTATTCCCTTACCTCAATTTTGACCGTGATATTCTTTCTCCAAACGTAATATTCAGATTCATGCTGAATCGGCTTTCCTGCATCAGACTGCTGCGTGAATTGATTTGTTTCCGCCAGGTGGCGCCTAATGAAAGATAGGAGTACCGGATAGGAAAACTTGCTCCTGCACTCACTTCCAGGTATTGCATTTTTCCACCTCGCAGATTTATATACGAATTACTTAAACCTATTCCCCCCATCAATTCAGTGGACCGGGGAAGGCGTGGATTGGTAATATAGGCTCCCCCGATGTTCAATTTGTGCTGGTTTTCGTATTTCATGGAAGTGTAAGATGAGGTATTGCGACTCCAATCCAGGTAATTATAATCGGTGGTCACTACCCAACGTTCGGTAGTCATTGATATTCCGGCACCGATGTGCATAGGCAAATATTGCGTCCGGCTATGATAACTCTTATCGACACCTTCACTGGTGGAAGAATTGCTATAGGTCAGATTGTTTTCGTGGTTAACCTGAAGGGAGGGGGCAAATACAAGTCCCGCTGCCCACTTTTGGTTTCCGGTGGTATTGAATTCATAATGTATTCCGAAGTCGGCATAAAAAGCACGCTTAGAAGATTCGTACTCCACAATGGCACTTTCTTGCGTTTCGCTTTGGGTCACCGTTCCCAGTATGATACCCAGATTTATGCCAACGGACAGGCGTTTGGTTAATGCAAAGGCATTAGTAAGATAACAACGGTATAATCCTCCCGATCCTTCAAATAAGGAATAGGTATAACTTCCGGGCATACCTTCCACTTCTTCTTCGGTCTGAATAATGTAGCCCACGCTGCTATAGGGTGCAGCACCTATCATGGCATACCAGCGTGGCAGGATTCTGCATCCTATGCTGAAGCGGTTGGGATTACCCATAAAACTGGAACTGTGATCATTCTGAAAGGAATAACGGGCATATGAAGCCGATGCACCGACATCGAATATGAAGCAGGTGCTGTCCATTCGAGTAATGGCTGCCGGGTTCAAGGTATTTTGGAATCCGGTTCTGTTCAGGGCAATACCTATGTTGCCCATTCCGGCATAACGTCCGCCGTCACTGGTACTTAGTTCACCCACTCCATACATAGAAGTGGGTAGATTGGTGTTATTTTGGGCTATGATGGAAAGGCTTACCGCACAGAAGCTGCACAGCATAAGGGGAATCCGGTGGTAATGTTTCATTTTTCGTTGTATATTTTAAATCTGATCTCTAATCTGCATTGTCTCTCCTGGTCGGGGTCGTTGGTGAAGATTATTTGATTGAAAGTCATTGTCATTTCATTCTCTGGTAGACTCAGGAGTAGCTTCTGTCGTTTTATGCCCCACGTACCGAAGTTGTTGCGGATGAATTCGGTTACGTCAAAGGAATAATAAGTATCTCGCCCGAACATATCGTCCACTGTCAGATTTCCGGTCTGTACCGTAACACCATCACTGCCGTATACATAATCTTCCAATACATTGTTTTCATCTGTGATGTAAAGGCGTATATCTTCCGGTAGTTGGTTTAGCTTGTTATAACTTCCGGTCAGCGGATAGAGGTAAAGTGTGGCGCTTTCTATGGAAACAATTTCTCCTGCATCCTGTAAATTATTCAGATGGGGAAATTCTATCTGATTATAGAATCCTGTCAATCCTTGCATATATGCCCGCCTGCCCAGACTGCCGGAGTGGATAAGGTTCTCTATTCCGCTTTCCAAGGTAGCGAGAGGGGTACTGGTGCGATCGTGACGGATACTGGTATAGGCATAATCAGTGTTCACACTGAAGATCAGTTCTTTTTCTGTGCGTTGACTGGCTATCTCTTTATAGTGCAGAGTGATGGCCATGGATGAATCGTTTACCATGAATCCGGTGATGCATTCTCCGCTGTTTTCGGCCATGAGTGCCAGTCCGGGGAACTTTTCTTTGAACTTATCCTGGCTGTCGAAATAGTCTTCTTCTGTTACGAGATCATTCAGTAACTCTTTTCCCAGTTCATCGGGCAGACGTATTTCTAACTCCTTCTTTCGTCCGGGGCTTGGCGTGAAAGTGAAACTGAATAGAGGCATGCTTTCGGTAGGCAGGATAGTACTGTTGTATAAATCTTCGTCATCGTCCAGATAGATGGCTTGTTTTAGCCGGTAAACAGATATTCGTTGCTGTGTTAAGGTATCGCCCCAGAAGTTGCCGGAAGGCGTCATCCTCAGTACTAACGAGTCGAAGCTGTAACTATAATCCTCGTTGGGAGTAAAGCTGTTTTTAGAGTATTCGGCATAGTAAGCGGCGGAGACCTCACCCCATGAGGCATCCTTATAGTGTCCTAACTGACAAATACTGTCTCCCCTGGTCTCTATGGAGTCCATAAGAATGGTACTGATGTCCACCGTACAAGTATCTACATATACATTATAGAAAGAACTGTTCACCAGACTTTGTCCTAATTCTGAATTTTCATCCTGACAAGCACAGATGGCGGCGATCATTATAATCAGACTATACAATAACTTTTTCATTGCTGCGGTTTTTAGAGTCGCAAAGGAAAATGAAACTTCTATATCTTCCTATTAAAATCGGCTATCGGGCAGGTTTTATCGGTAAAGGTATTTACCGGAAATTTAGTGCCGTTTGTCGGTTATATTTGTTGATGAAGTACCTGTAGCCTACTTTTGTTACCAAAAATATAGTAAATCAAAATAAGTTCTGAGAAAAATGAATCGACTATTATTTGGAATGATACTGCTGGCGGTTGGATGCTTGGCTGGCAGTTGTACGGACGACGATGAATACACCCAGGGTGTATGGATGAGAAGATCGGACTTGGACGGTGTAGCGCGGGGACAGGCTGGCAGTTTCACCATTGGAAATAAGGGTTATCTGTGTTGTGGCTATCGTGGGTCGAATAAGACCTATCTGAAAGACCTTTGGGAGTACAATATGGATGGAGATTATTGGACACAATGTGCCGATATGCCCGATGCAGCAGCGGGACGCCATAGTGTGGCTTCGTTTGCCTTGAATGATAGAGGTTACATTACTACCGGCATTCAAAAGACCGAACCCACATATCTGGCAGATACCTGGGAGTATAATCCCGCTACGGACTCCTGGACTCAAATGGATGACTTTGGTGGTGGTGCACGCTACGGTGCATTGGCTTTTTCGATTGGAGGATACGGCTATGTGGGTACAGGGTTCAATGATAATTATCTGAAAGATTTCTATCGCTTTAATCCTAATGCCGCTGCCGGAAAGCAATGGGAAATTGTAAATGGATTCGGGGGATACAAGCGTTGGTATGGTACGGCTTTCGTTATAGATGATGTAGCTTATGTCTGCTGTGGGCAGAACAATAACACGCTGGTTGATGATTTGTGGAAATTTGATGGTGACAACTGGGCTCAGTTGCGTGACATTGCCAATACTAATAGCGATGACGATTATGATGACGATTATGCTATAGCGCGCTTAGGTACTGTATCTTTCGTGATAGATGGAAGAGGGTATATTGCTACCGGAACCCGTAGTGGCGTAACCAGTGATTATTGGGTGTATGATCCTGGTGAGGATTTGTGGTATGGTGACTCCGATGATGATTATACTCCACTTACGAGTGTACACAATGTAAGTTCAGGAGGTTCGTCGCGCGCCTATGCTGTATCTTTCTCTACGGGCAAGCGTGGCTTTGTATTGACGGGGGCTTCGGGAACCAGCTATTTTGATGATGTTTATGAACTCCTGCCCTATGAGCAGGAAGATGTTGATTAGTGTTTTTGTGATTTATGAAGCTAGTGTTTATTGTAAAGATTGGTGTACTGTCCCTGGTGGCAGTATGCCTTTCTTGTTTCTCCGGCTGCACGAATACCGATGAGACGGAATTTACCTGCCGCGCCATGCAGGCGGAGGGTGGCTATGGGTATATGGTACTCCATAAGGGAGATACACTGATTCGTCAGCCTTATATACCTGCTGTAGGGAGGAAAATAGCTTTTGCAACGAAGGAAGACGCCTTGAAGGTAGCGAAGTTGGTTTGTCGTAAGCTGGATGAAAAGCAATCACCCAGCATTAGTAAAGAAGAGATTACAATGCTGGGTATTATAGTGAATAGAGAATGAGTTATTCTTGCGAAGGTAGTTCGCTGACTTCCGTACGGGGTTTCGTGTGAAAGTAAGGAAACTTCCTCGACATTTCTCCTTTCACAATTTTCTCTTCTTGTGTACGTACATTTGTGAGTGTCAATGTATAGGTTATTTGGTGCAATTTATAGAGTATCAGTCCCGAAATTTTGGTTTGTTTCTGAGGGGGAGTCTCTACTTTCACTTCCGTATATTTTAGTTTGCTGTCATACTGTTGTGGAAATAGGCTATATTTCACTTTCTCACCTGTCAGCTGTATTTTTTCGTCTACTATTTCCGGGACATCCACTAAAGGTTCTTCGTACTTCAATAATTTGAAGGCAAGATCGTTGGGGCAGTGGAACTGATATTCTTCAGGTGCATGGTCATAAGGAAATATGGTAGTAGTGGTGGAATTGTCCGTATAGTTTCGGAAGGTAAGGCCATAGGGGCGTGAATCCATCCAGAATTCTCCGTCTCCTTCTTCCAGTGAGTAGGTGATGCTTTTTATTTCATATTTATCTCCGGGATTTTGCTGTACAATGATCTGTTCTGTATAGAGTCCGCTGCTGGTACTCAGGTTGATAATTAGTCCCCGTTCTTCATCTTCCAGGTTCTCGTTGGCCTGTATGGTCAGGGCGTCTTCTTTATCTCTTGTGATGCTTCCCCAGTCAAAATAGATCGTGCCAAATCCTTCCAGTCCGCTTGCCAACTGGTTCCATCCATCAAGGGAAGTAAGTGAAACTATCTTCCAGTTGGTCCGGCTCATGATAATTTCCACACTGTTATTATTTCCTTCCATGATGACTTTCTTCATAGGAGAAAGGCGTTCATCTTCACCGTTATCACAAGCTGTCCCACATAAAAGAATGAAAGTGGAGAACAATAGCAGTTGGAATAAGTTTGTTCGTTTCATGTACCTTTAGTTCCGTTAGTTTAAATAGCTTTTGTTTATAGACGTATTTTATTGAGGAATACTGCAAGCAAAGGTATGTTTTTTTAGTAAGAAAAAGATAAGGGGCGGTGCTTTTTGTAGAATATTAGTTGTACCTTGTAGGTCTTTAAATCAACAAAATGCATATAAAGTATGGAAAACGAATTACAGATAATCAGAGAACAAGAAATAGAAGCATGCTTAATAGAACTGAGAGGACAGAAAGTTTTGTTGGACAGAGATGTGGCAATGTTGTACGGAGTGGAAACGAAGAGGGTGAATGAAGCGGTGAGGAATAATCCGGATAAGTTTCCTAAGAACTACATTATTGAATTGAATGAAAGTGAGATACGACATTTGCGGTCGAAACTTTCGACCGCAAATTTATCCCCTAAAGTACGTGCAATACCTAAAGCTTTCACCGAAAAAGGTCTTTACATGCTTGCTACCGTTTTGAAAAGTCCTCGTGCTACGGCTACAACTCTTGCTATTATAGAGTCTTTTGCCCATTTGAGAGAGCTCTCTCGTAATCTAAATATCTTGTCAACAGAAACAGATGAAGGCAAACAGAAAACATTAACCCAGCGCAGTAGCGAGTTACTTCACGAATTATTGTCTGTAGAAGAGATGGAAGATACAACAGAAACCGAATCTTCGATAGAACTGAATTTATATGCTTTAAAGATGAAGCGTACGGTGAAAAAGATAAAGAAAGGATAATTCTTTTGTGCAGATAAGAGAGGTTTTTATTAACTTGCAGGCAGTTTATAAATAACCCCTGTATACATGGAAAAAATATTCAAATCGAAAGGTATGACTACTACTGAAAAATGGGTAATAGTATTTGTTCTTACTTTTATGTGCGTTGCATACCTGTTGTTGAAAGAAGCGTCTGCCTTATGTGGATTCATTGTGGCTATTCCTTTCCTGATCAGTAATTACCAAAGGAAATATATCATTAAAGAAAATGGAGACCTTTGGGTGAAGACAGTGTTCGGTGTATCTCAGAAGGCGATCGGAGTGAACTGTATCCTCTATAACCCGTCTGCCAAAGGATGGCAATGGCGCGTTCGCCAGATGGTGGTCAGGTATCAAAATGGATTGAAGAAAGGCTTTTTCCCGATTACTCCTGCTGACCCGGAAGGGCTGATAGCCGCACTTAAAGAAAAGAATCCTGGTCTTGAGTTGCAATATACCTATAAATAAATAGAAACTATGAAATACCAAGTTGCCATTATCGGTGGAGGTCCTGCGGGATATACTGCTGCCGAAGCTGCCGGGAAAGCCGGACTAAGCGTAGTGTTGTTTGAAAAGCAAAGTTTAGGTGGAGTCTGTCTGAATGAAGGCTGCATCCCTACCAAGACTTTATTGTATTCGGCAAAAACGTATGATGCTGCGCGTCATGCTTCCAAATATGCAGTCACTGTTTCCGAAGCCTCATTTGATTTATCGAAGATTATTGCCCGTAAACAGAAAGTGGTGCGTAAACTGGTGTTGGGTGTTAAAGGTAAGCTGACTGCCCACGGAGTGAATATCGTGCAGGGAGAAGCTACCATTATCAATAAGAATACCGTGCAGTGTAGTGGTGAGACTTATGAGTGCGAGAATCTGATTCTATGTACCGGTTCGGAAACATTCATCCCTCCTATTCCCGGAGTGGATACTGTACCTTTCTGGACGCACCGCGATGCTCTAGATAATAAGGAACTTCCCGCTTCACTTGCCATTATTGGTGGTGGAGTAATTGGTATAGAGTTTGCCTCTTTCTTTAATAGTCTGGGCGTGCAGGTCACTGTTATCGAAATGCTTGATGAAATCCTGGGAGGTATGGATAAAGAGCTTTCCGCTCTTCTGCGTGCGGAATATGCTAAACGTGGAATCAAGTTTATGCTTAGTACGAAGGTCGTATCTCTTGCTGAGGCTTCTTCCGAAGACGGGAAGCCACAAGTACAGGTTAATTTTGAGAATGCAGAAGGTACAGGCAGCGTGCTTGCTGAGAAACTATTGATGAGTGTAGGTCGTCGTCCGGTAACGAAAGGTTTCGGGTTGGAGAATCTGGAATTAAAAAGAACGGAAAGAGGGAATATCTGTACAAACGAACAGATGCAAGCCTCTGCTCCGGGAGTATATATATGTGGTGACCTGACTGGTTATTCTTTACTGGCACATACAGCCGTTCGTGAGGCGGAAGTAGCTGTGCATACAATACTTGGCAAGAAAGATGTCATGAGCTATTGGGCTATTCCCGGTGTAGTATATACCAATCCGGAGATTGCAGGAGTAGGGCAGACGGAAGAAAGTCTGCAAATGAAAGGTATTAATTATCGCGTTGTAAAACTCCCGATGGCTTATTCCGGTCGTTTTGTTGCTGAGAACGAAGGAGTGAACGGAGTTTGTAAACTTCTGATAGCAGATGACGAGACCATAGTGGGAGCGCACATACTGGGTAATCCGGCTTCTGAAATTATCACTCTGGCAGGCATGGCTATCGAACTGAAACTGACTACCGAAGCCTGGAAGAAAATAGTATTCCCGCATCCCACGGTTTCAGAGATTTTTAAAGAAGCGTTGTAACCCGATAAACATGAAAAAATATCTGTTGTCTCTTGTTCTTTCCCTCTTGTTTATCCCTGTGACCGTATGGGGGCAAAATACGGCTGCTAAGGGTCTCTCTTCCCGTCTGGATACCTTGATTAAATATCAACTTCCTGTCGGCTCCAACGTTGGCATATCCATATACGACTTGACTGACGGGAAGTCTTTATACACTTATCAGGCGGATAAGCTCTCTCGTCCGGCTTCTACTATGAAACTGCTGACTACTATTACCGCCCTTTCCCATCCGGATGCGGATGATCCTTTTAAAACAGAAGTATGGTATCAGGGCGTGATTGAACAAGATACGCTGAAAGGTGATTTGTATGTTGTGGGTGGATATGACCCTGAATTTGATGATGAAGCTCTGGATTCATTGGTAAATGCGGTAAGTCGTTTCCCATTCTCGGTGATATCGGGCCATGTATATGGAGATGTTTCTATGAAAGACTCCATTTATTGGGGAAGCGGTTGGGCTTGGGATGATACGCCTGCCTCCTATCAACCTTATCTCTCGCCATTGATGCTGAATAAAGGTCTGGTCACTGTTACGGCTTCTCCCGGTGAACGGGGTCATTTGGCAAGTCTCGATTGTGTTCCTGCCTCTTCTTATTATACCGTAACGAATGAAACCAAATCCCGTACTCCTGCTGCCGGGCGTTTCGGGGTTTCCCGGGATTGGCTACAGAATGGTAACAACATAGTTGTAAAAGGGAATGTAGAAGGCAAGCGTACCGGTATGGTGAATATTTATTCTTCACGGGATTTCTTTATGCATACTTTCCTCGAACGTCTGCAGGCGAAAGGTATTCAATGTCCTGTAAATTATGCTTTCAACGAATTGCAGAAGGATAGTCTTTCGGTTCAAATAGCTTTGTTTGAAACTGCCATTCAGGATGTAATCAACCAGATTATGAAAGAAAGCGATAACCTGAATGCTGAGGCTTTGCTTTGTCGTCTGGGCGCGCAGGCCACTGGTAAAAAGCATATTTCCGATGAAGATGGGCTCTCTGTTATCCGTAAACAGATAAAAGCTTTGGGAGAAGATCCGGATTATTATAAACTGGCTGATGGCTGTGGACTTTCCAATTATAACTATATCTCTCCCAATTTGTTGATTGCTTTTCTTAAATTTGCCTATTCGCGTACGGATGTTTTTCAGAAACTATATAAAGCTTTACCTATCGGTGGTGTAGATGGAACATTGAAGTATCGTATGAAACGCGGAACTCCTTCTTATAAGAATGTACATGCCAAGACGGGTTCTTTTACAGCTATTAATTGTCTGGCAGGTTATCTGCGGACAACAAACGGACATGAGATTGCTTTTGCCATCATGAACCAAAATGTACTTTCAGGAGCTAAGGCGCGTGCTTTTCAGGATGCCGTGTGTGATGAAGTGATTAGAGGAAGATAAAGTAGATCATTCATGTAAGAAAAACAATTAAAATGAAAGGAATAATTGATGTATTGAAGAGTGTTTGGCAAAAGCTTATGGGAAATGAATTTACTCGTTGGTTGGTCTATATAGGTATTGTTGCTTTCTGTTTTTGTATTGTTTATAATGCAGGAAAAATATTGGGCAGTTGGATTGCCGTATAATGACTTTTGTAGAAAATATAAACGGGGCTTGCTATCTGTATGGTGGCAAGCCCCGTTTTTAAAGTATTTACTTGTACTGTGCCCAGTCTACGTTTTGCATATTTCCGCTTTTGGCAAGTTCTGCATGCATAGCCAGTGCAGCACGGGTAGCTTGCGGAGTCTGAGACTTACCATCGGTTAGTTTCAGGTAATCCCAGAGGATATTCTTGTAATCCGGGTGAACACAATTTTCAATGATTGCCTGTGCACGTTCTTTCGGACTCTTGCCACGCAAGTCAGCAACGCCTTGTTCGGTAATGATGATGTTGACGTCGTGTTCTGTGTGGTCGTGGTGAGATACCATCGGAACAATAGCACTGATTTTGCCTTCTTTGGCAACGGACGGACAAGTAAAGATGGAGATATAAGCATTACGCGTGAAGTCACCGCTTCCACCGATACCATTCATCATCTTCGTACCGCCGATATGCGTAGAGTTTACATTTCCGTAGAGGTCAGCTTCGATAGCTGTGTTGATGGAAATAACTCCTAAACGGCGAACGACTTCGGGACTGTTAGAGATTTCCGAAGGACGGAGTACCAGTTTATCACGGAAGAAATCCATATCGTCATAAATGCCTTGCAGGCAGTCGTTGGTTACAGTCAGTGAGCAAGCGCTACCGAATTTCACACGACCGTCGCGAATCAGTCCGATTACGGAGTTCTGAATCACTTCTGTGTACATTTCAAATGCCGGAATCGTTTTATCACGTCCCAGTGCACCAAGTACGGCGTTGGCAATGTTACCTACACCGGATTGCAGCGGTAAGAATGTTGACGGGATAATACCACGCTTCATGTCCGCAGCCAGGAAGTCGGCTACATTCTGGCCAATCTTGTCAGTCAATGGATCGGCATCGGCAAAGCTACGTGCTTCATCCGGCCAGTTGGTTTCTACTATACCTACAATCTTTTTCGGGTCTACTTGAATATACGGCTGACCGATGCGGTCGCTCGGTTTGTAGATAGGAATTTCACGACGGTAAGGCGGATCAAGCGGTTCGTATACATCGTGCAGACCCATAGCATTCTTGCTGTGAGCAGCATTCAGTTCCACGATGATCTGGTCGGCAAGGCGACAAACTGTAGGAGCGATACCACCGGCTGCAGTCAGGTAGATTTTACCATCGGGAGTCACTTCACAAGCTTCGATGATGGCAATGTTTACTTTGCCCATGAAACCGTAACGGACTTCCTGTGCCATCTGTGACAAGTGGATGTCGTTATAAGCGATTTCTCCGTTGTTCACAGCTTTACGGAAATCAGAATTGGTTGTGTAAGGAGCACGGTAGCGGATAGCTTTGGCGCGTGAAAGTATGCCGTCGCAGGAGTCACCCGTAGAAGCACCGGTAAAGATACCTATCTGAAAGGGATTACCTTTTGCATGTTCTGCTTCTGCTATTTTTGCTAATTCAGCCGTAACGGCTTTGGCTGTTCCTGCGGGAGTAAATCCGCTCAAGCCGATGTTGTAGCCATGTTTAATCAGGCTTGCAGCTTCCGCTGCCGAGATGTAATTGAGTGCCATAATGTATTTAGTTATTTTTTCTGTGTGAAAATTCGTAAGTTACCGGAAGAGTTACTCTCAACTCTTCATTTTCAACTCTCAACTTTCCGTTTGTTAATACTTTCGTTGCAGTATTTCCGACCAGATAATAGCTTTTCGTGCTTCTTCTGCCGAATGGATCGCATATTCGGAATCAGTTTCGGGCTTTTGCTGTACGGATGGAGGAGGAGAAATCTTCTGTTTCGGCGGAGCCGTAATAGGTTTGGGGGATGTATTTGCAGGATCTCCTCCAAAAATATGTTTTGAAGAAGAGAATTGGTATTCTTCTTTAGCTGTGGAAACGGGTTTTGGTTCCGGTCGGGGACCTTCGGGGATATATCCGCCATAAGTCTTTCCCCAGCTTTCAGGAATGGGCAGTGCGTCATCGTCAAAGTCTGTGTCCGGCATGGGCATAGCGGGGCTGTTGTCAGCGTTCTTTTTTGCTTCTTTCTTGAATTGTTTGACAATTCCGATAACGATTATGCCTGCGATTAACAGAAACTGTAATATGTCATCCATACTCATTTAAGTTTTTCATCGCCAAAGGTAACTAAATTATCTGAATTACAGCCAATTTTTAAACATGAAAAAAGGGCAGCTTCACAGCTCCCCTTATTTTTTTTAACCTAAACCTTAACTATGAAAAAATCTAATGTTTCTTTCATTGCACAAAATTGTGAAATTAATTGCTTTACGCCAAACATCTACCTCAAAAATGTTTAGTCTCTTAACATTAATTATCAGAAATTCTTCATTTTCTAACTATTGAGTGTTATTTTTCCTCATTTCATCTGTAATTTAGTGCCGAAGGCGTATCTTTGCAACCGAAATAAAAAAAAAGAAATTATGGAAAAAATAACGGGAGCAGACTTTAAATCTGCAACTGCTGATGACAACAAGAAGTTGTTCATTGAAACCTATGGCTGCCAGATGAACGTGGCGGACAGTGAAGTGATTGCCTCTGTGATGCAGATGGCGGGATACTCAACGGCAGATACGTTGGAAGAAGCGGATGCCGTGTTTATGAACACCTGCTCCATTCGCGACAATGCCGAACAGAAAATCCTGAATCGTTTAGAGTTCTTCCATTCACTTAAAAAGAAAAAACGAAATCTGATTGTGGGAGTATTGGGATGTATGGCCGAGCGGGTAAAGGATGATTTGATAACGAATCATCACGTCGACTTGGTGGTAGGGCCTGATGCTTATCTCACTCTTCCTGATCTGGTTGCAGCTGTAGAGGCAGGCGAGAAAGCTATCAATGTGGAGCTTTCTACTACCGAAACTTACCGAGATGTGATCCCTTCGCGTATTTGTGGAAACCACATTTCCGGATTTGTATCCATCATGCGCGGATGTAATAACTTCTGTACGTATTGTATCGTTCCCTATACCCGTGGGCGGGAGCGTAGTCGTGATGTGGAAAGCATCCTTAACGAAGTGTCCGACCTCGTGGTTAAAGGCTATAAGGAAGTTACTCTGTTGGGACAAAACGTAAATTCCTACCGTTTTGAGAAACCGGATGGGGAGGTTGTTACTTTCCCTATGCTGCTCCGTACTGTAGCCGAGGCTGCGCCAGGGGTACGTGTCCGTTTCACTACTTCGCACCCTAAAGATATGAGTGACGAAACGCTGGAAGTCATTGCACAAGTCCCTAATGTATGTAAGCATATCCATCTGCCTGTACAAAGTGGAAGCTCTCGTATTCTGAAATTGATGAATCGTAAATATACCCGTGAGTGGTATTTGGGACGTGTGGATGCTATTCGTCGTATCATCCCCGATTGTGGTCTGTCTACAGATATATTTTCCGGTTTCCATTCCGAAACGGAGGAAGATCACCTGCTTTCCCTTTCCTTGATGGAAATATGTGGTTACGATTCGGCTTTCATGTTTAAATATTCCGAGCGTCCGGGTACGTATGCTTCCAAGCATCTGCCGGATGATGTATCTGAAGAGGTGAAGATACGTCGGCTGAATGAGATTATCGCTTTGCAGAATCGTCTGTCTGCCGAGTCTAACGCCCGTTGCATCGGCAAGACGTATGAAGTGTTGGTGGAAGGTGTTTCCAAACGTTCCCGTGAGCAGCTTGTAGGACGTACGGAGCAAAATCGGGTGGTAGTATTCGACCGGGGTACACATCGCGTGGGTGATTTTGTAATGGTGAAGATTACCGAAGCCAGTTCCGCAACGCTGAAGGGGGAAGAAGTCTGACCTCAAACATACATAAGATTTTAGTATACTTTTACTTGCACGCTTGCACTCATGCTCTGTACCTCCCTGTTCATCGGTGTTAGAGTGTGGTGTAGGTAGATAAAAACGGCGTGTAGGTAAAGTTACTTACACCTGCCTGTTTTTGTCCATTCCAAATAGGGATTGTAAATGTCAATCCCTTATGTTCATTAAGAAAACTAATCATCTGTATTTTGTTGATAACCATTATTTTAGTAGTGACCACGGATGTGGGTATCGTGCTTTACAACTGTGAAGCACGTGCTTCATAGTAGTGACGCTGCTGAATCACATCTGTAGGCATCACAAAATGGAGCATTTAGGGAGAAACAATCATAGGAGGAAAATATATTATCCTATGGTAATTATCATGTGAAGTGTGTATATTCAAGTGGCATGATAGGCTTTGGTATGGCTTTGATAAAACTTACTTATATAGCAGCCTGAAATAGTTTCACTTGTTTTGTTCGCGATAGCATCGGGGAGTCTGTCCGCAGATGTTAAAAAAAGTATTGTTGAAACGGCTGATTGAATTGAATCCGCATTCAAAGGCTATCTGCGTTATGCTCATGTCTGTCAGAATAAGTTTGCGTTTGACTTGGCCTATCCGTTCCTCTGCTACATAACGACTTAACGTGCAACCAAAGGCCTTCTTGAAAATAGCATTGGCGTAATCGGGGTGAAGCCCCACAGCCCGTCCAATATCGGAAATTTTTATTGGGCGGTTATGGTTGTGGGCAATATAGACTACAATCCTTTCCAAAATCGACGCGTCGGCAGGGTTAAGTATGGCAGTGGGCTTGGCTTCGGATACAGACATATTTTTTGTTAACCGCAATATTCGGGCTTGAATCTCAAGGCTTACCGCCTCCTGATTTTGCTTGCTTGCCATATCAGAAACCCACCTCTCAAACATTGGCTTGTCGAGTCTGCACTCTGACTCGACGGTCTCGACTACAACTTCCCCTCCGAGAATTCTATTGACAATGGTTGAAGGCAATCTCCAGCCTAAAAAGAGGTTAAACGGTATAGTGACCACAAAATAGGGTGCGTCAGATTCACTTTTAATGATCTTGTGGGGTATAAGCCCCCAAAACAGCGTAATTTTGCGAGGTGGAACCGTCACTTTTCCTGTAGGGAAGAAATAGGTAATACCCCCTTCGGGAATATAATTAAGCTCAATCTCGTTATGACGATCGATTTTCGGCATAAGCTGCGGACGCCAGATCTCACACGTCAGGCCGTAGGGCTTAAACTCGTCACGTTTTTCATCGAAAGTCTTCAATTTCTCGGAATCTGACATGTTTTTACGAATTTATGGGTGGTTTAAATTGAATTTCGAGCGTAAATTTGCAGAATAAATCTTAAATTAGCAAACTATCATGAAAAGATTAGTATTACTTGCCATTTTGATCTTAGGCCTGATCGGGACACAGATTCAGGCTACTGACATTATAAAACCGCGTGTGCTCGTTAGTACTGACATCGGGGGAACGGATCCTGACGACAATCAGTCAATGGCTCATCTGCTGATGTATACTGATTGTCTTGACCTTGAAGGAATTGTCTCTTCTCCTTCTTACGGTTCGGGAAACCGGGAAGAAATTCTCCGCATGATCGACCTCTACGAGAAAGACCTTCCCAAACTGTCCGAACATATTAAGGGGCTGATGTCTCCCGCAGAACTTCGCGCCATAACCAAGCAAGGGCGTAAGGGAGCGGCTCCTTATCGGGGATTCCTTACTCCCACCGAAGGTTCCCGGTGGATAGTGCAATGTGCGCGTCGGCAGGATGAACGCCCGCTGTGGATATCTGTGTGGGGCGGACTTGACGACGTGGCTCAAGCCCTTCACGATGCGCCTGACATTGTTGACAAAATCCGTGTCTACTGGATTGGAGGTCCTAACAAAAAGTGGAGTACTAACAGTTATGCCTATATAGTCGAGAATTTTCCCAACTTGTGGATGATTGAAGACAACGCTTCTTATCGGGGTTTTATCACCCAAAATAAAGTGAAAGATAAATACAATGCCGGATATTATGATGCTTACATCAAAGGTGCAGGGCATCTTGGCGCAGACTTTATCAATTATTACAAGGGCATCCCCAAGATGGGCGACACACCGGCACTTCTTTATGTGATGGACGGCAATCCCGATGATCCTGAGGGCGAGTCATGGGGAGGCAGCTTCGAACCAACCGCACGCAGTTCGCGACCGGTCTTCCACCGGCTTACCACGGCTGCGGACACCGTACCCATCTATTCGATTATCGAGTTTCATGTCAAAGGTCCCGACCGTCCCGATATTCCAGCGGACTCGGCCTGCTTCACCCTTACTATAGGGCGGCAGGAGTGGGACGGATTCCACCTCGGAGGTGGTGATTATGCCGTGCGTCATTCTACGTATTACCTCGGCACGCTCCCCTATACCATTACTTCCGATATACCCGGTTTTCCTGCGCTGGAAGGTGCCATAACCATTGAAAACCTGTGGCCGGGCCGGGAGTCTGCCACCGACTGCAAGGTGGGTCCCAACTGGTACACTGACAAGAGTGACCCTGCATTGTTCTGGCGGAACCTTCAGGGGGCTGAGACTGTCTACAAGTGGCGTCAGGCAGTTATGGAAGACTGGGGAAAACGGTTGCAATATCTGAAGGATTAACCGATTTTTTTATACAACGGAGAAACTTATGAGAAGGTGCGGATGTCTTTCCGGCCATGTCTGTTTCTTCATTTTTATGAATTTAGAAACTTATAAATAGTTAATAATCAGTTCCCTGTAATGGCTACACCCTTTCTCCCGGATGGCTACACCCTTTTATGCTTAGGGCTACACCATCCGGGTGAAAGGGTGTAGCCATTTTGCAATCCGGTTGACGGGGTTAAAGTTATATTCTTTGTATTGAAGTAAACTATTACCAAACTATTCTTACATTTTGATATAAAATTCTATCTTTGCGCTACAACTTATAGTAATATGGCGGATACAATGAAAAACAATATAGCTTTAATAATTCTTTTGATTGCTTTTTTATCGGTGGCCTGCAATGAGCGGCAGAGTAATAACAGACAGCTTACACTGGATTTTCCATTTGGTAAGCTGCTGCATATTATTCTTTTCGGAATAAAGCATGATGAAGGAACCATTTGTGAAACAATCATCAATAGGCGTTTCATCTTTTTGATAGAAACATACTCTACCTTTTCTACCGCAGGCAGGTCATTTTCAAGAATGGTAGTAATGACTTGTTGCAGGCGTAGAGGATAGGAAGCCGGAGCTTCTTTATAGAAAGGGTAATAGCCATGTCGCAAACTATGGAAAAGTCAATTTGTAATAAAGAGGAACCGGTGAATACAATGTGTGAAGTTCGGGGTATCTCCATAGATATCTCCTGAACCTTATTATAAAAAAACACGAATCTCTCGATCCGTGCTCTTTAACTAATGGTTAACTTTAATTTCTGTATTTTTACTTTGCAATTGCCAATAGATTAGTTGTGAAGTCCATCTGTTTGTGGTCAACCAGAGTCCAATCTGATTTATTATCTTGCTTGTAGGCTTTGTAAGCCGTCGGCATATTTGCATCATTCAGTTCGTATACACTTTTCTGAATTGCTTCGTCAAAAGCTTTGTGAGATTCGTTCCAGCGACCATAGTTCATTATTATTTCATTATCGCTGTACTGGTAAGTCATTTTGAAATAGGGTACCCATTCATCTTTTGCACCATCCCATTTGGAAGCCTCTTTGCTGATCAAACGGTTCTGATCATCGTATGAAAAGGTGTACTGCATGTGGCGTTGGAGGTAAGAGCCATCTTTTTTGAAGATAGTTTTTGATGCTACCAATTCGCCGTTCATCACCTGATTTGTTATGAAACCATCCTGAGCTTTCACTTCGGAGTTAAGAACACTTGCTATCATAATAGCTACCAATGCGACTGCTTTAAATAAACTTGTAGTTTTCATAATCTTTATTTTTAAATTGTTACTAATTCTATTGGGTTTTCGCTCTTATCTGTTAGACGGAACTACTTGCTGAAAAGTGGCAGTTAATCTTTATTTTTTTGCTGACCGCTTTCGCTTAATAGAAGTCAATTCCTGTGCCAAAGTGATAATGCGTTGATAATCAGTGGCTGTTTAAGAGTGCAACCTGTTCATTATCGGACAACTGTCCGCTCATTATCGAACAGTGATCAGAAATAAATCGAAATATTTATTCTTTTTAAAACATGAGTTTAAAACATATAGCATGTAACCAATAACTCTTTATTGGTTACATGCTATATGCTATGAAGGATTTCTATTTGATTACTCCCCGCTCTTTTTCACTATGATTTTCGCTGCATATTGTGTAGCGACATTTTTGCGGAAATCCATGAAGTCTGTATTATCTTCTTTGGGATAATTTCCTTGATGGAACAATAGCCGGTGCACAATAAGAATATTTCCACCTTCTTCTAAGGTGATGGAAGAATGAAATTTGCCGAATTTAGTTTCCATATCTGTAGTTTTAGGTAGTGATTCTATTTCGTATCCTTCCGGTAACCGGATGTTGAGGCTGTCTATATCAAGATAACCGTAATTGATTTGAATATCTTGAGTACGCTCACCTTGGTTGCTTGGGCTATAGAAGCCTTTATGGAATATGTTGACGGGGATGAACAGACGCTTTCCGGTTTTATTTCCATACTGGCTGCTTTCGATGGTGTAATGAATATCCAGTTGAGGCTCTTTTTGTTTGGTCTCTTTGAAGCGAATATTATCTACTTTAGCTTGTACAAGACTGATGTCTGAGCGTAGCCAGTCTTTCTGCCGGGCAGGTTCTATGTTTATGATATCTGCTTTATCTTCATATTGAAACAGGCGTGAACTTTGTTTTACTTCGATTTTGGCGCTTCCATCCGGTTGAAGGGAGATGAGAGCGTCGTTGACTTGGGTGCTCAAGGAATCGGCATAGGTCGGTAGTCGGTAAAGTGTTCCGCCATCAGGGCCGATAAGTAAAGCATCATGTCCGGCTATGGAGTGATGTACATAACCCAAGGGCAGAGTAGGGTTAGTGCATTCGATCCAAAGTGTATCGTTAGGTAACGGCACTTGCAGGATGACGTGGTTATTCTGGTTGGCACTGGCAAAATCGGCTAACAGGCGTCTGTTTGTAGTACTGATTACAGTATAGGTAGATGGAATTCCTAACTCTGTAAGCATGGCACGCATATAGTTGGATAGTCCTTTACAATCACCGAATCCGGTACGGTGTACATCGGCAGCGGCAATGGGCTGTAGGCCACCGATACCGAGTTGTATGCTGACATAACGTGTAGTGGATGCAAGATACTGGTATACTGCGGCTATTTTCTCATAAGGGGTATTGCAGTTTGCTGTCCGCCTTTGCAGTTCTTCTTTTAGTGCCGGGGGAATCTGATCTCTGCCGCTTAGTAACTGATATTGCCATGCACCGTATGTTTGCCAGTTATCCATACTTCCTTTAGTTCCTTCAAAAGAGAAATTCCGGGGAGTGAAATAGATGCGTGGCAATAGTTCGGAGAGGGCAGGGCTGTAAGGCTCTTTCTGAATGGCGGGTAGGGACTGAACTTTAACTTCTGTCAGCCAGTTTCCGTCCGCCGTTTGCTTTTGGCTGACCTCTGCCTGCATATTGATTGTACGGTAACGACAGGGATTATCGGCCGGAGTGAGAATGCGATAACTTGCTTGTGCGACGGACTGGTTATAATTCTTTTGTGGTAGGAAACTGGGATAGCCGATGAGACCGTCGCTATTCTTTATTTCCCATTCATAGGTGATGGTTATAGGGTATCGCGATGGAGTGTATTCAAAGAAATAATAATAATCGTCGCTAACAAGTTCATCCGAGTATTCGGTTACTTTCAGCTCGCTCTTTTTTATCTTACGGATGACGTTGCCGGAGGCATCGCGGACTTCTCCGGAGAATTTCTTTAAAGAGGAAAAGCGGTCGCACATACAGACAAAAGAGGCATCCCCTTTCCCTTTTTCATCCAGTATTTGTATTACGCGTTTCTCTTTCTGAATGGCATCGGTAGGAGAGGTACATACAATATCCGTTACGGCATCCTGTATGATGGAATAAGCATTGGCATGTAAATCTGTTTGGGCGTGCAGACCACTGGAACAAACGGTGGCTTGTAACAGAAATCCGATCAAGAACTTGTTTGTTTTCATAAATCTCTCTATTAGAGTTTCTTTAAAACCATTATTTCATTATTCTTCTTTACTATTATTTCCCATAATTGCTGCAGTTCGGGATAATCGGTATTCAGGAATAATAGCTTTTGCAACCTGAAAAGGTATCTGAGAGTGACCTGATTGTTTTGCTGGGTGATGGTATACCGGCAGAATACTTTCTCATCACCTGTTTGCACCCTTAGACCTTCCGGCTTCTCATCTACTACATATCCCTCTGGGATAGTCAGATTAGCGGTCAGTGACAGATGGTCCGTATAAGGAAATTCTACAGGGAGCTTTCTTTCTGATTGTTTGAAAGGGGATTCGGAAACATGCAGGAATACAAGCGGATTGACGTAAATAAACTGGTCGTTAACTGTAGATTGTTTTTCGAATTCCATTACTTCACGTACTTGTGGTGAGAAGCCGTTTCTTCCTTCTATCCGGAGTGACTTGACCTGGATGTTTTCTTCGGAAGCCAGCTTGTTGACAAAGTCGGTGCTGTCCTTTGCCGTGCGGAACTTATTCCGTAAGCGGGAAGCATACTGACCTGCATAAAGTGTTTCGCGTGTACCAGAAATGGTACCTTCAGGAGAAATGCTGGCAATAACGGCGGATCTCAACTGGTTTGTTCCGAGAGCTTCCAGATTAACCCATTGACTGTGGTTACCCGGAATGATGACCCGGGCGCGGTTGGTCATAAGTAGAGGAGGCAGTACATTGAGGTAGCCGTCTTCTACTGAACTGTCCAGATAAACCAAGGTGGTGTCTGTGTGGGCAATACCTACGATGAAAGTATTTAGTTTCTGAAGGCTGGGGTGGGTCAGGGGGAGTATGCCCATATTCCGCCGGCTCATTACTACCGGATAGGCAGGTATTCCGGCATCTGTCAACATACTGATGAGGATGAAGTTTAAATCAGCATTGCTTCCTGTACCCTCTTTCAGTATTTGCTTTGGGGCTTTACCGTATAAGTTGTATTTCTCATTCCATTTCACCTTATTTTTGAGTAGAGTGTAGATGGCACATATCTTTTCTTCTGTTCCTTTCATCTGTTCAAGATGTAGTGCATTCATCTCTTCTTTAAGAGGATTGCTCATTTTCAGTCTGCCACCGAATTCATTGTCTTTGAGCAATGCTTCATCAATTTGTTCCCAGCTTTTTGTGAACGATTGATAGAGAGAACCGGGAAAATCAATTCCCAGTAGTTCTAAATTTACCTGTGTACAGTAGTCATCTGCACACCACACGTAACTGTCGTCTTTCAAGGCGGGTAGTTGAGTTCCCCGAAAATTCATGTGTGATCCGGTGCATTGGAAGAACTGTCCCCCGATAGAGAGACTGAGAGAAGTGGATTCGCTTTTTGTCTCCAGACTCTCCATGCCGCGCATGTCTGTATTGAACTTGAAATATTCGGGAATGATTATATCGTATTCAGCATATAAAGTAGGAATGTCACTTTGTGCTTTCCAGCTGTCGATGGTGAAGAAGAAGTCTGATTCTAACCGGTATTCATATTCTATCAAAGTCCCTGCTTTTACTTGCGGGATGGAGAATTTCAGAGTCATCTGGTTTTCGTTAAGGCGCTCTTTGAATACCATATCTTTTTTCATTTTGGTACGTACCATTTTCCCGTTTTCCATATTATAAGCGCTGGCATCCAAACCGATGATATTTTCTTTCATGGTGTTGTTGGCCAATTCATAGTAGGGAATCGTAACATTGGCGTAAGATGTACCTTCCGGTTTGAGTACTTTGATTTTTACTTTATACTCAGAAACGAGGCGGAAGCTTTCAAGCCCCCATTTGTAGCTGACATTGGTCAGTTTACATAGAATAACGGCGGTGGCATTAGAGTCGGGCGCATAGGTAGTCATGGTCAACTCTTCCATGGTAGGTTTTCCAAACTTTAGATTGGGAATAATTGTTTGCTCGTCGGCAAATAGTTGGAGACAGCAAAGATAGCATAGTAAAGTCAATAAAGCGTTTTTCATATAGTTTTGAATTGAGTGTTGTTGTTTCCGCAAATATATGTTTTTTTCATTTAAAACAAGCGTTTATTCCTCTCTTTTATTAAAACTCCTTAAAGAAAGCCCGTAGCGTCACTTTTTATTTGTTATTTTGCACCAAATTCGGGTATAGTGTGGTCTGATTGATTCGGACTGCACTTCATTATTGCATAATGTTCAATGAATAAACTCACCATAAAAGTCTGTCCGGTATGCGGTAGTGCACATATAGAGCGTGCTATGACTTGCATAGACCATTATGCTTCCAGCGAAGCATTCTATCTGTGTCGTTGTCAGGATTGTAGCTTTCTCTTTACGCAGGATTTTCCTGTGGAAGCCGAGATAGGCAGATATTATGAAACTCCCGATTACATTTCCCATTCCGATACGAAAAAAGGCCTTATGAACAGGGTGTACCACTGGGTGCGTAGCTATATGCTGGGCCGTAAGGCGCGCTTGGTGGTTCGCGAAGCACATCGTAAGGAAGGACGTCTGCTGGATATCGGTACGGGAACAGGATATTTTGCCGATGCTATGCAGAAGCGAGGCTGGCAGGTGGAGGCAGTGGAAAGGAATGCGCAGGCACGCGTATTTGCTAAGGAACACTTCAATCTGGATATAAAGCCTGATACCGCATTGCAGGATTTTGCTCCCGGCAGCTTTGATGTCATTACTTTGTGGCACGTTATGGAGCATTTGGAACATTTGAATGAGACGTGGGATACATTGAATAAACTCCTGACGGAAAAGGGTGTACTGATTATTGCAGTGCCTAACTGTTCTTCTTATGATGCTAAGAAGTATGGTGCACATTGGGCTGCTTATGATGTTCCGCGCCATTTGTGGCATTTTACGCCGGGTACCATTCAGAAGTTGGGTGCCAAGCATGAGTTTATATTGGCTGCACGCTATCCGATGCCATTTGATGCATTCTATGTATCGATGTTGAGTGAAAAGTATATGGGACGTTCTCTGTCTTTCTTCCGGGGCATGCTTAGTGGTACGCTGGCATGGTTCAGTGCATTGGGAAGCAAGGAACGGAGCAGTTCGATGATTTATGTATTCAGAAAGAAACAGAAGTAGGGGGATAAGATAAAAGGTGATAGGGTGGTAAAGTGATAGAGTGATAAGAAGGTGATAAAGGAAGAAATGAAGGTATGAAGACGAAAAGCAAAAATAATTCCGTATCCTATTTTGATATGCAGTTCATTACCTCCAGTATCAGTACTACGTTGGTATTGCTGTTGTTGGGGTTGGTGGTGTTTTTCGTGCTGACTGCCCATAATCTGTCTGTGTATGTGAAGGAGAATATCAATTTCTCTATTATCATTAGTGATGATATGAAGGAGGCAGATATTCTGAAGTTACAAAAGAGGCTGGATAAGGAAGTGTTTGTACGGTCTACGGAGTATATTTCGAAGAAGCAGGCGCTTCGCGAGCAGATTGAAGCAATGGGAACAGACCCGCAAGATTTTCTGGGTTATAATCCGCTTCATGCATCTATCGAAGTGAAGTTGCACTCTGATTATGCGAATACCGACAGTATAGCTAAAATAGAGAAACAGATAAAGAAGAATACCAATGTACAGGAAGTGCGTTACCAGGAAGATCTGATAAACATGGTCAATGAGAATATCCGCAACATAAGCCTGATGTTACTGGGGTTGGCGGTATTATTGGCGTTCATATCCTTTGCATTGATTAATAATACCATCCGGTTGACAATCTATTCCAAGCGCTTTCTCATTCATACAATGAAATTGGTAGGGGCGAGTTGGAGTTTTATACGCCGTCCGTTCCTGTGGCGTAACTTTTGGATAGGTGTATTGGCTGCTGTCATTGCCGATGGGATTTTGTGGGGTGCTGCCTACTGGTTGGTGGTGTATGAGCCAGATTTGATCAGTGTTATTACGCCTAATGTTATGATGCTGGTTTCCGTATCGGTGCTTGTGTTCGGGGTGTGCATTACGTGGTTCTGTGCATACCTGTCCATTAATAAGTTCCTGCGGATGAAGGCAAGTACACTGTATTACATATAAGTATAATTGCTTCAATCGGAACTATACATGAATGGAAAAATAAGAAATGTTTTGAATGAAGTTAAACCGTAAATAATTAAATCATAAATAAAGAGATGAGTAAACAGAAATTTGCTTTCGATAAAACCAATTTTATCCTGCTTGCAGTTGCAATGGCGGTAGTGATTATCGGCTTTATCCTGATGACCGGTCCGGTGTCTACACCGACGCACTTTGAACCGGATATTTTTAGTGCAAGACGTATTAAAGTTGCTCCGGTGGTTTGCCTTGCGGGCTTCTTACTTATGATATATGCAGTGTTGCGTAAACCGCGTGACAAGCAAACGGATAATGAAGGAATGAAAGAATGAAATGCTATGTGTGGGAGGATGTGCCTTCTATCATAAATTATAAATCATAAATAAACTACATGGAATGGTTTGAGGCGCTCATCCTTGGGATAATCCAGGGTTTGACAGAGTATTTGCCGGTAAGTAGTAGCGGACATTTGGCTATCGGTTCGGCATTATTTGGTATTGAAGGGGAAGAAAATCTGGCATTTACGGTAGTAGTACATGTGGCTACGGTGTTCAGTACGTTGGTAGTTCTGTGGAAAGAGATAGAATGGATTTTCAAGGGGCTGTTCAAGTGGCAGATGAATGAAGAGACACGCTATGTAATTAATATCCTGATTTCTATGGTGCCCATCGGTATTGTAGGTGTATTTTTTAAAGATGAGGTGGAAACGGTCTTTGGTTCAGGTTTACTGATCGTAGGCTGTATGTTGCTGGTGACGGCTGCTTTATTGTCTTTCTCTTATTATTATAAGCCGAAGCAGAAAGAGAATATTTCTATGAAAGATGCATTCATTATCGGTTTGGCTCAGGCTTGTGCTGTACTTCCCGGACTTTCACGTTCCGGAACTACAATTGCTACAGGGTTATTGCTGGGCGATAATAAGGCAAAGTTGGCTCAGTTCTCGTTTCTGATGGTGATGCCACCGATATTGGGTGAAGGCCTGCTAGATGGTATGAAGTTGATGAAAGGCGAAGATATTGCCGGAAGTATTTCAACGTTGTCATTGTTGATAGGCTTCATTGCGGCTTTTGTATCGGGTTGTTTGGCTTGTAAGTGGATGATTAATATTGTGAAAAAGGGGAAACTGATATACTTCGCGGTTTATTGTGCGATTGCCGGTATTGTGACCCTTGTAATTTCACAAATGCAAGGATAGCAGATGAAGTTTAAAGAAGGAGAAGTACTCTATTTCAATAAACCGTTGGGATGGACTTCGTTTAAAGTTGTGGGACATGCGCGTTACCACATCTGCCGACGGATGAAAGTGAAGAAATTGAAAGTAGGCCATGCCGGTACACTCGATCCTTTGGCTACAGGGGTGATGATTGTCTGCACAGGTAAGGCTACGAAGCGAATTGAAGAGTTTCAGTACCATACGAAGGAATATGTTGCCACCATTCAGTTGGGCGCCACCACTCCTTCCTACGATCTGGAACACGAGATAGATGCCACTTACCCTACGGAGCATATTACGCGGGAGTTGGTGGAAGAGACGTTGAAGACATTTATCGGTGAGATACAACAGGTGCCTCCCGCCTTTTCAGCCTGTATGGTGAATGGCAAACGTGCTTATGATCTGGCACGTAAAGGTGAAGAGGTAGAGTTGAAGCCGAAGTTGTTGGTGATTGACGAGATAGAGTTGCTGGAATGTAACTTGCCGGAGATTAAAGTCCGCGTGGTGTGCAGCAAAGGTACGTATATCCGTGCCTTGGCACGTGACATCGGTGAAGCGCTGAATAGCGGTGCTCATCTTACGGCTTTGGAACGTACTCGCGTAGGCGATGTCCGATTGGAAGATTGCCTTGACCCGATGAATTTTAAAGAGTGGATAGATGCTCAGGAGATAGAAATTGAAGAATAACTTAAAGAAAGAATAGATATGAAACTGTCGCAATTTAAATTTAAGCTTCCGGAAGAGAAGATTGCTTTGCACCCTACAAAGTATAGAGATGAATCGCGCCTTATGGTGCTTCACAGAAAGACAGGTGAGATTGAGCACAAGGAATTCAAAGATGTTCTGAACTACTTTGATGACAAAGATGTGTTCATCTTCAATGATACGAAAGTATTCCCTGCCCGTCTGTATGGTAATAAGGAAAAGACCGGTGCCCGTATCGAGGTATTCCTTCTTCGCGAGCTGAACGAAGAACTCCGTTTGTGGGATGTATTGGTAGACCCTGCCCGTAAGATACGTATCGGCAATAAGCTGTATTTCGGTGACGACGATTCTATGGTGGCTGAAGTTATTGACAATACGACTTCTCGCGGTCGTACGCTCCGTTTCCTTTATGACGGTCCGCACGATGAGTTTAAGAAAGCTTTGTACGCATTGGGCGAAACCCCACTGCCGCATAGCATTATCAATCGTCCTGTAGAACCGGATGATTCAGAACGTTTCCAGTCTATCTTTGCTCGCAATGAAGGTGCGGTAACGGCTCCTACTGCCAGTCTGCACTTCAGCCGTGAACTGATGAAGCGCTTGGAAATCAAGGGTATCGATTTTGCTTATATTACTCTTCATGCTGGTTTGGGTAATTTTCGCGACATTGATGTGGAAGACCTCACGAAGCATAAGACGGACTCTGAACAAATGGTTGTGAACGAAGAAGCCGTCAGCATTGTGAACCGTGCCAAGGATATGAACAGACAGGTTTGTGCCGTGGGTACTACCGTGATGCGTGCTATCGAGAGCACCGTAAGTACAGACGGACATCTGAAACCGTACGAAGGCTGGACGAACAAGTTCATCTTCCCTCCTTACGACTTTACAGTGGCAAATGCGATGATTTCCAATTTCCACATGCCGCTTTCTACTTTGTTGATGATTGTTGCTGCTTTCGGTGGATACGATCAGGTAATGGAGGCGTATAATGTGGCTCTGAAGGAAGGTTACCGTTTCGGTACGTATGGCGATGCGATGTTGATTACGGATAAGTAATGTACGTCTATTTCAGTTTAGGGACTAACTTAGGCAATAAGGAGCAGAATCTCCGTCTTGCCGTGCAATATATTGAGAAGCGGATAGGGAAAGTGATTTCCCTGTCCGCTTTTTATGCTACTGCTCCGTGGGGGTTCTCCTCGGACAATGCTTTCCTGAATGCTGCTGTCTGTATAGAAACTATGCTTTCTCCCTTAGAGGTACTTTCTGAGTCGCAGTCCATTGAGCGGGAGATGGGACGTATTCATAAATCTGTAAATGGTGTGTATAGTGACCGTGTGATAGATGTCGACTTGTTGTTGTATGATGATCTTATTCTGGATACCCCTACATTGAAACTTCCCCATCCGTTGATGCAGGAACGTGCTTTTGTGATGGAACCGCTGGCGGAAATTGCCCCTGATGTACTGCATCCTGTGTTAAAAAAGACTATGCAGGAGCTTTATAGGACACTTGTGTCTCAGAAATAGAATACTTGTGTTACAAAAATGAAATACTTGTGTTGTAGGAATAGAATGCTTGTGTTATAAAAACAGTATGAAGAATAAATATCGCAACTTGTTCTTGCTTTTTGGTGTGCTGGCTATCGTTGTCATGCTTTGCACGATGGATATGGATTATTCCGATATATGGGAGAATCTGAAGCGCGTGGGCTTTTGGTTTCCTGTGATCATGCTGTTGTGGTTCTTTGTCTATCTGATAAATACCTGTTCGTGGTATCTGATAATCAGGGATGACCGTAAGTATCGCGTTCCTTTCTGGACGGTCTGCAAACTGTCGATCACCGGTTTTGCCATCAATTATGCCACGCCCGGCGGACTGATGGGAGGCGAACCGTACCGGATTATGGAGCTGACTCCCTATGTGGGTGTAAGTAAGGCTACCTCTTCCGTCATTCTGTACGTGATGATGCATATCTTTTCTCACTTCTGGTTTTGGTTTCTTTCCATATTCTTATATATCTTCCTGTATCCTGTGAATACCTTTATGTCGATATTGCTCACTGCAATAGGAGCATTCTGCCTGCTGGCTATCTATTTCTTTGCCCGTGGATATAAGAATGGAATGACGGTGAAGACTTTCCGGTTTCTGCAGAAGGTACCGTTTGTCAAACGGTGGGCACATCGTTTCATTGTGAAACAAAAAGATACTCTGGAACAGATTGATAGTCAGATAGCCTTGTTGCATAGCCAACATAAGATTACTTTCTACAGTTCGCTGCTGTTGGAGCTTTCGGCACGCATATTCTCCAGCCTTGAAATATACATCATTCTGCGCGTCTTCACCCCGGAAGTGAGTGGATGGGATTGTGTGTTGATATTGGCTTTCTCCTCGCTGTTCAGCAATCTGATATTCTTCTTCCCGATGCAGCTGGGGGCGCGTGAAGGTGGACTGGCCCTGGCTGTAGATGGCTTACATATGTCTCCGGCACTGGGTGTTTATGTGGGACTGATTACCCGGCTGCGTGAACTGTTATGGATCGTTATCGGCATGGTATTGATAAAGGTTGGCAATAGAAAACCGGGTGATCCGCCTTCTTCCGAATGTTAAAGCCTCTTCAGGCATCCCGATCACTTTACCTACAAGTGGGTATTCTGTTTATAGAAGTGTTAATACTTTCCTGATTATATACTATATTCATCGAAAACCTTTATCTTTGCACCCGAAAATGAAATGTGGAAAGATTTGAGTAGCTTGCAACCACAGAAAAAAATGCTAAAACAACATCCTTTTCTGACGGCTCCGTGCTGATGCTTCTACTCACATTTATCTCCATACTTCTTTTAATTTTTAATTTCTAATTTTTAATTTGAAATGGGATATTTATTCACATCCGAATCGGTGTCTGAAGGACACCCCGACAAAGTGGCCGATCAAATATCGGACGCTGTGCTTGACAAACTGTTGGCTTACGACCCCAGTTCGAAAGTAGCTTGCGAAACTCTGGTAACTACCGGACAGGTAGTACTGGCTGGAGAAGTGAAAACCAAAGCGTACGTTGACTTACAACTCATTGCGCGCGAAGTAATTCAGAAAATCGGCTATACAAAAGGCGAGTACATGTTCGAAAGTAACTCGTGCGGTGTATTGTCCGCCATTCATGAGCAAAGTCCCGACATTAACCGTGGCGTAGAGCGTCAGGATCCTATGGAACAGGGTGCAGGCGACCAGGGTATGATGTTTGGTTATGCTACTAACGAGACCGAAAATTACATGCCTCTTTCTCTCGACCTGTCACACCGCATTCTGCAAGTGCTGGCCGACATCCGTCGCGAAGGTAAGGAAATGACTTATCTTCGTCCGGACTCTAAGAGCCAGGTAACCATTGAATACGATGATAACGGCACGCCCGTACGCATCGATACGATTGTAGTTTCTACTCAGCATGATGATTTCATTCAGCCGGCTGACGGCAGCGAGGCTGCCCAGTTGAAAGCGGATGAAGAAATGCTTGCCACAATTCGTCAGGATGTCGTTAATATCCTGATGCCACGTGTCATAGCTTCCATTCATGCAGAGAAAGTTTTGGCATTGTTCAATGATCATATCACTTATCACGTCAATCCTACCGGAAAGTTCGTTATCGGCGGACCTCATGGAGATACCGGTCTGACAGGGCGTAAGATTATTGTAGATACATATGGTGGTAAGGGTGCTCATGGTGGCGGTGCTTTCTCAGGTAAAGACCCCAGTAAGGTAGACCGCAGTGCTGCTTATGCTGCCCGTCACATTGCCAAGAATCTGGTAGCTGCCGGTGTAGCCGACGAGATGCTGGTACAGGTATCTTATGCTATTGGTGTGGCGCGTCCCATCAATATTTACGTCAATACTTATGGACGCGGTCATGTAGCGATGAGTGATGGTGAGATTGCAAAGAAGATTGATGAACTTTTCGATCTTCGTCCGAAAGCCATTGAAGATCGTTTGAAACTCCGTAATCCGATTTATCAGGAAACTGCAGCTTACGGCCATTTGGGACGTGAACCGCAAGTAATTACCAAGCACTTCAAATCTCGTTATGAAGGTGACAAGGATGTAGAAGTAGAACTCTTCACTTGGGAAAAGCTGGATTATGTGGATAAAGTGAAGGCTGCTTTCGGTCTGTAGTATTTTCCTTTCAGTTAGTAATCAGCGTAGCTTTACAAGCTATTTATATAGAAGCCGTCTTTCTCCATTCCGTTTTGCGGGGGAGAGGACGGCTTTTTATTTTCTTGTTACATCTTCTTAATCAGCCATTCCATGACTTTTCCCACTCATTTGTTCGGGAGCTAAACTGGTGTTTACTATGCAAGTTATGGCGAATAGACTTCTCAATAATAATGTAGATGTGCGCTTTTTTAGATTATTCTGTTTAATAATAAAACATTTTCTCTGAATAAAGAGTTATTTATATGGCTACGAAGATATAATTTATTTGTGATTTGTCATTATCTTTGTAGGCTTGGAATAATGCCAACGGTGTTATTAAATAATTGAAGATTCACTTTTGAATTGATTAAGAATGGGCAATATCTTTAAAAAAATATTCTCTTTAACGAGAGATAATGAAAGTAAACCGGATTTCCAGACTTGCTGTACTCTTATGGAGATTTTTGATGAACAGAAAGTAAAGGCTATTGTAAAGCACTGGCTTTTGTCCATTGATGAATATGAGACTATACCGGATGATATCGTTGCATTGAACTTCAATCTGTGGGAAGCTGTTGAAGAAGATGGTGGAAGTTGCTATACACTTGAGTTGACGGGTGCCAAACAGTATGATGCAGAAGATGATGACTGGGCATGCGAAGAGGATTTTGATCCAAGACTAAGAAACTGTGATGCATTGCAACTTTCGAGTGCAATCCCATGGGAGAATATATTGAAAGGACTGGTAAAAGTCTTGAAAGAACTGAAGGTTGAGTTAGGGGAGATAAATCTCTTTCAGGTGGAGCACATAACTGTTGGATTTACGGAAGGGGATCTGGAAGTTATAAAATGAATCCTTCTGCAAATTGCCGTAAATAAACATAATTTTAAGGTAATGCTACTTGGAAAATGAGCTTGGTGTTTGCTTATATTGTTTCACAAAGCAACGGGTGAAGTACTTGGGGTCATTAAATCCCACCCGGTAGGCTATTTCTGATACAATGACATTATTGGTGCTACTCTCTAATATTTTCTTGGCAATCTGTAGCCTGTATAATTGGATGAAACGTACCGGTGGAAGTCCGGTGAGTGATACGAATTTCTTATAAATTACTGTATAACTGATGTTCAGTCTTTCTGTCAGATCCTTTACACCGAATTGAGGATCAGCATAGTTCTTTTCCAGAATATTCATAACTTCGTTCATGAACTGCTGGTCGGGCTGTCCCACTTCCAGCAGGATAGGATTTAAGTCTTGTTCTACGAATTTCTTCTGACGCAAATCCCTGTTCTTCAAGATGGAGTCTATGTGGGCTAATAATACGGATTGTTCGAAAGGCTTGGTGATATATCCGTCTACTCCGTTTTCATAGCTTTCTATCCGGGCAGTCTCACTTGAATTTGCCGTGAGAAGCAGGAAAGGAATGTGACTTAAAAACTTGTCCTCGCGCAGTCTTTTGCAGAAGTCGGAACCATCGCATACGGGCATCATTAGATCAGATACAATAAAATCGGGCACGATATTCTGGGCTGTCTTATAGCCTTGCTCACCGTTGTTTGCTTCAGCGATATTGTATTTTTCTTTCAGCATATTCTTGATATAATGACGCATATCGGGATTGTCTTCTACCAATAACAAAGTCGGCTTGCTCCTGTCTATAGGAATGAACGGCTCGATTTTGTCTTCAACGGGTACGGGCTCTTTATATTCTTCATGAATTTCATTCTCCGCTGTGTCCGCCAGCGCAATGGGGAAATATAATCTGAAAGATACACCTACTTTTTCCGAACTCTTGACTTTAATTGTTCCACCTAATAGGTTGATAAGCTCTTTTACGATGTGAAGTCCGATGCCCGTACTGCTCTGTCCGTAGTTTGTATATTTGTTCTGTTCGGGTATCCGGTAGAAACGGTTGAATATTTTGTCTATTTCGTCAGGAGCTATTATGCTGCCACTGTTGGTGACGGAGATAAACTGCATGAGTTTGTTCGACTTGTCGATGAATTGGTTGGCATGCAATGTGATTTTTCCTTTATCGGGAGTATGCTTGATGGCGTTGGATAATAGATTGAACAGTATCTTATGCAGGTTTTCCTTATCAGAATAGATATGGTCACTCTTCAGGCGGTATATCTTTTCAAAGCTGATATTTCGTTCTTTCATCAGGCTGGAAAAGTCGGTTGTTGTTGTGTTCAGGAACTTGCTGAAGTTGAATTGAGAGTAATTGAGCGTTAAGTTCTGGGTATCGATCTTGCGCAAGTCAATCAGTTGGTTGACCAGTGAAAGCAGGTATTGAGCATTCCGGTTGATAATCTGTAAGTCCTCTTTTTCTTTGGGATCGGTAGTTTGCCTGACAAGCTGGCTTGCCGGTCCTTGTATCAGGGTCAGGGGTGTCTTAAACTCGTGTGCGAGGTTGGTGAAATAGGATAACTTCTCTTTATTGATAGCCTCCATCTGTTCGGACATGATTTCTATCTTTTCTTTCAGAAGTTTCTGGATATGTTGTTGCCTTGCATTATACCAATAGATGATATAAAGTAGAATGGACATTATCAATATAGCGATAAGTGAGTAGAACCATCCTGTTTTATAGAATGGAGGATGTACAATAATGCTGAGACAGGTGGCCTTGGTAGACCATGTGTTGTCTTGGTTGGTGCATCGTATTTCCAGCGTATATTTTCCCGGCGGCAGGTTGGTGTACTTGGCGTTTCTCTTTACCAATCCTGTGTTCCAGTGCTCCTCCAGTTCATGAATGCGATGGAAGTAGAATACCTTTTCCTGTTCGATATAATCCAGGCAGCTGAATGTGATTTCAAAGGAATTCTGCGGTGGATATAAATGCAGTTCCTTGGTTGTTGAGATACTTACAGGCAGATTATCGCTGTTCAGATAAGGTATCAGCTGGCTGCCGTTACAGACAACACTGGTGAGGGTTATCGTCCGCTGCTTTTGCTTGGGCAGGTTTACTAGCGGGCTGAAAGTTACGAAACCATCGATAGTTCCCAGTAACATATTGTGATTGATGGTCTTACAGCCCGATCTTTTATAGAACTGGGGCACCAGCAACCCGTCTCCTTCATCGAATTTGAAGGCCCGTTTTGTGTTGATATCGAAGAAGTAAACACCTTTTAGGGTACTGATCCACAGGTTCCCGTTCTCATCGTCCAGAATGTTCGAGATGCTGGTGTCCGAAAGACCGCAGCGCACGGCATAGTTCTTGAATGTATATTTTTCGTTGTTGCCGTTGTCTTCCAACAGGTAGATGCCATTTCCGAGGCTACCCAGATAAATCTCCCCCTTTTTAGTTTCGAATATACAAGTGATCTTTTCATTGATTTTGCTTTCGGGATCATCCAGTTTGTGCTGATAGTATATACATTCGTAGGTATTTCTGGAATTTTCCAGATCGATGACATACACGCCGTTTCCGCCAATCCATAATCTTGACTGTGAGTCGATGAAGATTGTATTCATGTTATGAACGGGTTCTTTGGACTGTGTGTAGAACTTTAGCCGGTTGATGGTTCCCGTAGAGAAGTCGAGTGTATTGATATGGCTGCCGTTGCATATCCACAATGCATTCCGGACAGAGTCCAAGGCTATGTCATGGATGTCATCGGAGGTCAGGGAGGAATTCAAACTGTTGTAATGTTCGAATACGGGATGTGATAGATTATTTTTGTCCAGTTTATCCAGCCCTCCGCCTATTGTTGATATCCAGTAATTGCCGTGCAGGTCCTGAATGATATCCGAGATGTTGTTGTGAGCCAGTGAGCGCGGATCTCCCGGGCTGTGTTTGAAGAGCGAAAAGGAGTCAGCACCTTTCCTCTTAATAGCAAGTCCGCCATCTACAATTCCTGCCAGGATGTTTCCTTCTTTGTCTTCGAGCACTGTGCTGATGATGTTGGGTACTCCTTTCTCATACCCTTGCAGTGAATAATTGAAAGTTATGCGTTGCGGAGCCATGATATTAATTCCGCCGAAGTCGGTCCCTACCCAGATATTATCATTCTTATCAACAAATATCCGGTTGATGATATTATCATTCAGGGACCGGGTTTGTATGCCTCTGCTGAAAGTAACGAATTGATCATTTCGCTGGTATATGTTCACTCCGTTTCTGGTTCCGATAATGATGTCGCCTGATGAGTTTTTATCAATATCCGTGATGAAGTTGGAGGAAATGCTGTGAGGATCATTGGGGTTATGCTGATAGAGTATACAGAACTGATTCTGGGTGTTATAGCAGTATAAACCACTTTGAGTACCGATCCACAGATAGTCACCATACGAAAACAGGCGGTTGAAGATTAACTGAGAAGTATCTAAGTTTGTAACTACGGGTATATTGCTATAATCTTGT
Source organism: Bacteroides intestinalis DSM 17393 (assembly GCF_000172175.1). Lineage (NCBI taxonomy): Bacteria > Pseudomonadati > Bacteroidota > Bacteroidia > Bacteroidales > Bacteroidaceae > Bacteroides > Bacteroides intestinalis. The sequence goes on along the minus strand of NZ_ABJL02000007.1, from coordinate 186,204 downwards.
TTGCCCGAAGGGGTGAAATGCAATAAACACTTGTCGCCTCCCGCCCAGATATCACTACCGTGTTTTACAATGGTTTTGATATTCACGTCTTTCTTCAATATCCGGATATCTTTTATCTGCCTTTCTTCGTTCAGAATGATGTAGGCGAGTCCGTCACTTTTACCCACCCAGAGATTATTGAAATCGTCGACAAGCAGGGCCTGAACGGGAGAGTAAAGCACATTATTATTTTTACCGGAGTATTCCTTATAGAAGTTGAGATTTTCGTGAAGGAGATCAATGCTCATGATGCCGGCTTCGGAAGCTACCCACAAATAGTTGTTGTCGTCTTCGTCAATGTCATTAATATAATTACTTTCAATAAACTGATACGGTTGCCTGGGAGCTGTGGAGTAGTGTTTCAGTTCGTAACCATCGTAACGGTCGAGCCCGTTGGAGGTTCCGAACCACATGAATGAGTTGCGATCTTTGTGTATGGTTCGGATGGAGTTGTCGCATAATCCGTTCCGGATAGTAAGATAAAGGTAATTGTATTGGTTTGGATTATTCTGAGCAAGTGCTAAACCCTGCCCCTGCAGGAAGCAGAGCAGGGTTGTGATTAGCGTTATTGTCTTCGTATACTTCATATCCGGCCCGGAGATTTAGTTATTGAAAACTGATCCAGTCGATTTCAACTTTACCGTTTTCTTTTAGAGACACGTATAAATCGTGGATACCGGTCTGAGCGGAACGAACCGAGGATTCAATATTCGTCCATTTATCGGTTTTGGGAACTTTTATTTCCGAGATAACCGGACCGTTTGTTCCGTTTATACGTATTTGCAGTGTTCCTCCGTTGTCCGAGGTTACTCTTGCTTTCACTTTCCGGGGAGTACTATCTCCGAAGTTCACCCGGTTGTACTGCACCCATGCACCGTTTTTGCTCAATAAAGTTTTCCAACCTTCGAATTTGTTTGCCTGGTTCAGGTAATCGATGGTCGCTCCCTGATTGCTTAACCGGCTGTAGCGATCCAGTTGAATTTCTTTCCGGGCGTCTGTTATGCCCACTCCGCGCAGGGTAGGGGTTACTTTTTGGATAGTGCCGTCCGCGTTGAAGAATAAGGAGTCGACCCGTGCCGATCTGTTTTTATCGAATTCGGGGGAGTAATCGTTGTGGTGATAGAACAGATACCACTGGTCTTTGTATTCCACCAATGAGTGGTGATTGGTCCAGCAATCGGTTGGTGATTCATCCATAATGATACCCTTGAACTCGAAGGGGCCCATGGGATTGTTTCCCATCGCATAAGCCAGAACTTCCGTTTTTTCCTTTACCCAGGGGAATGTGAAGTAATATTTTCCGTTGCGTTCAAAGGCAAAAGGTCCTTCTTTGAAACCTTCGGGTAATCCTTGAATTTGCATGGGTTCTGAGGCAAGTTCAAGCATATTGTCTTTCAACTTTGCTACTGACATTCCGCGGCCTGACCAGTATATGTAGGCTTGCCCGTCTTTATCAATGAGCACGCAAGGGTCGATGCCGTTGACTCCTTCGATGGGAGTGGCCTGCGGGGTGAAAGGGCCGTAAGGCTTGTCGGCTATGGCAACTCCAATGCTGAAACCGCGTTTGCCTTCGCCTTTAGGGGTGGATGGGAAGTAGAAATAATATTTCCCATTCTTGTATACACATTCGGGGGCCCACATGGAATAGGAGTCAGGAGCCACCCAAGGTACATTTTTCTGGCTTAGGATCACTCCGTGGTCTGTCCAGTCTACCAGATTGTCTGACGAGAAAACATGGTAATCTGCCATACAAAACCATTCTTTCAGACGCTCGATGGGGCTTGGAATGTCATGTGAAGGATAGACATACATCTTGCCTTCAAAAACTTTGGCGGTGGGATCGGCAGTGAACTGATCCGTAATAATGGGATTCTGAGCTTTTAATGTACCTATTATTACCAGAAATGCGGATAATAAAAATAGTCTTTTGTTTTTCATAAGTTGACTGTTTTTAATGTGTACGGGCTTTCTATTTCTTCATCCGGACACAAAGATAAAATAAAAATAATAGGAAGCCCCGAAATAGGGCGACTTCCTTTTATTGTAAAGTGACTTTGACAGATTGCAGGTCCTGGGCTGCGGAACTTGTTCCGTAGAATAACTCGTACTCACCCGGTGCCACACGCATGGTATTTGTAGAAGGATCGAAACATTCGAATGATTCGGATGGCAACTCTATCTTGACATCCTGTTGGGCTCCTGTTGCGAGTTCTACACGTGCATAGGCTTTCAGGGACTTTAATGGTCCATCAGCATCATCTGTTTTGCGTATGTAAACCTGTACGATTTCAGTTCCGGACCGTTTGCCTGTGTTGGAGACCGGTACAGTCAAGGTCAGCGACTCATCTGTACGGAGTTGGGTTTTGTTGCAACTGGCTGTACCTATGGCGAAATCCGTGTAACTTAATCCGAATCCAAATGGGAACAGAGGGTCGGACATATATCGGTATGTACGTCCTTTCATGGAGTAATCCTCATAGTCGGGAAGTTGTTTCGTATTTTTGTAGAAAGTGACGGGCAGCTTGCCGGAGGGGTTATAATCACCGAACAGCACATCGGCTACAGCATATCCACCCAGTTCTCCTCCATACCATGCCTGGAGAATAGCGTCGCAACTTTCCGTTTCGGGCAGCAATGCCATAGACGATCCGGAACAATTGACAAATACTACTTGTTTTCCGGCATCTTTCAGAGCTTTCAGGAAGTTTCGCTGTACGGCGGGTAATTCTATATCTGTACGGTCACCCCCTTTGAAGCCGGGAATATTTACAGGCATTTCTTCCCCTTCCAGTTGTGGCGAAATGCCACCTACGAAGACCACTACATCTATGCCTTTAAGTTTCGAAATGCTTTCACTGTAATTGATCGGGAATTCTTTTCCGAGGTTGAACTTCAGGTTTGCAGCCCAGTTTTCTACTTGTGCATAGAGTATTTCTATCTTATATTCTTTCCCCTTCTCCACTTGTAGCATGGTGCGGGTATCGGTGGTTCTCCAAGTGCGGTGTTTAGTCATCGACTTGCCGTTTACCAATAATTCAAAGTAACTGCAACCTTCGAGATTGAGGAGAATTTCGCCTGATTCCTTCGGGATTAATACGGTTTCGTATTTGGCTGAGAACTTTTCAAGATTCACTCCCGGGCCGAAAGTATGTAATCCGTATGTAGTCACGTTGATAGGCTGGGTGGTACGGAGTGAAGAGACAGGCTCTCCCTGGCGTTCTGGATTGTTCCAGAATGTAGCTTTTATGCCGGGTTTCCCATCTATGCTGCATTGGTCAAGATAGGATTCCAATGTTTGGTCATTCACCAGGTCACAGCCTTTCATGTAGACGATCTGATTCTTTTTCAGTTTACTTTTGAAGCCGTCCAAGATGGTAATGGTCTGATTCGGAGTTCCGTTGTAGTTGCCCCACAGCATAGGTTTGTCATCAGCGTTAGGACCGATAACCGCAATCTTGCGGATGGATTTACTTAAAGGCAATACATTGTTCTTGTTCTGTAAGAGTGTCATTGTCTGGCGTGACATATTCAGTGACAAATCTTTGTGAGCCTTACAGTTGACTACCGACATCGGTATTTTTGTCCAGTTCACTAATGACGGGTCATCCATTTCTCCGAGTTCAAAGCGTCCTTCCATCAGGCGGAGCACATGTTTGTTCACTTCTTCTTCCGTTATCAATCCTCTGGATACGGCTTCCGGTAGTTTCTGATAAGCGTATCCGTATCCACATTCCACATCTGTACCTGCCATGGTTCCTTTGACGGCTGCATGTACGGCATCGGAGGAACTTTTGTGGGAAGTCCAGAAGTCGGCAATGGCTCCACAATCGGAGACTACGAGATATTTGAATCCCCATTCATCACGGAGTATCTGTTGAAGCAGACGGGTGTTTCCACAACAAGGATCATCGTCCAAGCGCTGGTAGGCACACATCACTTCGCGTACATCGGCTTTTTGTACCAGTGCCTTGAATGCAGGCAGGTAAGTTTCCCATAGGTCACGGGGACTGACGTTGTTCAGATTGGCTGTATGACGGCTCCATTCCGGACCACTATGTACGGCATAATGCTTGGCACATGCAAGCAATTTACGATACTTTTCATTTTCAGGTCCCTGTAATCCTTTTACCACTGCGATACCCATTTGAGAAGTCAGGTAAGGATCTTCCCCGTAAGTTTCCTGACCGCGTCCCCAACGGGGATCACGGAAAATGTTTACATTGGGAGTCCAGACGGAGAGACTGTGGAAACGGACGTCTTCCAGTCCGTTGCGTACGCGTTCGTTATGTTTGGCACGCATTTCATCGGAGACTGCATTGAAGATTTCGAATACCAGTTTGTCATTGAATGAAGCGGCCATTCCTACAGGTTCGGGGAAGACGGTTACATTTCCCTGATTGGCTACTCCGTGAAGGGCTTCACTCCACCAGTTGAATTTCTTTATTCCCAAGCGTGGAATGGCTTCCGAATCATCACACATCAAGAGCGCTTTCTCTTCTAAAGTCAAGCGTTTTACTAAATCCTTCGCTCTTTCTGCCGGACTTAGTTCAGGATTCTGATACGGCAATGTTTGCCCCCACCCCGATAGGGAGAATAACAAACCACAGATTACTAATACCTTTTTCATAATAATGTTGTTTTCATGGTATAAAATTATGTTTTCATTTCTTGATTGCTAAGGATGATATTTCCCCAGTATTCTAATTTCGTCTCCTGAAATATCGACTTCGAACAATATTGGTCTTCGTGGGCCTAGGTTCTCGGAGTCGAGGCTTTGGTGATGCAGGCACATTAACAACTTTCCATCGAATGTACGGAACAACATACCATGCCCTGAGTTATTGGATATCAGAGGAGTATTGCACTGAACCCACGGACCTGCAAGTTTACCCGACTCGGAGAAAGCCACTCCCTGTGCACAACGGCTGTTACTCCAACTGGACCACAGTATTCCTAAACGTCCCGTATCCGTCCGGAACAGAAAAGGCCCATCTGCCACATAACCTCCTAGTGCCATACCGATAGTGAGCTCGCCTATCGATTTCATTTCTCTTGGCCATGGGGCATCGGATGCTCTGAAAAGGGTGGTAGAGGTTCCTATTGATTCTGATAGTTCCGGAGTCAGTTGAACGTAGTCGATCATCCCGTCTACGGTTTGCATCCATTCGTGACAAAAGACCATATAGGGCACTCCGTCTTCTTCCCAGAAAGTACCGTCGAGTGTAGACCAGTCCTCCGGCAGATAGTTCTTGTCGCTGATGGGATGGTAAGGACCTGCTGCTTTGTCGGATGTAAGGATATGGGTGGCACGGCGTTGTACATTGTATCTATCAGGTACAGTGTCTACTATGATCTTGGGATTGGTAAAGGTAACGAAACAATAGTATTTACCTTTATATTTATGGAGCTCCGGAGCCCATATTCTTGGCGCGGTTCCAATCCAGGAAGTTGTATCCACAGTAATGTATTGATAGGGGCCTGTCCACTTTTTCATATTTGTACTTTTCCATAAACTACCGCCACTTCCAACCAGATAATACATCTGTGTTTCTTCATCGGCCAGGATAAAGGGATCGCTTAGCTGTAAAGAGTCAAAGGAAGTGGTGTCTATCTTATCTCCTTCCTTGCCGCCAATAAATGTATATTGTTTTATCGGCTCTGGGCTCTTAGTCTGGTTACAGGCAACCAGATTAAGAACGAACAGAGTTATTGTGAAATGAAACAGTATCTTCATAGTTGCAAGTATTGTTAAAACTACATCTGTATTATGTGAAGTATCATTTGAATATCAAGCCTGGGCCGGCTATGATACTTTCCAAAATAACTATTCGAATGTTAATGTTAAGTGCAAAAATAACAGGTAATCCCCTTAATAAAGGGTATAAAACTGTTTTTGAGGAGGATTTTTCTTGCTGCCAGGGCGTATATGTGGCACAAGTGTTATATTTGCAGGACACAAATCCATGGCAGCCTGCTTCCTGAAAAACTCAGTCATCTTTTTAAAAGTCTGCTCATTGAAAGTTATAGGACCGTGCTGTCCCTGGGGTACGGTAATAAACTCTTCCAATCGTCCTTTTGCACTTAAAGTATCTTTAAAGAAGACACTCTGGCAATGAGGAACAACGGTATCGGCATCCCCATGAATCACCAAAAACTTCGGATCCTTTTCGTCGATATAAGTCATCGGATTCAAAAGGGTCAGCACATCCATGTGTTCAGCCGGTGTCCCTCCTATCAAGGCCGCCTCAGGTGAATCTGCCCCTTTGGTCGTAGCACAGTTTTCCATGCGCGTCATGTCTATCGGTCCGAACCAATCCACCACTGCATCCACCCGGCTGCTAAAGGAAGTGCAATCTCCCACATTTCCTTCGATGTCCATCTCCGTATCACCCACCTTATATACTTTGACTCCATTGGTAGTGCCGGCCAGTGAAGACAAATGGCCGCCCGATGAAAATCCGGTGATACCGATAAAGGATGTATCGAGCCGGTATTCATCAGCATGGGCACGGATAAAGCGCACAGCTGCCTTCACATCATTGATCTGCGCCGGAAACTTCGCATCGCCACTGGAACGATGGTTGATGGAAACCACCGCAAATCCCCCGTCGAGCAACGGTTTCCCCATCGCCTGGAAAGCCATCTGCTTCATATTATTGGCAAACCAGGCGCTACCGTAGATCAAGACCACCACTTTATATTCAGTCTGTCCTCCATCGGGCAGATAAATATCGAGTTTATGTCCCTCCAGACTGTCATTAGCATAGTTGATATCAGTCCATTGCGTAATCTGTCCGAAAGACATGAATGAATAGAACAACGCACACACAAATCCAAAAACAAGTTTCATATTTTTCAGTTTATTAAAAAGTTGACAATTATTTAAAAAGAAGCGGAGCAAACTCATTCAATGCTCTGCGCCACGTGAGCCATTCATGGGCCGTATCGGGAGATTCATAATACACATATTTAATTCCCTGTTTGTCCATCATCTGCCGGAAAGCCTTTACTACTCCGGGGAAAGGATGCGGTTCGGCCGTACCAAGTCCCAGAAAGAAAACCTTAAACTGAACGTTTACAGCCTTAGCATCTTTAAACTTCCCATTAAGGAAAGTAGTTGCATCCAGCGGTTCGGTACTCGGATAATTGGACGTACCACTGAAACCACCATAATAGGCAAAATGCCCGGGATTATTCATGGCAATATGCATAGTTTGGTTAGCCCCCATCGACAATCCTGCAATGGCGCGGTCTTCACGACCGGATAAGGTACGAAACTTCGCATCAATCATCGGAATGACTTCGTTCATCAGCACTTCTTCAAAAATAGAAGCAGCAAAAGGCGACTTTTCACCGGGCTTCGTAGCGTATCCATTGTCCATTACCACCAACATAGGAACTGCCTTTCCGGCGGCAATCAGATTGTCCAGAATCAAATTGGTCTTACCTTGTCTTCCCCATCCCGTTTCGTCCTCAAAACTACCATGTTGCAGATAAAGCACCGGGTAACGTTTATCTTTATTATCCCCATATCCCGCCGGAGTATAAACAAAACAACGCCTCCATGCTTTTGTCAGATTGGAATAATAATTCATCTCACTCAGCAAGCCGTGAGGAACATCTTTCAAGGCATAGAAATCGGCATCATGAGCCGGAACCTCTATACCACTGCCCCAACGACCCGCTCCATAGAAATAAATGGTACCCGGATCAGGAACAGCTGCTCCGTCCACATTCAGCTGGTAATAATGGAATCCCTCCTGTTGCGGAGCGGACTCGCCTGTCCACACACCCTTTTCATCTTTGGTAAGGTCATACTTCACGCCACCCAAATCGAGTTGTACTACCTTTGCTTCGGGTGCCGAAATTTGTACACGAACCTTACGCTCCGAATTGACCTGAGGATAAAGCTTCCCCGGTTGATTCACTTCCGATGGTTTGAAATCCTCCACTGTCTGCGCAAAAGATGGTAAGCCTACGCTTACCATCCATGACATCATACTCCAAAATAAAATTTGTTTCTTCATAAATTAGATATTACTTCTTAAATAAATTCGGTAAAAATTCATTCAGACATCTGCGCCAGGTAAGCCATTCGTGGGCTGTTCCCTGCGATTTATATGAAGCTACACGGATATTCATGCCTTGCAGAGCCTCAATAAGTTGTGCGGTTCCCATATTTTCTTCCGTTCCGCAGCCCAGGAACAAGTAATGTACTTTCTTGTTGAAAATATCGGCATCAGCAAACACTCCATTGAAGGCATTCTTTACATCCAGTCCGAAGATAGCTCCACTGAAACTGCCAATATACGAAAATTTATCAAGATTGGTCAAAGTAATGTCGAAAGTTTGCTTGCCACCCCATGACAGCCCCGCCATAGCACGGTGTTCGCGGTCAGTATAAGTACGGAATGTTTTGTCCACCATCGGGATAAGGTCATTTATCATCAGAGTGGCAAAAGAAGAACCATACAGGTTACGTTCATCATTCACATTCTTTCCGGGACGCGGGCGGAATCCCACTTCTACATCGCCACTTTCCATCACCACAATCATGGGCACACATTTACCTTCGGCAATCTGGTTATCGAGAATGTTGTACATGTAGCCCTGTGTGCTCCATCCGGTTTCATCCTCGCCCATGCCGTGTTGCAGATAAAGCACCGGATAGCGTTTCTTTGTATTTTTTTCATATTCGGCGGGAGTATAGACCACGCAACGACGGAAACGCTGCTGGCTTTCAGCATAGTAAGTACAGGTGCGCACCTGTCCGTGGGGCACATTCTGTGGGCGGTAATAATCGCCTTCTTTACCCTCAGGCACTTCTATCCCACTTGCCATACGGCTACAGCCAAAGTAAGTACAACTCATGGGGTCGATAACCGAGAAACCGTCCACCAACAAGAAGTAATAGTGGAAACCAACTACCAACGGGTCAGTCTTCACTGTCCACCAACCCTGTTCATCTTTATCCATATCATACTTCTTGCCGCAAATATCCACCTGCAAGCGTTTTACGTCGGGTGAAAAGATGCGGAAATAGGCACGGTTCTCCTTATCCAGACGTGGAAAATCGCAACCGTGCATATTCGATGAGGCTTCCACCGTATTCTTTATTACTTCCTCTGTGGTGGGAAGTTCCTTACCCATTATCTTCAGCATGGCGGCAGCATAGCGGCGGCCCAAAACGCGATAACCGGCAGCATCAAAGTGCAGATGGTCGGCAGCACAGCTCAAGCCTTTTGACGAAACAACGGCACAGTTCTTTATCACCTGCGGCAAGGTTGCTATGATCGGATTCATGGCGGCACAAGTACCCCCGTGGTCGGCATTCACTACCTCACCGGCCAGTAAAGGAACTTCTTCAGCTTTCAAATTTAAATCAGCCAGCAAGTTGTCATATACATCCTTTACTTTTGCAGGCCATTCCTCTTCTCCCGTGTTCGATTCACCCTGGTGCAATAAGATACCTTTTATCACGCCATCTTTCTGTGCTATTTTAGCCATCTCCACTAAGCGGGCATAAGGATCGTTGTCATACTCCTTGAGCATACCCAACATCCATTGCGGAGCTGTCTTGATATATTCCCCGCGCTTGTCTTTCTGGAAAAGTTCTATCTTGCAGCCGCCCACTGCTACATGCACCACACCCACACGTACATTTTCCGGAAGGTTCTCTATCATTGTCCGCCCAAAGTAGTCTACGGGAGTCAACCCCGTACGCTGACGACACAGCGGAGCACGTGCCGGATACCATTTACCCTTTACCCTGCCCAATTCTTTATTGTCTACAGCTGACAACACTTGGAAACGCGGACTTACCAATGTGTCCTGAGCCTCATAGCGGGCATTCCCTTCCATGTTCGATTGTCCCAGACACAGATAGATATAAAAGTTTGCATCTTGTGCAGATACAGTCAGGCTTGTAAGAAGCAGACCTGCCAACAAAGCCATAATAAGTTTTATACTTTTCATTTTTATTTTATATTGATAATAAATATAATAATTTGCTCTAAGTTTTTCGGCATTGCCGGTGAGTGCGTAAAACAAGCATGCGATAAATAATAACAGCTTTTTCATTCTATTCAATTATAAGGTTTCTACTCGTTTGCTTTCAAATGCAGTAAGTGCATTGCAAAGAAAGACTTTTTTTGCGGTTTAAATCACTTCCCATGTAACATAAACCTTTCTCTATAGCTCATTTCCATAAAAAAGTAGAACTTATCGGGCAATTGGATAAAAGATAAGGTGAAGGATGTGAGGGCTGAAAAGCGGATATATTGATGGTCTACTCATAACGACAAAAAGGCCATACTAATATTTCTTTCAGTATGGCCCTCATGAACTTTACCTATAATATCTATCGTCCTATTGAAATAATGAATATCATTTTTATTAATTTGCCCAACCGCGTACCTGATGTATTTGGTCGTTGATTTCGATTATATTTTGTGGAAGTGGCCAGTATTCGTTCTTGCCCTCAACGAATTTAAGTGTAATGTTAGCTTCGGCATATGGGTGACGTATGTCATACACAAGCTTGTGAGGTCTACTGCCACCGGAAGTCCAATATTCGTCAGTTTGATAAGGAACGTTATCAAGCACCTTGTCGTAGCACTGCTTGGCAATACCCCAACGAACGATGTCGAACCAACGGCAGCCTTCGAACCAAAGTTCATATTGCTTTTCGTTTTGAAGCACTTCGAGGTCAACAGTGGCAGATACGGTTGCTGAACCTGCGCGTTGCTGAATCTTGTTGATATACTTCTTAGCTTCATCCGGCTGACTTGATAAACAAGCTTCTGCATAAATCAGATAAGCTTCACCCAAACGGGCAATGCAGAGGTTTGTATTGTTACAGTTGTCACCTACAGAGAGATCAGCGTCGTTAGGATGCATCATCATCTTCACTTCCATCACGTCACTACGAGAGAATGAACCATAAGTATTGGTGATGCCACGGTTTTCGTCAAATTCTTTATCTGCGCGAGTAGTGCAAGTAGCATCGCTTTTCCAACCGCAGAGTTTTTCATCGTAAAAGAATTCGTCAGAAGTCAAGAAAGTAGCTTTACGACGATAGCTGTCACCATCGTTTGCCAGCATTTTGTGAGCAAACTCATGATTGATAGAGCCACCACCCCAACCACCGGCTGAGCAAATAAGTGGACTCGTACCACCACCTTTAATATCATCACCACGCCAGTTGAGTACGTTGGCCACCATCCAACGGCCACGATTATTACCACCTCTCCATGAGTCTGTACCACCTGCGGCCGCTGTATTAGTAACATAGTTGAATTCGAAAATCTTTTCTTCACAACCATCACCTTCTACGTGGAACAAGTCACGGAAACGTTCACCCGGAACGAGGTCGTAGTTTTGAGACTCTACAAGGGGTTTCATTACGCTAATCACCTTGGCATTGTCACCTGCAAAAAGAGCAGACTTACCGGCTACGAATCGAGCGAAACCTTGAGTTACAACCCAAGCACCTTCTTGATCATTCTTACCTTTACGTTCGGGCAAGTCAGAAAGAGCCTCTTCACATTCTTTCACGCACCAATCAAAGATAGCCTTCTGTGACTCTGCATTCACCGGTTTTTCATCGGTGATGAGGTGATCAATCAAAGGGGGCTGATAATACACCTGTGCAGCCAGCATGTGTGCCCATGCACGCATCACCTTAGCTTCGGCAACAGCTTGTTTCTTAACAGGAGTATCAGCTGTTTCACCAAAATAGTGAATTATCAAGTTGGCAGAATAGATTGCCTTATAGATGTGATTATAAAGCGTACTGATAGGGGCATAGCTGGGATCATAACGGAACTCATTAAGTCTACGGAAATCTGCATGGTCGTCAATGTTACCACCGGCTGCAAACACGTCGTCGGCAGAGTAGTTAAGACCCATGATATATGCATTCCAGATACCTTCAGTAGCACCGATTTCTCCGATATAAGTAGCATACATGGCTGTCAACGCGGATTCGGCATCCGCATCAGTCTTGTAGAAGTTAGCTGTACTGCTGGTTGCTTTCTGTTCCACATCAAGCATGTCTTCACACGCAGTAAACATCATACTTGAAAGCAAAGCGATTGATAAAAATATTTTTTTCATATCTCTTTCGATTAATTATAATTAGAATGTAACACTTACGCCAAATACCATCTTTTTCATGATAGGATATGCACCCTTGTCGAGACCCGGACAGTTGTATTCATTTGTACAGGTTTCAGGGTCAAGACCCGGATACTTGGTGAATGTGAAGAAGTCGTCCAATGATACGTAAAAACGTGCGTTGTCGATGAATACTTTATTGGTGATCCTCTTAGGCAATGTGTAACCAAGTTGAATTTGCTTAATCTTGAAGAACGAGCCATCGTAAACCATGGCAGATGAACGCCAGAATGTACCGCTACCTGTTACAGAAGCTGCGTCAGGAAGTTTGCCAGACTTGAAGTCTTTATAAATACCTTCTGATAAGTTGTTGTAGCCTGAACGATAGAGACCGTAGTAGACATCGTTACCGGCAGCACCGGTACCGAACAAAGTGAAGTCGAACCCCTTGTATTCAGCATTCAAGGTAATACCGTAAGTCAAAGTAGGAAGACCGGAACCGATGTTGGTCATGTCATAAGCTTGTGGGTCGTTGGTCAATTCGCCATCTTTGGTGTAGTATTGTGCAGTACCGTCAGCAGCACGGCCCGCATACTTAAAACCGCGCATGTACCATATGGGTTCGCCTTGCTCGAAGTAGCAACGAACAACTTCGGGAGATGCACCTTCAACAGTTGCGCCGGAAATACGTTCGATAGATGGATCGAGGTAAGTCACTTCATTGTGAAGTGTGGCCATGTTAGCAGATATGCCATATTTGAAGTCACCGATATGGTCTTTCCAGCTAAGTTCTACTTCGAAACCGCTGTTTTCAACTTTACCGGCGTTCATTGTCATAGAAGAAACACCTGATTCAGGCATAGTGGGAGCACTTACAAGCAAGTCCTTGGTATTCTTCTTGTAATAGTCGAGACCAACGCTCAATCTGTCGTTTAAGAAACGGAAGTCAGCACCCAAGTCGATTTGTTCTGAAGTTTCCCAAGTCAGGTTAGGGTTGGCAATACCGTTAGGCATTGAACCAAAAGTAACGGCACTTGTTGAACCATAGTTATAGAATTGTGAATTCGTACTAATACCGGCTGTATATGCATAGTTACTCAATACGTTTACGTTACCATTCTGTCCCCAAGATGCACGGAGCTTACCGTATGACATGATGCTTGGATTGACGTTATCTTTGAAGAAGCTTTCGTTTGAGAATGTCCAGCCTGCAGATGCAGAGAAGAACTTACCCCAACGGTTGTCTTTCGAAAGTTTAGAAGAGTCGAATGCATCGGCACGGAAGTTAGCCTGAACGCTATAGCGGTTGTCGTAGCTATAAGTTACACGGCCGAAGTAAGAGAGTGCTCGAGTAGTGCCCTTTATGCCGCCGATGTTCTTCGTTGTTCCTTCATTAGCATTTACACAATCGAGGTAGATGAAGTTAGAAGAATAAGCTTTAAGGATGTCCAAACCGGAAGCATTGGCGCTGACAAAATTTGAATCGCTTTGGCGATATGACATACCGGCCATGGCACCTACAGCGTGTTTGCCGGCGAAGATATCGTTATAGTTGGCGAAGTTTTCCCATTGATACCAAGTAGAGTTTCTACTAGCGCCAGAGATAATGTAGTTGTCACCTTTGGTTTGACCATTGAGGTAGTAGGGGTATTGATAGTCAGATTCGTTGTTGAAGGAGATACGATAACCCAAACGAGAAGTGAAAGTCACTTGCTTGACAGGAGTAACGTTCATGTAAGCGGTACCATTAACGTTTACGCCACTGTTGCGTGATTCTGAACGGTCGCGTTGCGAGAAGGGGTTGCCACCGGCAAGACGTTGGTTGAAGTAGGAAGTAGCATAATAGCCGTTTTCATCACCAAAGAGAGTGTAGTTAGAATCACCTGCTTGAATTTTATTGTAGTAGTCACGATATTCACCCAACATTTGTTCCGGTTTTGTCCAGTAGAGCGGAGTCAGCGGGTCAATCAAAAGAAGCATCTCGAAGGAAGAACCATAACCTTGTTCGGATATACCACGAGTACTCCATTTCTCAATAGAGGTGTTGGTACCTACTTTCAACCAATCCTTAATCATATAATCGGCATTGATTTGAGCAGTAAGACGTTCGTACTTATCTTTGCTACCCTTAACGATACCGTCTTGGTTCACATGGTTCACACTTAAGAAATATGAACCGCGGTCGTTGCCACCTTCTAAAGTAAGGGTGTGTTGTTGAGCCCAAGTATCTTCGAAATAAGCCTTCAACCAGTCTGTATTGGTATTAGGATCCCATCCGTATTGCGTTTGAGCATCAGCCAAAGCGGCATTCACAGATTCAGCGCCAAGCTGCATAGTCATCCAGTCCTTGAATTGAGTAGCGTTAAGAAGACTGGGTACGTCACCGAGTGATTGGTTAGTCCACTTGCCGCTATAAGTAATAGAACTTCGTCCTTTTTTACCCGATTTAGTAGTGATAAGAACAACACCGTTACCGGCTTCAGCGCCATAGATAGCAGCCGAAGCAGCATCCTTCAATACTTCCATTGATTCAATCATAGAAGGATCGAGGTATTGGATAGAGCTGACTTGCAAACCATCAACAATCAACAAAGGACCGATGTTGTTTGAGTTTGAAGAATAACCACGAACGCGGATTGATGCGCCTTGACCCGGTTTACCGGAACCATTCAGAATTTGTACACCCGATGCCTTACCTTGCAAAGCAGCGGCAGCATCGGTGGTAGACAAACCTTTCAGCTCATCGGCCTTTACTGAAGCTACCGAACCGGTAAGGTCACTCTTGCGTTGCACGCCATAACCTACAACCACTACTTCGTCAAGTACTTCGGTGTCTTCTTCCAGACGGAAGTTGATTACGTTACGACCACTCACTTTTACAGTCTGTGACTTGTACCCTATAAAAGATACTTCAAGGGTAGCATTACTACTTTCAACTGATATAGAATAATTACCATTGAGGTCGGTAATACAACCGTTGTGGGTTCCATTCTCCAGAATAGTCACCCCAATCATCGGCTCAGAATCATTGGCCGAGACAACAGTACCCTTGACTTGAAATTGCGCCGATGCTGACATACATGCCAAAAGCATAAGCATAAACAGAAAAGGAATCTTCTGATTTTTTTTGACTACATTTTTCATCATAATTAGTTTAAGAGTTAATAATCACATTTTTTCTTTTGTCATTAGCTATTGCTACAATAGCTAATGACCGTCATCATACATATATTTCATAGCTTTTAATTATTTAATTATTTGAGGCCTGTTGGCGGAATCAGGGGGGGCTGTCCGGCATTCTGCCGGAGCCATACCAGAGAGGAGGCAACCCCCTGTTTGCTCCGTATCATCCCCAGACAGGGGTACCTCTGACCGAAGATGATACGGAGTTGGTACGGTTCGGTTATTGCCCAACTCCGGCTTTGGCCCTTTTGGGGGCACAGGGAAAAAGCCATTCATTCCGCATCGGCAAGCCAACTGTTGATTTGCATTGTTGATTCAAATGGAGCTGTCTGAACCGGTTCGTCACGTTTGAGTGCGATTGCCCGGCAATAGCACTTTAGGGGAATGAGCCTGTTGCTAATGGTCGCGGAAATTCCATTTGGAATTGTCACTGTTCATATCGAATATGCCGAGAGATGGAGTGCTGTCGCCTACGGACACCAGAACCAGTTCCTTGTCTGTTCCCGGCACTTTTTTGGGCATGATTCGGTAGGTGCCGTCTGTCAACTGGTCGATTCGCCACAGTTGTTCGGGGGCTCCTGTGAATTCAGGAACAGTCATGATTTCCGCACCTGCTGTAGCGGCCAGTGCACGATTGGTTCCTTCAATCACAATCTTGTAATAAGGGCCGCCCAGGTATCCGCCCCCATTGGGCACGGCAGTAATGGTCCACTTCTGATGAGGACGGAACATATAATCACCGATTCTTACGTTGATTTTTCCTTGTGGCCAAGTTCCGATCACGTCTTCCAATGTTTGCGGTTTCAAGGGTACGACGGGCGTGTCGTCTTTTTCCCAGAAGCGGTGTCTGGTATATTCCATACGTACAAAATCGACGGCAAGTTCAAGGGCATAACCTCTACGCTCGGATTCAATCTCATACGTTCCCTCTTTGAATACTTCACCGGCAACGGGCCAGCCATTCTTCCATAAAAGCGGGCGTATGCCCAGCACACTGCGTCCACCCCGGTCGAAATCGGCTTCAAAGTGGCATGACATCTTCTCCACTCCGTCGGCCACCTTGAAAAGCCCGAAGTGTCCCGGGCCGGTTTGGCGGTTGCCTGCGGCAATTACCATTTTGCCGCCGCCTTCCAGCATTTTCCGTCCCATATTGTCGACATACGGCCCCGTCACTTTGCGCGAGCGGCCGACTACGATGTTGTAGGTAGAGTTGGGACCATCGCAGCAGGTGCCATGCGTCCCTAAGAGGTAATACCAGCCGTCACGATAGATCAGGTCGGTTGCTTCGCAGTCGATGGCGATGTCTATTTCTTTGTTGCCCTCCATCCGTTTGCCGGTTGCGGGGTCGAGTTCCACAAGCCTGATAAAGCCGAAGTACGTGCCGTAAGACAACCACAAGCGTCCGTCTGTCGGGTCGAGCAGAAGCCCGGCGTCGATGGCATCGCAATCTTCATCATACGCGGAGGAGGCCACTTCTATGGGTTCCGTATATTTGAAATCAGGAGAATTGGGGTCCAAGGTTTTATTCCACATGGTCAATACTTTGCCGCTGTGTCCTCCGCCGAGGCCTCCTCCCGTGGCACTGTAAGCAACCAGGTAGCGGTCGCCGATTTTCACGGCATCGGGCGCGGCGCCTCCGCCGGGTCTTACTCCGCCGCCGTTCCATGTCCAGCCGTCTTCAGATATCAATCCGCCTCCGCCTGTGCCGAAAGTATAATATTTACCATCACACTCCATGATAGTGGACGGATCGTGGATGTATGGAGTGCCGATTTGTGCAATTGCTTTTTCAGATGTCAATGTAAACATCAGGGCTGCCGTGCCCAGAAGTATAGCTTTTGTTTTCATGATCATTTATGGCTGATAGTAATGTTTTTAACGGGTGTTCCATTCTCATTGAGGAAGCGAACGCAGAAATCGCTCATTCCGGGACCGTTGATGACGGCTCCGCGAATGATGTTCTTGCCCTTCTTTAAGGTCAGCCGGCGTGAGAGGCAGTCATCTTTGACCATACGCCGGTCGCCCGAAAGGATTACGGCTTCCTCACCGTTCAGCCACCACATGGATGCGGAGTTGGAACCTACTGACATCCGGATGTTTTCCATGTCTTCGGGACATTCGATGACTGTGACTACCCAGAACAGCACTCCGTACACTTGCTTCTTCAGGCCGGAGGCAAAACGGAAGAGCTTCACGTTGAACAGTTTGCTGTCCAACGCATGCCAAGCCAGCTTCTGTTTGCCTACTTTCACTTTATCCCCGTCTTTGGGCAGGACGGTGAATTGATTGGAGAAATACTCGGTTGCAAATGCTTCGCGAATGTAACTGTCGGTAAATACCGTATTGGAACGGTTGGGCTTGTCGATGGGTTCCAGCAATAGCCAGCGCTGGATAAAGCCTTCATTGTCCGGAGATATTGTATTCGAGGTTGCCGGAGAAAAGTAGTCTGACAACCGGGGGGACGCTTCACTTTCTTGAGCATAGCCATGTATACCCATCATAACCGCGATACAAGCCGCCAGGAATGATTTTAGATGGAAGATATTCATCTTGTTATAGTCTGTTTTATGGATTATACATTATTTCGTTTTAAATAATAGGGGAGCAAATTCTTTCAGGCATCTGCGCCAGGTGAGGAACTCGTGGGCAGTGCCCGGCGATTCGTAATAGATCGTATTGATTCCTGCGGCCTGCAAGCCGTCGCTGAGGTTCTTGGTCCTTTCCGGATGTTCTTCCGAACCGATGCCCAGGAAGAAGACGTGTACCTTGTCGTTGAATGCCTTGCGATTTTTGAATACACCGCCGTACACGGTATCAAGTTGCTTCAGATCGATGCTGCCTGCTCCGCTAAATCCGCCGATATAAGCAAATTTATCCAGATTGTTCAGTGTGGTGTTGAAAGTAAGAAGTCCACCCCAGGAAAGTCCGGCCATGGCGCGATTATCCCTATCGGTCAGTGTCCGGAAATTGGATTCGATATGAGGAATGATTTCATTCACTAAAATAGCAGGAAACTCTGCACCAAATCTTTTTCTCGCATCCTCAGGAGTCTCACCCGAATTGGTCTTGAATACTTCAATATTTCCATTGTCCATGACTACGATCATTGGTTTGGCTTTACCTTCAGCAATCAGGTTATCCATAATAAAATTCATTTTGCCTTGGTTTGCCCAACTCGTTTCGTTTTCTCCCATACCATGTTGCAGATAGAGCACCGGATACTTCTTGGTAGGGTTCTTGTCATATTCCGCCGGAGTATAGACGATACATCTGCGCCATTCTTTGCGGATATCAGAGTAGTACCAGCTTTGGCTGATCAGTCCGTGAGGTACGTTCTTGATGGAATAGTAGTCCACACCTTTCTCCGGGATTTCAATACCACTTACCCATTTGCCCATACCGAAAAATGGTTTACCATTGGGATCGGCGGCACTTACTCCGTCTATTATTACCTGATAGTAGTGGAAGCCTATTACTTCAGGTTCTTTTGATACGAGCGACCAATATCCGTCTGCCTCTTTAGTCATTTCACCTCGGAAACTGATTTCTACTTTCTGGGCATTGGGAGCGTGTATTCTGAAGTGTACACGTCTGTCTTCACCTATACGGGGATAATCAGCTCCATTGATGTTATGTTCATTGGGAGTGGTTCCTGCCGGAAAATCTTGCTGTTGGGCATTCATAGTGAATGGGAACATTAACAAAGAAGAAAAAATAAGTTTTAATACATTTTTCATAAGCATTAGAATAAAATTTAGATATAAAATTAACAACTCAGTGAACTTCCTATTTTAAGTGGATACTGAGCATAAAATTACTCTGCTAATGCTTCGTGCTGGATTACTATTTTGCTTTCGGGGAGGATTTTTTTAGGAGGGTAAGATTCGTCTGCCGGATAGAAAGAAAAATCCTCTTCTTTCCTATATCATAATCTTTTTAATCTGATTGTCAGATAAATATATGGTTTGAAGAAGATGTAGGATGGCGTAGGTAAGTTTTATCCTACACCCCAAACTTAGGAACAATAAGCAGGATCGGAAGAAGGTCATATAAAAATCATGCTTTGCTTTATTGTTTTTGTTCTTTTGCCTATAGCAAAACTTTGTCCTACAGTTGCGGGCTCTACGTTTTTCATATGGGGGTGTGCATCCCGCAACTGTGGACTATACAGCCCTCAACTGGAAAACGAGGTTTTGCTTATAGCATAATGACATTAATCTTAAAACTTTAGGGGAAAAAGAAAGGGGTATATCAGGTTTTGCATTTATAATAATTGCGACGTTTCCAGCATATTAATCAGTTGCACCCTCTGGATAGAGAAACTGGTGCTTTCTTTCTGTACATACTTCAATAATTCAAGCCCATCCTGATGAAGCTTGGATTTCCGTAGCAAGTCCTCTGCTTCCATATCATCGGATATCTTCAGCATAGTCATGGCGGCAAGTTCTATTTTTCCCATTTCATTGGGATCGCCTTTATATCGGTCTATTAACTCTTGTGTATTCATGCTCAACAACTCATCAGTAGGGAAGCCTAGTATCTGTCGGGTCAGACCGTCATATTCAGTCCATTCATTCCAACGATACTTCTTTTTTTTGAGTAGGGCGTTCACAATCAAAGAAATGATTTCTTGAATCATTCGTATCAGGTAATCTTGTTTAATCATAATTATCTATCGTCTTTATAGGTGATGGTAAACTCGGTTTATTGTTCTTTGGAACTTTGAGAATTCCGGTTTCTTATTAAAGTAATGCTTTGTGCTCACAAAATTAGTGATATTTTTAAGATATCGTTGAAAATCCATACCTTTGTGCGCATTAATAATATAAGGTATAGCAATTTTCCATGAATAAGATAACTTCCGTATGCGTATATTGTGCTTCGAGCACCAAGATTGCTTCTGCTTATTTTGAAGCAGCCCGCGAATTGGGTACTTTGTTGGGGCAGCGCCACATCCGTTTGATAAATGGTGCGGGAGGCATCGGACTGATGAGAGCTACTGCCGACGCAGTACTGGCGGCAGGTGGAGAGGTGACCGGCGTTATTCCTCACTTTATGGTGGAACAGGGCTGGCAACACAAAGGGCTTACGGAAATGATAGAAGTAGAAAACATGCATCAGCGCAAGCAAAAGATGGCGGATTTGAGTGATGCGGTCATCGCACTGCCCGGTGGATGCGGCACTTTGGAAGAATTGCTGGAAATTATTACTTGGAAACAACTGGGTCTCTACTTGAATCCTGTTGTTATCTTAAACACCAACAACTTTTTCGATCCTCTCTTGGCTATGTTGCAGCATGCGATGGATGAGAACTTTATGCGCGAGCAACACGGTGCTATCTGGCATGTGGCAAGTACACCGCAGGAAGCTGTCGAACTGATTCATACCATACCTGTCTGGGATAGTTCCATACGTAAATTTGCGGCAATATGATCAGGCTACTGCTGACATGGATTGCGGGATTCGAGGGAATGCCTATTCCTTATTCTCCTAAATTGGATGACGGAATCACTATACTCCTGTTGTGCTGCTTTTTCATATCTGCCTATGTCTTATCCCGTAGCCGTAAGTTTCTGGTGCAACTGGTGAAAGACTTTCTGCTCAACCGTGAGCGGACCAGTATCTTTGCAGCCACTACGGCAGCGGATATGCGTTATATGTTGCTGTTGATCTTGCAGACTTGTGTGCTGGGGGCTGTCTGCACTTTCAATTATTTTATAGATGTCCGTCCGGAACTGGGAGAACGCATTCCTCCTTATATCCTGCTTGGAGTATATCTTGCGATAGCTTTACTTTATCTTTTCTGGAAGTGGGTGACTTACTCTTTCCTGGGTTGGATTTTTTTTGACGGAAACCGTACAAGCCTCTGGATGGAGTCTTATTCTACACTGCTTTATTACCTTGGATTTGCCCTTTTCCCGTTTGCTTTATTCCTTGTTTACTTCGATTTGAGTTTACTTGCAACTGTGATAATTGGTTTATTTCTGATGTTTTTTACTAAAATATTGATGTTATATAAGTGGATAAAGCTTTTTTGTAGCAATTTATATGGCATTTTGCTTTTAATTTTGTACTTTTGTGCCCTTGAAATCATACCTTGTTTTATTGTATATCGAGGTGTGTTACAACTAAATGATTATTTGATAATAAATTTTTAGGACGTTGAAAATTAAGAAAGTACTTGTGTCGCAGCCGAAACCGGCATCAGAGAAATCTCCTTACTACGACATCGCCCAGAAGTACGGTGTGAAAATTGATTTTCGCCCGTTTATCAAGGTGGAAAGTCTGTCTGCTAAAGAATTCAGACAGCAAAAAGTGTCAATCCTGGATCATACCGCTGTTATTTTTACATCGCGTCATGCCATCGACCACTTCTTTCACCTGTGTACAGAATTGCGTGTTTCCATTCCGGAAACTATGAAGTATTTCTGTGTGACAGAAGCTGTTGCATTGTATATCCAAAAGTATATTCAATACCGCAAGCGTAAGATCTTCTTTGGTAATACAGGAAAGTTTGAAGACTTGTTGCCTTCTATCATCAAGCATAAAACTGAGAAGTATCTGGTTCCGATGTCTGATGTGCACACAGACGAGATCAAAAATCTCTTGGAAAAAAGCAAGATACAGCATACAGAAACTGTTATGTATCGTACAGTAAGTAATGACTTTACTGCGGAAGAAGAATTTGATTATGACATGCTTGTATTCTTTAGTCCTGCAGGAGTAACTTCTCTGAAGAAGAATTTCCCGGACTTCCAACAGAAGGAAATCAAGATTGGTACCTTTGGCTCCACTACAGCACAAGCTGTACGCGATGCCGGACTCCGTCTCGATCTGGAAGCTCCCAGTGTACAAGCTCCGTCTATGACGGCAGCACTGGATATGTTCATCAAAGAGAACAATAAAGGAAAATAAATTTAGAGTTACGAGCTACAAGCTACAGGCTACGAGTGCCATGCGGAATAGCATGCCATTTATAGCTTAACTTGTAGCTCGTAACTTGTTTACTGCGGAGCTACTTGTAGCTCTTAGCCTGTAACTCGTAGCTAAGAATGCTTAATACCCTGCATAAGACCGAAAGGCTGGATAAGAAGAAAGTCATCGATAAGATGTTTTCAGGCGGTGCGCGTTCGTTTTCCGTCTTCCCTTTGCGTGTGGTATATCTGCCGGTGGAGGAGTTGGAGGCTCCTGTTTCCATACTGGTCAGTGTATCAAAACGCCGTTTTAAACGGGCGGTGAAACGTAACCGTGTGAAACGTCAGATACGTGAGGCGTATCGGAAAAACAAGCACGGACTATTGCAGGCGCTCCAGGATAAGGAGCAGCAACTTGCTGTGGCTTTCATTTATCTTTCCGACCGGTTGACTGACTCGATGGAAATTGAAGAAAGGATGAAGATTGCGTTGGCTCGTATCACGGAGAAAGTAGCTTCCTTATGAAAAAGCTGCTTTCATACCTGCTGTTGCTTCCTATTTATTTTTATCAGAAGTGCATTTCACCCCTGACTTCTCCTTCGTGCCGCTTCACTCCCACATGTTCACAATATGCCGTTGAGGCGATCAAGAAACATGGTCCTTTTAAGGGATTGTATTTGGCAATCAGGCGTATACTGCGTTGTCATCCCTGGGGAGGTTCCGGATATGATCCTGTTCCATAAAGACATAATATCTTTACTGTATGATAATTCCTGCTGATATACACACTCATTGCCAACCGGAAGTGCCTGGAGAAGCTATTGTGAATTGCTTTCCCGAAACATTTGTTCCGCAACTGGAAGGGTGGTATTCTGTGGGAATACATCCGTGGTATATAACTTCTTCCACTGTATCTCTGGCTGAAAAAAAGAGATGCTTGGAGGAGCTATTGTATCATCCTCAGGTTTTGGCTATGGGTGAAGCTGGATTGGATAAATTGGCTGATGCTTCTCTGCCTTTACAGAGGGAAGTTTTCGAATATCAGGCACGGCTGGCTGAAGAAACTGATAAGCCGCTGGTTATTCATCTGGTGAAGGCTGTGGATGAACTCTTAAAATTGAAGCAGAAGATACGTCCGGTGAAACCGTGGATTATTCATGGATTTCGCGGAAAAGCAGTGCTGGCAGAAGAATATCTCCGACATGGTTTTCACCTTTCTTTCGGAGAAAGGTATCAGGAAGAAGCATTGCGAATCGTACCATCTGACAGGCTGTTTTTGGAAACGGATGAGAGCATGACTTCTATTGATACGCTTTATGAACGAGCAGCTATGATTCGTAAAATTCCCTCTGGGGAACTCAGGGAAACGGTTCGGAAGAATGTGGAGGAAATCTTTTTTAGGCGATAAGAGTTGTTAGTTCAGATAAAGAGTCGTACTTTTGCAATTACAAAGTATATCAAATATTTAAATAGTTAATCATTCGATGAATTTTGTAGAAGAATTGAAATGGCGTGGCATGCTCCACGATATGATGCCTGGTACGGAAGAACTTCTGGCTAAGGAACAAGTGACCGCATACATAGGTTTTGACCCTACGGCGGACTCGTTGCACATTGGACACCTTTGCAGTGTAATGATACTGCGTCATTTCCAACGTTGCGGACATAAGCCGATGGCATTGATTGGTGGTGCTACAGGTATGATTGGTGACCCTTCCGGCAAGTCGGCAGAGCGCAATCTGCTCACAGAAGAGATTCTGCAACGCAATATGGATGGTATGAAGAAGCAGTTGGGCAAGTTCCTGGATTTTGAATCAGATGCTCCCAACCGTGCAGAACTGGTGAACAACTACGACTGGATGAAGAACTTCACATTCCTTGACTTTGCTCGCGAAGTAGGTAAGCATATCACCGTAAACTATATGATGGCGAAAGATTCTGTAAAGAAGCGCCTGAATGGTGAAGCTCGTGACGGTTTGTCTTTCACTGAGTTTACTTATCAGTTATTACAAGGTTATGACTTCCTGCATCTGTATGAAACCAAAGGTTGCAAACTGCAAATGGGCGGTTCCGATCAATGGGGTAACATTACAACAGGTGCCGAGTTAATTCGTCGTACAAACGGTGGTGAGGTATTTGCACTGACCAGTCCTCTGATTACGAAGGCTGACGGCGGTAAGTTCGGTAAGACTGAGTCCGGTAATATCTGGCTTGATCCTCGCTATACTTCTCCGTATAAATTCTATCAATTCTGGTTGAATGTGAGCGATGCTGATGCTGCACGTTACATTAAGATATTTACTTCTTTGAGCAAAGAAGAAATAGATGCTCTGATAGTAGAACATGAAGCTGCACCGCATCTGCGTATTCTTCAGAAGCGTCTGGCAAAAGAAGTGACTATTATGGTTCATTCTGAAGAAGATTATAATGCAGCAGTGGATGCATCCAATATATTATTCGGTAATGCAACTTCTGATGCTTTGAAGAAATTGGATGAAGATACTCTGTTGGCTGTATTCGAAGGTGTGCCTCAGTTCGAAGTGTCTAAGGATGCTGTGGCGGCTGGAGTGAAAGCAGTCGATCTGTTCACTGAGAACGCGGCTATCTTTGCTTCCAAAGGTGAGATGCGTAAACTGGTGCAGGGTGGTGGTGTTTCTCTTAACAAAGAGAAGCTGGAAGCCTTTGACCAAGTGATTACTTCTGCTGATCTTTTGGATGAAAAATACCTGCTTGTACAGCGCGGGAAGAAGAATTACTATCTGATTATTGCCAAATAAACGGTTAATTAATAACAGATATGAAAAAATGCCCCGAAATATTTGGATATTTCGGGGCATACTTCTATCTTTGCACCGCTTTTTAACAGAAAGCGCATAAGTTTGGACTATGGTGTAATGGTAGCACAACAGGTTTTGGTTCTGTTTGTCCAAGTTCGAATCTTGGTAGTCCAACCAAAGAAGGCCTTGAAAGAGAAATCTTTCGGGGCTTTTTATTTAGAATTACTCTGATGGCTCTCTCTATTGTATTATTTTCTGTTAAAGATTTCCTATTTTTATCCATTTGAACAATAATACTACATAATTGGGACAAAAACACAATGTTTCTCCGTTTTCTTTTGCTACATTTGCATCGTGTACGTAAACGAAGTATGCCAATAACCGATTATTATAAACTTTAAAACGTAATAGGATTATGAAAACGAACTATGAAATTCGCTATGCAGCGCATCCCGAAGATGCAAAAAGTTACGATACCAAACGCATCCGTCGTGATTTCCTCATTGAGAAAGTATTTTCTGCTAACGAAGTAAATATGGTATATTCCATGTACGACCGTATGGTTGTGGGTGGTGCAATGCCGGTAGGCGAAGTGTTGAAGCTGGAAGCTATCGATCCGCTGAAAGCTCCGTTCTTCCTGACTCGTCGTGAAATGGGTATCTATAACGTAGGTGGTCCTGGTGTAGTAAAAGCCGGAGACGCTGTATTCGAATTGAATTATAAAGAAGCTCTTTATTTGGGCTCAGGTGACCGTGAAGTGACCTTTGAAAGCAAGGACGAAAAGAATCCTGCTAAATTCTATTTCAACTCACTGACTGCTCACCGTAACTATCCTGATAAGAAAGTGACGAAAGCTGATGCAGTAGTTGCTGAAATGGGTAGCTTGGAAGGTTCCAACCACCGTAATATTAATAAGATGTTGGTTAATCAGGTATTGCCGACCTGCCAGTTACAGATGGGTATGACAGAACTTGCTCCGGGTAGTGTATGGAATACAATGCCGGCACACGTTCATAGCCGTCGTATGGAAGCTTATTTCTATTTTGAAGTGCCCGAAGACCATGCAGTTTGCCATTTCATGGGTGAAGTTGATGAAACTCGCCATGTATGGATGAAGGGCGATCAGGCTGTATTGTCTCCTGAATGGTCTATTCACTCTGCTGCCGCTACTCACAACTATACCTTTATTTGGGGTATGGGCGGTGAAAACCTGGATTATGGAGATCAGGATTTCTCTTTGATTACCGACCTGAAGTAATATATTGAGTAAATCACGACTCTGAATCGTAAATTAGAAACAAATAACTATTAAACCTAAGTAAATAAATTATGGTAAACTTTTCATTAGAAGGCAAAGTAGCACTTGTAACCGGTGCTTCTTATGGAATTGGTTTCGCTTTGGCAACTGCTTACGCACAAGCCGGTGCCAAAATCGTGTTCAACGACATTAAACAAGAATTAGTAGACAAAGGTTTGGCTGCTTACAAAGCTGAAGGTATCGACGCTAAAGGTTATGTATGCGACGTAACGAATGAAGAGCAGGTGAATGCTATGGTTGCCCAGATTGAGAAAGAAGTGGGCGTGATTGATATTCTGGTAAACAATGCAGGTATCATCAAGCGTATTCCGATGCACGAAATGTCTGCTGCTGAATTCCGTCAGGTGATCGATGTAGACTTGAATGCTCCGTTTATCGTATCAAAAGCCGTTATTCCTTCTATGATAAAGAAAGGTCACGGCAAGATTATCAACATCTGCTCTATGATGAGTGAGTTGGGCCGTGAAACTGTATCTGCTTATGCTGCTGCTAAGGGTGGCTTGAAGATGCTGACTCGTAACATCGCTTCTGAATACGGTGAATATAACATCCAGTGTAATGGTATCGGTCCGGGTTACATTGCTACTCCGCAGACTGCACCGCTTCGCGAACCGCAAGCTGATGGTTCTCGTCACCCGTTTGATGCATTTATCGTTGCTAAGACTCCGGCTGCACGTTGGGGTACTCCTGAAGATTTGATGGGTCCTGCCGTATTCCTGGCTTCCGACGCTTCTGACTTCGTAAACGGTCACGTACTCTACGTTGACGGTGGTATCTTGGCTTACATTGGCAAACAGCCTAAATAAGTATATGAATAGATAATGGGAAATGGATAATTGATGCTGTCAGTTATCCATTTTTCCCATTATTTATATCTTTATTATCCGTTTTCAATTATCAATTGATTAAGCAATATGAAAAAGTTATTCCTTTTACTGGCAACAGCATTTGTATGTTTTGCCTGCACCAACACTAAGGATGTGGTTACTGTAACGGTAAGTAATCCTTTAGCAATGGAGCGTTCCAATGAAATGGTTGAAGTGGCTATGAGTGATATCTCTAACCAACTGAAACTGGCTGACACAGCTCAGATTGTAGTTCTGAATGCTGACGGACAACAGGTCCCCTATCAGATTACTTACGATGAAAAAGTAATTTTTCCTGCAAGCGTAGCTGCGAATGGCACAGCTGTCTATACTATTCAGGCAGGTACACCTGAGAATTTCGCTGTAAAGGCTTGTGGTAGATATTATCCTGAACGTGTGGATGACGTAGCTTGGGAAAACGACTTGGTTGCTTTCCGTACCTATGGTCCTGCTTTGCAAAAGAGTGGTGAACGTGCCTTCGGTTATGATGTTTGGACAAAGTACAATACTACTGAACCAGTTGTAGAAGCTCGTTATGCAAGCGAATTGAACCCGGAGACCAAAGCTAAGATTGCTGAACTGAAGAAGACTGACCCGAAAGCTGCACAGGAATTGTATAAATCAGTTTCTTATCACGTAGATCATGGAAACGGCCTGGACTGTTATAAAGTAGGTCCTACACTGGGTGGTGGTACTGCTGCTCTGATGCCCGATGGTGAAATCGTATATCCTTATTGCTATGCAACACAGGATATTCTGGACAATGGTCCGTTGCGTTTCACTGTGAAGCTGGTATATAATCCGCTGAACATCAAGGGGGACTCTACAGTAGTTGAAACACGTGTTATTACGTTAGATGCAGGTTCTCATTTGAATAAAACAGTTGTGGTTTATGATAACCTGAAAGAAACTACTCCGGTAGTTGCTGGTATCGTATTGCACGAACCGGATGGTGCTGTAGTAGCTGATGCTGCTAACGGTTATATCACCTATGTAGATCCTACAGATAATGTGAATAACAACAACGGTAAGATTTTTGTAGGTGCTGCTTTCCCGGCTACTGTAAAAGAAGCTAAATCATTGCTTTTCCCTGAAAAGGAGAAGAATGAACTGCGTGGTGGTGCCGATGGTCATGTACTGGCTATCAGCGATTACGAGCCGGGTTCAGAATATGTTTACTACTGGGGTGCAGCTTGGGACAAGGCTGACATCAAGACTCCGGAAGCATGGAATGCATATATGGCAAATTATGCTCAGCAAGTACGCAATCCGTTGACGGTGACAATTAAGTAATCGGATACTGTATAGAGAATAAAAATGAGAGTGTGTCAAAACTGAATAAAAGAACGCAAATTACACAAATTACGCAAATAACCAATCAGATAAGCTCTGATTATCAGAAGTCTAAAAAAAATATTATTTGTGTAATTTGTGTTCTAATCCTATTTTGACACACCTTCATTTCTTATATAACTATGTAATTGGGATTACAATAACTTAAACTCGTACCCTTCTTCTTCCAGAAAATCAAGTGTCCGTGGCAATGCATATTGCAGGTTTCCGTTATTCCAGGATTTTAATGAATCATGGAAAGTGATAATAGAGCCATTTCTTGCATATCTCATCACATTGGCAAGTACTTGCGGACCACGTAACTTCTTACTGTAATCACGGGTTACCAAATCCCACATTACGATTTTATAGCGTCTTTTTAATACGAAATATTGCCCCCAACGCATATGCCCGTGTGGTGGGCGGAAGAGGTCTGTTTTCATTAGTTCATTTGCTTTGTCTGTATTGGCAAGGTAATTATCAGACAAATACTCAAATCCGCGAATATGATTGAAAGTATGGTTGCCAATGCGGTGTCCTCGGTCTATTACCATCTGAAATACATCAGGATGCTTACGTATATTGTCTCCCACCATGAAGAAGGTGGCTTTAATATTGTGTTTATCCAATAATTCAAGTACCCAAGGGGTTACTTCGGGAATAGGGCCATCATCAAAAGTCAGGTAGACGGCTTTTTCGTTCGGATCCATTCGCCAGATGGCACCGGGATATAACTTTCGGACAAACTCAGGAGGTTGTTCTATAAACACGATTGTTAGTAGTTAGCGGTTAGTAGTTAGGGATTTATATGATTAGTGATTAGCGATTAGCAGTGGGGGCTACAGTCGCTAATCACTAATCACTATCTGCTAATAACTTTATTTCATCCGGTCAACACACATTTGATATAGCTCGTTCAGCTTGCTGTCGTATACGGGAGCCAATTCTGAGTTATACTTCTGCATGAGTTTAACTTCTGTGCTGAGGATAGGCAGTTGATAGTCAACAACTTCATGGCTGGACATTGCAAAGCGTTGGTCATCCAGACTCAGATACCATGTGAGGTATTCCACAGCTTTATCGGCAAGTGCCTTCATGATGTTGTCGCCTTTCTCTTTTTCACCCAACTGATAGTATGCTTCTGCCATTTGCATAGCACCATTTTGCCAGTCATAAGGTACGTTATAGGCAGGAATCATCTTCTCGGCGTACTCCAAGGCTGCTTTAGCCTTATCCGTCTTGCCTTCGCGTATCAACTGGCCAATGAGTTGTGAGAAGATACGACGATGAGAATAACACATACGCATAGCATTCTCATCAATATAGATACCTTCCTTATCAATTCCACCGAATTTGAACTTGTTCATCAGGTTGTCGTACATTTTTTCGCTATCCAACTTGACACCTGTTTTTTCAGTATCAAACGGAGTGAAGCGGTAAGTCAGACCTTCCTGGACGAAGTGGTTGCCCATGCCAAGGTGGTTTTCCGTACCTACGCTGACTGCCATATAGATAGGACGTTCCCAATTGGCTTCAGCCAGCATTTCAAGCATCATCAGTTCGCTCTTATAGAGGGCACGTTTACCTTTCAGTGAAATGTGCATATAGTCGGGGATACTGTCACCCGGTATCATCATACCACTGCGGCGTACAGCTTCCTTGTCCACCTTCATCACGATGCTGTCTGTAGGAATCACCTTAAGGTCATCATTCTTGCTGCGTACCCAGTATTTCAGGATGTTCTGAAGTTCGTACGGATTTTCTCCGAATTCTTTCTTCACATTTACCAATGCTTCAGGGTTACCGTTCAGTGCCTGCTTTTCAGCCTCAGCATAGAGGGCGTCGATGCTCTTTTTATAATCAGGCTGTACAGGGATGTATTCGTTAGTTCCTTCTACATACTCCATACGGTCCCAAGTGATGGGCAGTGACGGAGAGTCGTAGGCAGGACGTTTCATCTGATCGATGTACCAGTCCGTTTGCAAGTAGCTGAGGTTACAGGTACGTGCAT
Organism: Bacteroides intestinalis DSM 17393; assembly: GCF_000172175.1. Classification (NCBI taxonomy): domain Bacteria; kingdom Pseudomonadati; phylum Bacteroidota; class Bacteroidia; order Bacteroidales; family Bacteroidaceae; genus Bacteroides; species Bacteroides intestinalis. Next base: position 155,647 of record NZ_ABJL02000007.1, on the reverse strand, counting down.
CTGTACGGAAACCTTCTGTCTCCTGATTGTACCATAAGGGGAATGTATCGTTATCACCGTTGGTGAAGATAATCGGATTACCGGTTTCTTGCAGAGACATCAGGTAGTTCTGACCAAAGTCACGTGCCAGATAGCGGTCGCTGCGATCGTGGTCATCCCATGTCTGGCTTGCCATCTGTATGGGGACAAGCAGGCAGACAACAGATACCAGAGTTGCGGCGGGAAGTTCTTTCATCTTGGCATAATGCTGCAACAGACGGACAATACCTGCCACACCCATACCTATCCAGATGGCAAAGGCATAGAACGACCCGGCATATGCATAGTCACGTTCACGCGGCTGACTCGGTGTCTGGTTCAGGTAGAGCACAATGGCGATACCCGTCATAAAGAATAGGAAGAACACCACCCAGAATTGCTGGATGCCCTTTTGTCCACGGTATGCCTGCCATAACAGGCCAATGATACCGAGCAACAAAGGCAGACAGTAGAAGACGTTGTGTCCCTTATTGTTTTGCAACTCTTGTGGCAACAGGCTTTGGTCGCCTACCAGGAAGTTATCGATGAACGAAATTCCTGTGATCCAGTTGCCATGTTCTATTTCTCCACTACCCTGCAGATCGTTCTGGCGTCCGGCGAAGTTCCACATGAAATAGCGCCAATACATCCAGTTGAGCTGATAGGTGAAGAAGAACTTGATATTTTCCCACTGTGTAGGCATATTCACCATCACCATTTGTCCGCATTGGTCGTAAGGAATGTCATTACCTTTTATGTCTACCCAAGCTTGATATTCCCTGGCGTGCTGACTGCTGTACATGCGCGGGAAAAGCATGTTCTGAGCATATTCGTATTCGATACGTCCGGGAATTTCGATATAGCTATCCTTTTCATCGGGCGTAGCTTTTTCTTTGCGGATAAATTTGGTACCACTGTATGAAACGCGTGGTTCGCAATAACCGTCTTTTACATCGAGGGCAACTTTAGAAGAGAATGCTTGTCCGTAGAACAACGGACGGGTTCCGTATTGTTCGCGTCCCAGATATTCACCCAGCGTGAAGATATCTTCAGGTGAGTTCTGGTCCATCGGCGTATTGGCTGTAGAGCGGATCACGATGATGGCATAAGAAGAATATCCGATGACGATCATCATTGTACAAAGCAATGATGTGTTCAGCGTACGCGCGGAAATGCGATATTTCTCTTTCATGCTTGCCTGCATCTTCGGGCTGAGATAGAAGAACAGGAAAGCGATAACTATAATACCTATTACTACAGCACTTGTTCCGTGTCCGTAGAATGGGATACCCAACAGGGCGATAGTCAACACGAAGGAGATGGCCATGCGCATCTTGTTTTTCTCCGTGTAGCTTTCGTATATACCCCAGATAATGGAGCCTGCCAGCACAATGATATAAACCATTACACCACTGTTGAAGGACATTCCTAACGTATTTACGAAGAACAGTTCGAACCAGCCGCCTACTTTTACAATACCCGGTACCATACCATAGAGTACGACAGCTACTAAAATGCCGGAAGCAAGTAATGCCAGCAATGAGCCTTTGGCATTTGCGTTTGGCACTTTTTTGTAGTAGTAAACCAGTACGATGGCGGGTAAACAAAGCAAGTTCAGCAAGTGTACACCAATACTCAATCCGGTCAGATATGCGATCAAGATAAGCCAACGGTCGCTGTGCGGTTCGTTAGCCACATCTTCCCATTTCAGTATCAGCCAGAATACAACGGCTGTGAAGAGAGAAGAGAATGCATAAACTTCACCTTCAACGGCACTGAACCAGAAAGTATCACTGAATGTATATGCCAGTGCACCTACCAGGCCGCTACCCATGATGGTAATCAACTGTCCTTTAGTAATATTATTTTCATCTGTAGCCACAAGTTTGCGTACCAGATGCGTGATGCTCCAGAACAGGAACAGAATACAAGCGCCACTCATCAGTGCACTCATATAATTCACCATTTTAGCAACGGTGCTCGGATCTGAAGCAAATTGTGAAAAGAGGTTGGCTACCAGCATGAAGAAAGGTGCTCCGGGTGGGTGTCCTACTTCCAGTTTGTAGCCGGTAGTGATAAACTCCGGGCAGTCCCAAAAGCTTGCAGTCGGTTCTATAGTCATGCAGTAGACCGTTGCTGCAATGATGAAAGTAATCCAACCTACGAGGTTGTTTATGGTTCTGTACTGTTTCATTCGGAAATAATTCGTTATGTTTTTAAGTTATATCTCTGTATTTTAGCGTATACGGGCGCAAATATAGTGATTTAACTGCTAAAACTGTGGAAGTAATGCATATTTATTAGGATAGGTTAAAAGATATACATTGATTTTTGGTAGATAAAAGTTTCATGAAAATTCAGTTTACCCCAAATGGTAACTTTGTTCACTCCACACGGTAACTCCATTTACATACCGCGGTAAAGACCGTTACATGCCGCGGTAAAGGTCGTTACAATAAGGAGTAAAAGCCGTTACATACGGCGGTAAATGCTTTTACATTTTACAATAAACAGTCGGTAAATGCTATTTGTTGATTATCAGTAAATTAATAAAAAAACCATCAGCGATCTTTAGTTCATTTCTGTGCGGATAGGAATGAAATGATGATTTATCAGTTCGCTTTTGATAGTACCGCTTAATCATTTGCTCCATTTCTTATCCATAATGAGCATAATTCAAGGCTTGATTCCAAAGATAAATATACAAATTATACATTCATGTATAATACATCTATGTATAACTTTGTTTGAAATATGTGCAAAACACTATTTTTGTACTTGTTCTGGTAATGATTTGTATTCTTCCCTGTTCTTTTCAATGTTTGCAGTTACAACATCCACATTCATCTCCGTGCTTATGTTCCGCCAATATGCGATGCGGCAGAGCTCCATGTCCCAGCAGTTCTATCGGGCAATTGAAGTTCCGTTCCAGCCATTCTTCGCTTACACCCGTATCGGGATGGTAATCCAGCGTCTCATTCACGCAAGCGATGGATTTCACCTGTTGCAGCACTGTGCCGATGTCATGGCTAACAAGAATGATAGCGCAATCATGGTTAATTTCAGCCAGCAATTCGTAAAGCCGGGCTTCGAAGCGTTTGTCTATATACGTACTGGGTTCGTCGAGGACAACAAGTGCAGGATCGGAAATGATGGCACGTCCCAGTAGGGCACGTTGCAATTGTCCGCCACTCAATGCACCGATAGCACGTTTTTCCAGACCTTCCAATCCCATGCGGGCAATCACTTGCCGGGCTTTTTCCCGATGCGTCGCAGTGAAGCGTGAAATCAGTGACTTTTGTGAACTGAGTCCTGAAAGAATCACTTCTTCCACTGTTATAGGAAATTTACGGTCAATGCTATTGTATTGAGGCAAATACCCCATGGAGAATTGAGAGTTGAGAGTTGAGAATTGAGAGTTGGTTGCGCTGTTGTCAAGGAATGCCGGATTATTGTTCGAGGCTGTTGTAACTCTATATAAGATTTCTCCTGTTGTAGGTTTCAGCAGGCCGAGAATACACTTGATGAGCGTTGTTTTTCCGCCACCGTTGGGGCCGATGATGCCTAGAAAATCCCGGTCGTAAACGGTGAGGTTTACATTACGCAGCACTGTACGGCTATCATAACCGGCGCTGAGATTTTTTATTTCGATAAGGGGCGTATTCATTTCTTTACTCTATTTTACAGTCTCCGATTACTTCTTAACGACCAGTTCCCTGGCAATGTTCAACATCTCTTCTTCCCAATCGTAAGAAAGCGGATTGATAGGAACTACCTTCGTACCTGTTTGTTTAGCTATGATTTCTGCATTGCGGCGGTCGAATTCAGGTTGTACGAAGATGACGCGTACCTTTTCCTCCTTGCAGGTATCTATCAGGTTTTTGAGATGGGAGGGAGAGGGCTCTTTTCCATCTTCTTCAATAGAAATCTGATGTAAACCGTAGTCGCGTGCAAAGTAGGACAATGCCGGATGATAAATCATAAAGGCACGGTCCGCATTGGGGGCAGAAAGCATATGGCAGATAAGGCTGTCGGTATGTTCTATCTGATTACAGAGGTTTTTATAACGCTCCATGTAAGTTTCTTCATTATTCTTGTCGATGGTGCACAGGGCGTTTACAATATTTCCGGCAATAATTTGCGCGTTGTAAGCGGAACTCCAGATATGTGGTTCTACACCGAGGATGTGGTGTTCATCTTCCTGGATAGAATCGTGGGCATGCGCTTCGTCGTCGCCGTGATGGTGGTGGACGTGAGAGGAATCAAAAATCAAATCGATACCGCGGGAAGTGTCGAAGAACTGCAAATGTGGCGCATTATCTGTCAGCTTATCCATCCAGGTTTGTTCAAAACCGATATAACCGATGCGGAAGTAAGCTTTACTCTTGGCAAGATCGACAAGTTGTTGCGGAGTAGGATCGTACGTTTCCGGACTGCTACCTTTGGGTACCATGCTGACAACGTTGAAGTTATCTCCTGCAATGGCTTCGGTGAAGTAGCGTAACGGTTCGATGGTGACAGTGATGACGGGTTTATCGTCTTCATTCTTATTTTGAACGCTGTTGTTCTTGCAAGACATGGCAAGCAAAGCAGCGAGGATGTACAGGAATGTTCGTTTCATTTCTTTATTATATTTATGGTTTCCAATATTCGTTATAACTTAGTTGTTTGTTCTCTTGGTTGCTCTCAGTATTTCCCGTTTTCCACCCGGAGGCCCCGGAAGGCGCTCCACAAGAAAGCCGACAGCTTGCAACATACGGCGGATAACACCTTTGGCGCAATACGTCGTTAATATGCCCCCTGTATTCATAGATACGTAAAGTGAGTGAAATAGCTGCTCGTTCCACATTTCAGGTTGCTTTTCGGGGGCGAAGGCATCGAAATAAACGAGATCAGGATTTAGTGATAAGGTGTTAGTGATTAGTGATGAGTGGGTTGTATCATGTTTATCACTAATCACCAACACCTTGTCACTGTTTGCATCCGCCTGTATTTTTCGCAGAGTGAAGTACGGGGATATCTTCACATCCTCTTCCCATGGTGCAGTATGTAACTGTTTAAACAGCGGGTTGTCACTATATCCCAATGCATCGACTTCTTCCCAGGCAAGAGGATAAAGTTCAATACCGGTATAGTGTACGGGACGCTTTTCTTGTTCGGCAGCTTCCAGTGTAAGCAGGGTATTCAGCCCGGTACCGAAACCTATTTCCAGAACATGCGGCTGGGGCGCAGCCGAAGCTTTCAGCCCCATATCTATAAAGATGTGTTGCGATTCTGTACGTGCTCCTTTTACCGAATGGTAATGTTCATTCAGTTCCGGTACAAACAGCGTTGCACTTCCATCTTCCGTATGTTCTATGATTCGTTTCATAACTCTTAAAACATTGATATTACTCCTTGCAATGCCAACAGCATCAAGATGTATCGCACCAGCTTTCCGGCAAACATGGATGAGGTAGTCAGCCATACATTGCTGCGCATGAAACCCAGCGCAATGGCTATTGCCTCGCCCACAAAAGGCAGGAATGCAAAGAAAGCCATCAGAGCACCTTTTCCTTGCAGGAAAGCTTGCATCTTGTCTACTTTCTCCTTTTTTACTTTAAAATATTTCTCTATCCAGTCTATCTTACCTAAACGCCCCATGTAGTAGCACGTCATACCGCCTATTGTGTTCCCCAATGTAGCAGAGAGGACACACATGGCAGGATTCAGCCCCACTTTCACCAATGCTATCATTACCAGCTCTGAACTGAACGGAATGATGCTTCCCGCCAGTAAAGCGGAGATGAAAAGGCCGAAATAGCCCCAGTCTATCAGGAGTTGAACCAGTGAATCTACAAAAGCGTCCATATATTAAATCCGAATAAAAGTACAAGCCCTGCGAGGGCACAAATGAAAAACACATTGGAAGCCCGACTGTTCGTCAGCACCACGAAATGTCCTGTCAGGATACTGACACCTATCAGCAGCAGAGGCAGGAGATGAACCGTCAAAACCGGTTGCAACAGGATATAGGCAAAGATGCAGAAGCTCAGAAAAATAAGAAAATGCAGATAACTGCGGGTACGTATCTTATCTTCGTAACCTGCCACCAGACAGTGGATGGAACTGACTAGGTATAATACGAACAGATAGCCCAATGTAGCTATTTCCCACAAGGGGAAGTCCCAGAGATTAATAGGGTGGAATGTTGCCAGTTCGATGAAAGGCTGGTAAAATAAGCCCATTTCATCGTAGAAGTAAGCATGTCCCAATAGAAACCAGTAGGGTAAAGCCCAACCGACCAGACTGCCGAAAAAGCTCTTTGGAGTGAGTGCCTGAAAACTGTGTGCACCTATCCAGTAGAGGGGAATAAACAGTGTCAGTTGTGGGAAGAACAGACTACCCAACCCGATAAAGAGGAACGAATGGAACATAGTGCCTGCCGGACGGGAATGTTGGTAGCCCTTGAACAGGAAGAACAGAGATATAAGAAATGCTATCGAGGCAAAGTCCCCGGCATAAACTGGATGCAGGGCCGGACAAACGGATATAAACAGGAAATAAATGGCCGTTTGTACGGATGCCCGCATACGGATGATGGCAAAAGTATTGTTTAGTTCTATCAGGAAGTAACCGACGACGCCATAGAAGATGAAACTTAAAGGTGTACTTGCCCATGCCGGAATATATCCATCTATGATAGTATCCCACAGGAGATAACTACTTTTTATTACCGGAACTTCAGGCAATAGAATAGAGGTCAGTATCCAGCAGAATAGTGACAAGAGGATGGCAGCGGGCAGTGTGAAACGTCCCGCTGTGATCCGGTTCTGTAGTCGTTTACTTCGTATCATAATATTAATTGTGGTAAGGTGATAGGGTGATAAAGTGATAATATCATCCTATCACTCTATCACCTTATCACTCTTTTAAAGGTCGAAACCGATATCACGGCGGAAATATTTCTTGTCGAATTGAATCATTTCCGCAACTTTATAACTCTTGGCAAGGGCTTCTTCTTTGGTTTCACCATACGAACATACGGCAATCACGCGTCCGCCGTTTGTTGCCACCTGGCCGTCTTTCATTGCTGTTCCGGCATGGAAGAGGATGCTGTCTGTAGCGGCAGCTTCTTCAAATCCGGTCATTACTTTACCTTTCTCGTAAGCTTCGGGATATCCGCCGCTGACGAGCATGACGCAAGCAGCCGTACGCGGGTCCATTGTCAATGTCTTTGTATCGAGGTTCACGTCGCGTACACCTTCCAGAAGTTCCACGAAGTCGCTCTGTACACGTAGCATGACGCTTTCTGTTTCGGGGTCTCCCATGCGGACATTATATTCTATGACCATCGGTTCGCCTTTCACACGGATCAGTCCGAGGAAGATGAAACCTTTGTAAAGGATGTCTTCTTCTTGCAGTCCGCGGATAGTGGGCTCAATGATACGGGTACGCACTTTTTCCATAAATACCTCGTCGGCAAAAGGAACGGGAGTCACGCTTCCCATACCACCGGTATTCAGACCTTTGTCACCTTCGCCGATGCGTTTGTAATCTTTGGCAACGGGCAGCACTTTATAGTTCTTGCTGTCTGTCAGCACAAATACGGAGCACTCGATGCCGCTGAGGAATTCTTCGATAACTACCGTGGCACTGGCCTGACCGAACATACCACCAAGCATTTCTTTCAGTTCCTTTTTGGCTTCTTCGAGTGTAGGAAGGATCAGTACGCCTTTTCCTGCGCAAAGACCGTCGGCTTTCAGCACATAGGGTGCTTCAAGGGTTTCAAGGAAAGCGAGTCCTTCTTCCAGATTTTCGGCATTGATGCTTTTGTAGCGGGCGGTGGGGATGCCATGACGTTCCATGAAACCCTTGGCAAACTCCTTACTGCCTTCCAATTGGGCACCCTTGGCAGTAGGGCCGATGATGGCGATATGTTGTGTGGCGGCGTCTCCGGTAAAGTTGTCGTAGATACCTTCTACCAACGGATCTTCGGGACCTACCACAATCATATCTACTTTTTCTTTCAGGGCGAAAGTTTTCAGGGCAGTGAAGTCGGTAGCTTTGATAGCTACATTCTCGCCTACTGCACTGGTACCGGCATTACCGGGGGCGATAAAAAGTTTCTCTACTTTCGGGCTTTGGGCTATTTTCCATGCCAGAGCGTGCTCGCGGCCGCCGCTTCCTAATAATAATATCTTCATCTTTATATTTCGTTTAATTTATTGCTTCTATTTTATTCTATAAATTGTCTTCAAAATACCGTGTTATCTTCTCATGCAGATGTACTCGGTCACGTCCTATGACATTGTGCTTATGCGTGGGATAAATGAATAAATCGGGATACGTGCGTGCATCCACACAGGCTTTTATGAACGAAAGTGTGTGTTGTGGCACACAGGTATCGTCATGGTCATCGTGAATCAGTAATAGATGTCCTTTCAGATTGCCTGCCAGATTCTTCAGGTTGCATTGTTCGTAACCTTCCGGATTGCTTTGCGGCGTATCCATGTAGCGTTCTCCGTACATAATTTCATAATATCCCCAGTCAATAACCGGCCCGCCTGCAACACCTACTTTGAATATCTCCGGATAGCGGAGCATCAGGGCTGTAGTCATGTGTCCGCCAAAGCTCCATCCGTGTACACCGATGCGGTTACCGTCTACGTAAGGCAGGCTTTTCAGGAATTCCACACCTTTCACCTGGTCTTTTCCTTCTTCGATGCCGAGATGGCGGAAGGTGACATTTTCAAATTCAAGACCACGGTTATCGCTTCCGCGATTATCAAGGGTGAACATGATATAACCTTTGTTTGCCATGTAGATGTCCCAGCCGCGTGCACCGTTTTGCCAGCCACCGGTGACCATCTGTGCGTGCGGACCGCCATATACATAGATGATGGTGGGGTATTTCTTTGCCGGGTCGAAGTCTGCGGGTTTCACAAGGCGGTAGTAGAGGTCGGTCACGCCGTCGGCCGCCTTGATGGTACCGGTTTCTATATTTGGCATAGTGAAGCCCTTGAACGGATCTTCTGCTGTAAGCAGTGTATATTCCCGATGTTTTTTCGGGTTGGCAGACATTATCTTTATGCTACGGGGGCAAGTGGGCGAAGAAGATTTGTCAATGAGATGGGTACCCATAAAGCCGGATAGCTGTGCCGAATGAATTCCTTCAGAGTTTCCTAAAAGGCTTCGTTTACAGTCCTTCAGACTGACAGAGTAAATATTGCTTTGTAGAGGGGAAGTTTCGGTACTCTGAATAATGACGTGCTGCGTCTGCCGGTTGAATCCTAATACTTGTTGTACCAACCATTCGCCTTGGGTCAGTTGCTTCAGCAATTCTCCTTTTACATTGTATAGATAGAGATGATTGAATCCGTCACGCTGGCTTTGGTAGATAAACTTGTTGTTGTCCCATGGCAGGAATACGATGGGGTGTTGAGGTTCTACGTATTTGGGATGCGTTTCCTCAAAGAGAGTAGCCATTAATTCACCGGTCTCGGTGTTGTATTGGCATAGTTTGGCATGATTCTGGTCGCGGTTCAATTCGATAAGATAGATGCTTTTGGCATCCGGAGCCCAACTGATATTGGTGAAATAACGGTCTGTGGGATCACCTGTGTTCAGATAGACCGTTTTCTGTGTTTCGGTGTTATAGATGCCTACCGTTACTTTATGGCTTGTCATGCCTGCCATAGGGTAACGTACATTATTCAGTTCACCTATGCGTGCTGTGATGTCTACCAATGGATATTGTGTTACCATGCTCTCATCCATCCGGTAGAAAGCGAGCAGGTTTCCCTGGGGACTCCAATAGGTACCTTTGTTGATACCAAATTCATTGCGGTGTACGCTTTGGCCGCATACGATACCTTCAGCTTCGGTGGTTACCTGACGAGTTTGTCCGTCATTGGTCATTACGTAGAGATTGTTGTTGAGTGTATAGGCCAAGTGGCGGCTCACTTCGTTCCAATCTTCATTGGCAGCTTGGGCGGGACACGGTTGGTTCCAAATTAACTCTTTCTTTTTCCAGTCGATAAGTACGCGGTATTTACCGGTGTTCAGCAAAAGGAGTGGGTCTACTTGGAGCAGAATTCCAATAACAGCACTGTGGGGAGTATTGATGGTCTTTGCGGAGTAGAAGTTACGCAACTTTCCTAACTCTTTTTCTGCCAATAGCTTATTGGCCTCTTTCAGGGTAATGACTGTGAAATTTTCTCCTGCTTTTGCTCCTACTCCATTTACTGCCCAGATGCCTTTTATACTGTCGATACCCAATTCTAAGCATGCGGCATCACCATACCACTGATACCATTTGTTTTCAGCAATGCGATAGGTTTCTCCGCCAGGAAGCAAATCTTCCAGCGTTGGTTTCTTTAAAACTTGTGCCATAACGTTTGTTGCAAAGAGAGTGGGTAACGCCAATAGCGCTATTCCCATCCATTTACAGATTATCTTCATGTTCATAGTCATTTATTGTCATTCTCTTTTCTGAATCCTTTTATTTCTATTCTGTCCATCGGAGTGCTTTTCACTTGTATTGCAGCACTCAGCTTTGCGAAGGCGGAGAAGAGCTCGTCGAATTGTTTCTCGTAACTGTCTCTGTCGGAAGTGACGTCTTCTTCCAAATATTCAATACGCTTTCTCAGTTCTTCAAGCTCTTGCTTTGGGACGTGGGAGAGAAGATATTGTCGCATACGGACGAAGGCGCGCATGATGTTGATGTTGACTTCGATGGCTTTGGGACTCCGGAGGATACCGGAAAGCATGGCGACGCCTTGTTCGGTGAAGGCGAAAGGGGAGTAGCGGGTACCGCCTTTGTTTGAGATTGCAATTTGCAACCTCAAACTGGAAATCAGACAGTTAACTTCTTCGTTTGATAATTGGAACATAAAATCTTCAGGAAATCGCTCTGCATTTCTTCTTACCATTTGTTTGAGGTATTTTGTTTCTACCTCATACATCTTCGCCAAATCAAAGTCCAGCATCACCTTCTGACCTCTGATTTCGTATATCTTATTCTCTATAATAATTAGATCATCCATTTATGCCTTGTCCTTTTAAGGTCGTAAATTGCGACCTTATATTGTCTACCAATAAGTTATCTTCTACTTCCCTGACTTGAACTCCCAATTTGGAATATCAAGTTGATACTTGTAACTTATCTCTTTTATGTTTTGTCAGTTTGAGGTCACAATTTGTGACCTCAAACTGTTTATCAGCAACTTACTCCCCGTCTTCCCTCTTTCTCGGCTTAAACTCCCTTTTCGGCTTAAACTCTCCGCTTCCTCCCGGACGGCGTTCCCTGTCGAACGGTTTCCGTTCCCGGTCTCCATCCTTGCGGAACTCCCTCGGCTTGAACTCACCTCTCGGCCTATCTTCTTTTGAACCAAACTCACGGGGTTTGCTGTCTCTTGGTCTGAACTCCCTCGGTCTGTCGTCTCTGGATTTGAATTCGCCCGGTTTACGAGATTCCCTTGGTTTGAATTCTCTCGGTTCTCTAGACTTGAAGCCGGATTCTTCGTTTTCGCCTTCGCCCTCACCTTCCTGCTTCTTGAACTCCTTATACTTTCCGTCGAAAATCTCGTATTTACGGAATTCACATTCCAGTGCACCGTTGAACAAAGGTATCTTGGCGGTCGGTTTCAGTCCTATCTGGTCGAAGCACTCTTCACGGTAAGAAAGCACCCATGCCGTGTTTCCGATGAAAGCATGTTTCAGGCGTTCGCCTATCATCTGATACAATCCCAGCAGGTTGTTGGTAGAGATACGTTCTCCATAAGGCGGGTTGGTGATGATCATTGATTTCTCCGCGGGTTGCTCAAATTGCTGGAACGGCTGTAACTTCAAGACAATATCTTTCGATACACCTGCCGCTTTCACATTGTGTGTAGCTATTTCATTAGCTTGCGGGTTATTGTCGTAGCCATATATCTTATGCGTAAATTCGCGTTCTTGACTATCGTCATTGTAAATCATGTCGAACAAATCCTGATCGAAGTCATTCCACTTCTCAAAAGCGAATTCCTTGCGGAACACTCCCGGAGCAATGTTGCGTGCAATCAGTGCCGCTTCAATGGGAATTGTACCCGAACCACACATCGGGTCTATTAAGTCACATTCCCCTTTCCATCCTGTCATCAATATCATTCCGGCAGCCAGTACCTCGTTTAGCGGAGCTTCTACCGCTTCCTGGCGGTACCCGCGGCGGTGCAGTGACTCGCCCGATGAGTCGAGAGAGAGCGTACAAGTGGTCTGTGCAATGTGTATATTCAGCAATACATCCGGTTTGTTGATGCGTACGGACGGGCGTTTGTTAAACTTATCACGGAAATAGTCCACAATGGCATCTTTTACTTTGTAAGAAACGAACTTGGAATGGCGGAACTCTTCGCTGAATACAACGGCATCTACGGCAAAGGTTTTTTCTACATTCAGGATCTCTTCCCAGCAGATAGCTTTGATTTGGTCATACACTTCATCGGCGTTCTTGGCAGTGAAGCTTTTGATTGGTTTTAGAATACGTATTGCTGTACGCAGGCAGAAGTTTGCTTTGTACATCATTTCCTTGTCTCCACTGAAAGACACCATGCGTCGGCCTATTTCTATGTCGTTTGCTCCTAATGCAGTCAGTTCTTGTGCCAGTACTTCTTCCAGTCCTTGGAAGGTTTTGGCAATCATTTGAAAGGATTCCATTTATTTGTTTTTGATTTTACGATTTACAATTTGATGGCTGAAGTTGTTGCAACTTCTTCTATCTTGTTGTTTTTCTTTATAATTATATATTCAATTTCTCTCTCTTCTGAAACACTTGTACTTTCCGTATGCAACACTTGTGTGGCTTTTCTGAAATACTTGTGTCGTTCTGCCGGAACACTTGTGTCCTGCGAACGGGTTGCTTTGACCTGCGCGGCGGTTATTTTTTTGCTTTAGTCTGTACAATTCTCGCTCCTGGCGGCACATTTTCCGTTACCCAGATATTACCGCCTACTGTGGCACCCTGTCCGATGGTGATGCGTCCTAGGATGGTGGCATTGGAATAGACGATAACATTGTCTTCCAATATCGGATGGCGTGGAATACCTTTGATCGGCTTGCCGTCAGCATCCAGTGGGAAACTCTTGGCACCCAGCGTCACTCCCTGATACAGTTTCACATTATTGCCGATAATGCATGTTTCACCAATTACCACACCTGTTCCGTGGTCTATGGTGAAGTGGCTGCCGATGACGGCACCCGGGTGGATATCTATTCCCGTCTCGCTATGGGCCATTTCGGTGATAATGCGGGGAATGAGAGGAACACCGAGCCTCAGCAGTTCGTGCGCAATACGGTAATTGCTGATGGCGCGTATGGCTGGGTAGCAACTGATTACTTCTCCGAAACTATGTGCGGCAGGGTCTCCATTGTAAGCAGCCGCTACATCCGTAGCCAGTACACGGCGCATTTCCGGCAGGTGGCTGATGAACTTGGCGGCAATCAACGCAGCTTCTTCACGTTGGAGTTCGGTGCAGCAACTGCATTCGCCGTCGCCGGTAAAGCAAAGACCTGCAAGCACTTGCTCGGTCAGTAAGTCGAACAAACGTTCAACATTCACTCCGATGTGGTACTTTACGGTACGACTGTTGACTGTGGAATTACCGAAATAACCGGGGAAAAGTATGGCACGCGACAGCTCTACGATGTCATGCAACGCTTTGGCCGAAGGCAATGGATTACCGTCCGTGTGCTGATGAAACAGTCCTCTGTAAGACGAACTTTCCGATAGTTCATCGACTGCCTGTGTCAAAATGTGAGTAAAGTTCAATGGACTCATTGGGATATCCTTTTATAATAAGGTGGGCACAAAGGTAACTATTCTCAGCGAAAATCCCTCATTTATAGTATGAAAATCCCACAAATATGGTATTTCTTGTGAACCGTTATCTCGCTATCTTTGTACTTTATAAAGAAGAGTATAAATTAAAACCCAATAAGTTATGAAAAAGATAGCAAAACAGCTCACTGATCTTGTGGGCAACACTCCCTTGCTGGAGCTGAGCAATTACAATAAAGCGAAAGGTTTAAAAGCCCGTCTGATCGTGAAACTGGAGTCATTTAACCCTGCCGGAAGTGTGAAAGACCGCGTGGCATTGGCGATGATTGAAGATGCGGAAGCTTCAGGTTTACTGAACCCCGCAGCCACTATTATAGAACCTACCAGTGGAAACACCGGAATCGGGCTTGCATTTGTAGCTGCTGCAAAAGGTTATAAACTGATTCTTACGATGCCCGACACCATGAGTGTAGAACGCCGTAACCTGCTGAAAGCCCTTGGTGCCGAACTGGTGCTTACACCGGGTGCCAATGGTATGAAGGGTGCCATAGCCCGTGCTGAAGAACTGAAAGCTGCTACTCCGGGTGCGGTAATTCTTCAGCAGTTTGATAACCCTGCAAACCCTGCCATGCACGAACGTACTACGGGACAGGAAATCTGGAGGGATACGGAAGGTGTTGTTGATATTTTTGTAGCCGGTGTCGGTACCGGTGGAACCGTTAGCGGTGTAGGTGCCGCCCTGAAGAAGCATAATCCGGGGGTGAAGGTGGTGGCAGTGGAACCTACCGATTCTCCCGTACTTTCGGGAGGTGCACCGGGAGCACATAAGATACAGGGGATCGGTGCCGGTTTTGTTCCTAAGAACTACAATCCGGCAGTAGTAGATGAAATTCTGCAGGTAACGAATGATGATGCTATTCGTGCGGGTCGTGAATTGGCTAAGTTGGAAGGTTTGTTGGTAGGAATTTCGTCCGGAGCAGCAGTCAGTGCAGCTACCCGTCTGGCACTTCTTCCTGAAAACGTAGGAAAAACAATAGTCGTATTATTGCCGGATACAGGCGAACGTTATCTTTCGACGTTGCTGTATGCGTTCGAAGAATATCCGCTGTAAGATGTCTGACGGATTCTTTTAATGAAAATCTGTTGGATATTTGTTATCGGATTTCGGAGTGAAGAAGTATTCTGATTGAAAATGTCGTACAGACTGAATTTGGAATGGTATAGATAAATATTTCTTTTATGTCCTTTAGAAGTGCCTGTGGCCCTACTTTGGTAGGGCTACACCTTTTACCCCGGATGGCTACACCATTTTGCGGTGATGGCTACACCTTTAGACCAAAAGGGTGTAGCCCTGGTAGAAGGATGGTTATAGGGTTTGGGATGAAATGATTATTATTTGACAGATAAGGCCTTTTTGATATTGCATTTTACTAATGTATGGATATTTCCCCTTAATAATTCGGATTGTCATAATAAGTGATATAGTCCAGATATAATTCTTATCGGGCGAACCTGTTTTTAGGGCTGTTCCCTGTATTATGGTGATGGTCTGTCCGTCCGTGTCAATCCCTTCTGAAACTACATAGTCGTCCTTTTTTCATTCAAAGTTCGTAAATAGTCCGTTAGCCATTTTTAGACTAACGGAGCTAATAAATAACTAATCGAACAAAGATCTTACCCATTCACTTGGAATACCAATAAAATTATCATAACCGACAATATGATTATTTAGAGCAATTAACAAAATAACTAGAATTGCAATTGCAATCCATGTTCCTAATTTATCATACCATTTCTCGGGCTCAACATAATCTTGATTAGCATTCTTTTTTATATGTGTATTCTTAGTTGTCCATTTTTTCTTTATCTCATAATTTATTATTGTTGATTAAATTCTGGTAATATCTTCCTTTCCGTCACTAAACACGACCTTGCTTGGTAAGTTTAAACAATTATATTGAATCTCGATGATTCCCTTGTTTAAATCTTTAGTTAAATTGCCATTATTGTCATAGGTATACTCGTTTGCCTGTTTCACACCGTCTTTGAATTCAAAACCTCCATTATAAGCAGAGGCGTTCACGGCATCGTCCACACGGTTCAATTGGTTGCCGTTCAATGTATAAGAAAGGTTGTCAATTAAACCATAGGTGGAAGCACCTGTCTGTCCGTAGCGTTGCAATCCTTTGATGTTGCCATTCTTGTCATACGAAGTCACCCTTTCGGTGAAACGTCCTGCACCGTGGGTAGCATTCAGCAGTCGACTCAAGCCGTCGTAGGTGAAAGTATAGCTGTGACTGTCACCGTCTGCCGTCCAGTCCATTGCGGTGATGTTGCCGTTGTAGCCGGCGGTACCGTTGTTGTAGGTTAGCGTTTGAGTGAACTTACTACCCGTAATGCCGGTCAGCCAACTACGGATGTTGTAGGAATAGGTTGAACTATGTGCAGTTCCACCCAGCTTCTTCTGCTTCACGCGACCAAGGTCATCATAGGTATATTCGGCAAGGGTGACGATGGTATCGCCGTCCAGTTTGTGCTGTACCTTCAACAGGCGGTCGGCGTAGTCATAGCTGTAGGTATGGACTTCTGTCAGGTTTTTGCTTCCTGAAGTGTGCACATGGGTCAAGGTCAGCGGTTTGTTGGTGAAGCTGTAGGAAGTTGTAGTCATGTCGTAACCGTTCATGGCGTTGCTTTATATTCATATTTCTCCCGACAATTGCTTGATGTAAGTGTCATTGTCGCTCTTATAGGAAGTCTTTTCATCAAGCAAAGCCAGAATCATCCCTTTATCATTATTGTAAAGATGGAGTATAAGTGTAAAGGTACAGGGAGCAATAAATAATCCTTGCCTTTACAAATGTGCATCTGTGCAGGCAAGGATTCTGAATTTAGTGCGGATATAGGAAATGCTAATACTCTGACTTTAATTTATCTATCTAAGGAAATATCTTTATTTTAATTCTAAAGATTGCCATTTATGTAGAATAAACCAAATACAAATCACTATAGATAAGATATGCGGAACAAATTCTCCCATAAAACAATCCTTTATCCCAAATGTACTTATTTTAATCATGGTCGTGAAAACTAAATGATAAAGTTGAAAGCCTAATGCACCTATTCCAAATACAATCAACAGTATTCTAACAAAGTTTTTTAATCTATTTTTTGGGATAAAATATTTGTTCAATTTGGATGTTGTCCTTCTATGGATGGAATCTAAGTTTCTCTTTTGTATCATAATTATTTGATATACAATAAACCAAATGTAAATTAAGATAGAAAATAAATGAAATATACTTTCAATTTTATAGCAAAAAAATAATATATAATCATTTGAGCATTTACAAACCGTAGTTCCAAAAATAAAATTCACAAACTGGAATCCTAAGGCATAGAATCCTAAAATAATTAATAATATTCTGAAAAGGGTTTTAGTTTCCATTTACTTTTATATTTGGGTTTTGCTGTATCCATTTTTGTATCAACGACATAGCGTCGTTCCAACTCATCTCATTATTGATATTCCAAAAGTCTCCATCATCAATTAAGTCTCGATGTATAGACTTCCATTCTTTTGTACTCTTTTTTCTTATTTTATAATCAGCATTTGGAATATCACGATTACCACTGATTGGAAGACTTAAACCTTGCACCCAATCATTCGTTATCGTAGCGTCAACGCGAAGAGGTCCTTTTACACCATACAATTCAGTTGGCTGCCATGCATTTAAATGAAACACTGTATTGACAGTCCATCCCTGTTCTTCAAGGTATCTGATCATCCCCTCGGAGAAAGCACCACCCATACTATGAGATACAAAATGAAACACATCCTTTGAATTCATTCCATTTATTAATTGAGAATAATTTTCCTTAGCATAATTATATCCATCCAAATTGCGTAAGAAAGTAGAACTACGCCAATAGTTATATTCAATATTTGCAAAATAAGTAGATTTATCTTGTAAAAAAGCCTGTGCTCCTCTGACAAAACTACTATTTGTTCCTCCCCAATATGCCGAACCTCCAGTCGGTGAACCAAAACCTAAGAAACCATTAACAAAAACTATTTTCTCCCCATTTGAGTCAATTGCATTTACTGGATTGTTCATACAATAGTTATAAGGGGAAACTGAATAGTATTTCTCCGCCAACGGATCTACCACATGCCATCTTCCCAGTGCTGCATCATACATTCTCGCCCCATAGTCATACCAGTTCAGCCCCTTCTTTGTATCAAGTTCCTTGCCATTGTACTTGTAAGGTTGTGCATTTCTTGTATTTGTAAATACACCGCCAAACGGGTAATAATGATTTGTTTCCTCCACGTTACTATTCTGATCTACAACTACCCAGTTATTTCCCTGATGATCTTTCAGGTAATAATAATACTCTCCGTTATCCAAAGAGACGTATCCTTCTTCCGTCAATAAATACTTGGCTATACTACCTTCATAGATCACATTTCTGCAGTAAGTTGTCCGGGTAGTGCTACTTCCTATCTTATGTTCCACGCGGAGCTTTGTCCCGTCTGCCGCATAAGTATAAGTAATAGTACTCTGATCCTTAAACTTTATCAGTTTTGGCAAATTTAGTGAATTGTATTGAATTTCTTCTATTCCCTTGTTTAAATCTTTAGTTAAATTGCCATTATTGTCATAGGCATACTCGTTTGCCTGCTTCACAGCATCCTTGAATTCAAAACCTCCATTATAAGCAGAGGCGTTCACGGCATCATCCACACGGTTCAATTGATTGCCGTTCAATGTATACGAAAGGTTGTCGATTAAGCCATAGGTGGAAGCACCTGTCTGTCCGTAGCGTTGCAATCCTTTAATGTTGCCATTCTTGTCATACGAAGTCACCTTTTCGGTGAAACGCCCTGCGCCGTGTGTGGCATTCAGCAGCCTGCTCAAGCCGTCGTAGGTGAAAGTATAGCTGTGACTGTCACCGTCTGCCGTCCAGCCCATTGCGGTGATGTTGCCGTTGTAGCCGGCGGTACTGTTATTGTAGGCCAACGTTTGGGTGAACTTACTACCCGTAATGCCGGTCAGCCAACTGCGGATGTTGTAGGAATAGGTTGAACTATGTGCAGTTCCACCCAGCTTCTTCTGCTCCATGCGACCAAGATCATCATAGGTATATTCGGCAAGGGTGACGATGGTATTGTTGTCCAGTTTGTGTTGCACTTTTGATAGTCGGTCGGCGTAGTCATAGCTGTAGGTGTGGACTTCTGTCAGGCTTTTGCTTCCTGAAGTGTGCACATGGGTCAGGGTCAGCGGCTTGTTGGTGAAGCTGTAGGAAGTTGTAGTCACGTCGTAACCGTTCATGGCGTTGCTTTCCACACGCTTTACTTCACGCCCACGAATGTCATAGTAGAAAGCTTTCCAGACGGGATTACCGTTTATGCCTGCCACCATTTGCCCTGTCAAAGCGCCTTTACCGTAGCCGGATGTATCTGTGGAGAAGTTACTACCGGTAAAACCTTGAGTCCCAATGAAACTATAGCTGTCATAATAGTTCATGATGTGTACGGTGGTTCCGGAGGTCGTCACCTTGTTGGTGCACAAGCCCTGTTCGGTCAGACGGTTCAATTGGTCATACTTATAGTAGGTCCAGTTTTGGGCGGATAAAGCACGCTGACTGCCGTCCTGAGAGAATGTCAACCGGTCGGAATTGTCATATACATATTCGATGTATTGTGTGCCTGGCAGTTTCTTCCGGATGCAGCGGTTGCATCCGTCGTAATTATATTGATACGCATAAAGATTCAGGTTATCGGTACTGATATTGCCATTTATAGCCGGTGGCAATACATAACACAGATTTCCATAGTTATCATATACATAATAAGTATCAAGCGCTTCGCTGCCGTTCATTCTGCGTTCAAGTAGTGTGCGCCCTATCTTGTCCATAAAGGTATAGGACATATTTCCGTCTTCATCCGTTGTTCGGGTTACGTTCAGTGTGCCGTTGGCATAGTCTCCCGAAGCCTCTAAAGCACCTGCCGAAGTTACTTTATACCGGGTGCAGCGTAGCTGTGCGGTTGCACTGTTGCCCATAAACTCCGTTGCAACCGGATGTCCGCTGTGCCAGTCTGCCCCCGCGCCGTATTGCTTCACAATGCGGTTTTGCGGAGAAGTCTCGTAAACGGCTTCTTGATAAGGGCGGGAGTCATTACCGTGACTGGCGGGTGCGCTACTTTTGAAGCTGGCCGGAGCAAGATAATCAGGGGTTATAACCGCCGGAAGCCAGGTCTTCGTCTCTCGCCCCGCAGCGTCATATTCTTGGAGGGTGGCAAGAGACACTCCTTTCTTATTAGTATTCTCTATCGCCTTGTTCACTGTCTGGAACGGACGGCCTAATCCATCATAGTAAACCACTTTGCTCAAGTAAGACTTCGTGTCGGATTTAAGCATGGTGCGGGTCAGGATGTAGTTCTGAGAACTATCCTGGGCATGTCCTGCCGTTGCCTGAAGCAGCAACAATAGATATAATAGATAAATTCGTTTCATATTCATTCTGTTGTATTACTGTTTATATTGATATTGATAAGTTTCCACTGTCCCATTGGTGTCGGCTATTTGACTCAGGCGTCCCATTACGTCGTACGGATAGGTCTTTTTATATCCATTCGGCGCAGTCTCTGTGGTTATTCCTACAGAAGGGGCATAGGTGTAAGTAGTGACTAATGCATTGGATAGAGAGGAACGTATGTTGTCCAGTTGTGCCTGAGTGGGAGCAGTGCCGGAAGCTATTGACGAAATTGTGCTTTCGCTTACTTTCGCCGTTACTTCGCTATAAGTCAACCCTTCTATGCGTGCTATGGGATAGCGGTAGTTGTATCCCCACAGGATGACAATTTTCCGGTTGCCGAGCGTAGTCAGGTATTGCGGATTTCCCTTGCTGTCATATCTCTCGTAGCGTACCAGTACCCTGCTTACATTGTTGCCTTTCTGCTGGCTGATGTTATCCGGCAGAAACTTGTCGCCCACTTGCTGATAGGTAGTAAGGTCGGTAGACAACAGGGCGGAGTTGCAATATTTCTCTTTCTTTATGGGAGTATCCACATAATTCTTTGCAGCCATATTGCTGTAAACTGTTCCGGCCTGTTGAAAGGGATAATAGGTTTTAGTGGTATAATTATCCTCGTCACTATTGGTTGTGGTTTCCGTTATCGGCTGCAAGCAGCGCAGTTGAGGGTCGTATTGATAGGTACGGGTTGCGACTACGTTTCGTTCATAATCCGTTGTCTTTACGCTTGTCAGTTTGCGCAGCTTCCTGTAACCGCGTACATTGGTATATACGATGGAATTGTAAAATTCGTCCAAACTGGAATAAGGAGCACAACTGGAGAGTACATTTTCGTAATAGATCACCCCTATTCCCAATCTTCCTAAGCGTACACCGATAGAGATAGAGTCATTGGGAGGTACAAGTTCCGTATATTCATATTCTTCCGACAACTGCTTGACGTAAGTGCCATTATTGTTTTTGTAGAGATTTTTCTCTTTCAGCAAAGCCGGAACCAAGCCTTCGTCATTGTTGTAAAGGCCGGAATAAAAGCGCAAAGGTACGGGGACGGGCACATCTTCCTCCTCTGCTCCGGGATAGCTGCTCTCAAAGTCTTGCGTAAACCTATAAACAGTTTTTCCTACGTTGGCCGATCTTAGTCCCTTGTATTCTGTCACTTCATTGTAAAAGACGGGACTGCCGCTCCAACCGGTAAGGGGAAGGATGGGTGAAGCCACGGCAATCTGATGCAGGTTGCCCCTACATTGGTATGCTCCATTTGCTTGTCGTATAAAATAAAGGAAGTAATCCTCATAGGAGAACAACTCGTTTAAGATTTCCATTGTAGCTTCTCCTCGCCCATATTCATAAGTTTTCTGCTCTAAGATAGTGCCGTTGTGGTCCTTATTAATAATTTCCGCAACCCGTAATCCACCGATGTATGAATAAGCACCAGTCCGGTTGGTTTCAAAGTTGAAGGTTGTGCTGCCTCCGGTCGGGTACTGAATTGTTTTAAGCATACACATCTGCATGTGTAAAGGAGAAGCATTTCGGTCTGCCAAACCTGAGGCTGGGAATACACCATCGGGAATCATATTATAATTCTGCGTTCCATTATAATATCCCCAATAGTCTTCACGGCAATAGGAATTTGCAGGGGCTCCTGCATTGGAAGCATTGTAATGATCCGGAGGTGTCGATGTGTCATACGAGAATGTATAGTTGTCGGCTATGGTATTGGTTGTGTTCCCTTTCATGGAAAGACTGCCAAGTTTCATCCTGTAGTTGGAGGAATGGTTGCCAAAGTATGCATTATTATTGAAAGTAACATGTTTGACGGTTGAATTATTGTCTTTTACCGTAATGGACGTTAGACGCTCCTTCTGTGTGTCCAGTCTATCCTTGGCATAACTGAAAGTTATATTGACATTGTTCCAGCTGATGGAACTTAACATGGGAACTTGGTATAAATAAATTGGCATAGATACATCTCCACCAAAATTACCGGTGGTTTCATTCGCGACATAGTCTTGTCCCATTCCTTCACTGTAGGTAACCACATTCCCCTTGTGCAGAAACTGAGAGCGATATCTTATAATATAACTATCTCCTGGGGTGTATGAAAGGGTTATCACATTCTTGCGGCCTGCAGTTTCTATTTTGGTCAGATACCAGGCACTGGTATAGATGTTCATTTGGGGCGACCTGCATGATTCCTTTGCCTCAAAGTAATAAGTCGTGCCATCGGTATCAATTACTTTATATCCTTTGCTTGTTCTCTCTATTTTTATTGGTTCATGAGGGATGGTAAAAGGAGTTTCATTATAAACATTGTAGCGGAACATACCGGCTTTGCCTGCAAAATTATAGCTGTATCGGTCTGATTCGGAATCGTATTCGGGAACGCCTGCAAATACACGGTTCCACAATCTTGGTTCCATGGCCGATTCTGATAGTCGTTTTTCTACATCTGCCTTACTTTTGAAGAACATCCGGTAATTAAAACCTTCGAAATCAGGTGCTCCGCATACCGTACGAGTTATTACCCCTCCGGCATTCAGCGTCCATCCCAGTCCTACTGGACCGGAAACATCCAATACTTTGATGCCCGAAGCATGATATGAAATAGAGATAGGGAGTTCATAGTCTCCGGTATTCAGTGTGTAGATCGGAATTTCTATTTTGGGAACTCCTGTAGAATGATCCACCGGATATTCCCCATAGCGGGCATAGGCGGCAGATTGCGGGCTGGGATGGAATGTAGCTTTCAGTAATTGGTCGGCTACTCCGTTTTGCGCTCCTAAAAAAGAAAATGGGAGCAGGAAAAATAGTAGTAGATAGTAAATTTTATGATTTGCCATTGCTGTATAAATATAAAAGTGAATAGAATAATTTGTTGTCTCTTTTCTTATTGGAAGGCTACCCCAATGCATCGCATCTTATCGCATTGGGGTAGCGGGTTTACCTTTTACGGTGTCATGGCTTTCACTCCCAGTACCCCTGCAATGGCTGTAGCCACGGTCACGATTACCTTCAGAATGATCTTCCAAGTGTTTTTGCTCATTTTCATAATGTTTAATGTTTTAATTGTTTATAATTCCTTTCCTACCTCGAAGCACGGGCATACTTTCACCCACTCTTCCGGTTCTATCACCCCGTTCCCGTTCAGGTCCGGACTAAGGTCGCGGTGCCCGCAGACGTAGCTGTTCCTGTACCGTTTCAACAACTGGTGCACCAGCAGGCGGAGCGCACTTTTTTGTTCCGGCGTACGGGTATCTGCAGGATGTCCGTTACAGTCCAGCCCGCCTTCGTAGCAAAGGCCTATTGAATGAGCATTATGCCCCTTTGCATGTGCACCGATAAGCTCCAGGGGACGGGTGTTGGCTACAGTGCCATCCCGACGGATGTAATAGTGGTAGCCGATGCCACGGAAGCCGCGACGGCGATGAATGGTTTCCAGTTCTTCTGTCGTGAGGGCATGATCTGCCCGGGTGGCGCTACAATGCACCACGATTAAGTTGATACTTCTCATGATTCTTTTTGGATTAAAATAGTTTAGTTAGTAAAATAGTGAATAGTTTGGCTAAGCCGTAGTATTAGTATTGTGCACGTGTTGTTGGACGTAGATGAGTTGCGGAGGTACATTGGCGTTTAGTCCAGCGGATTATCCTCGATTCCGCCGTCGCCACCACTGCTGCTGCCACCACCGGAACCGTTTCCGGTTACTTTGGAGTTGTAAGGGAGGCATTTGACACCTGTCACCATGGAGCGGGTGGCTACGGTGCGGTCGGGATTTTTGGTGTAGCTGGGCAGGAAGCGTACCGTCAGAGTGGCTTGTGCTGCCGAAACCTTGTCGGCGGCTTCCACGCCTTTTCCATTGGATTTCATGGTCATACGGAATGTGCCGAAGCCATCCAGGGTGACGCTTTCTGAAGATTGCAGATGAGTGGTCATTACTCTCACCAGGTTGTCGATCGTGTTCTTAGTGTCGCCTTTGGAGAGGGAAGAGTATTCTGCAATCTCACGGGCAATCTGATCGGTAGTTACGTTGCCTTTCAGTACAATACGCGGGTAAAATAGTTTCTTGCCGGCTTTGTTTTCTAAAATAGATTGGGCTGCTTTATAAAATACTGGCATAATTTGCATTGGTTTTAAATTGTTAATAAAAATGTTTGATTTTTGTGTCTTAAGCTTAACCACATTGCAAATGTAAGACTTCTTTTGTGAACTAAAAAGTGAATTTATCCGTTTTTTA
Organism: Bacteroides intestinalis DSM 17393; assembly: GCF_000172175.1. NCBI lineage: Bacteria > Pseudomonadati > Bacteroidota > Bacteroidia > Bacteroidales > Bacteroidaceae > Bacteroides > Bacteroides intestinalis. Next base: position 131,060 of record NZ_ABJL02000007.1, on the reverse strand, counting down.
TCAGAAAGTGTTTTTGAATTATTTGCGATGTGTAACCTGTCTTATTTCACGCACAAGCTCAGCAGGTACTTTCCCGGGAAGCGTATTTTTCCGTGGCTTTCGCGCAGGTCGAAGAAACCTTTCCAGATGGGATGTCCGATAATGCCGAAGTTGCTCTTGAGGATGATGGCGTACTGTTCCTGCTGTGTGATGTGGTGCTGTCGGAGATTAAAGACCAGTCCGTCCAGATTGCGTTTTAGTCCGTCCTGGGGCGGTTGCAGGCGTGAGATATCGTCATCGGTCCATTTCTTGCGAGGCGGGCGATTGCAAGAGGCTTTTTTTGAAGACATTTCTTTGAGTACGGCATCTTCCGAACCCGCTTCTCTTTGTGAAAACAGAATCTCCTCCTCCCTTTCCTCCGCGGACTTCAAGTCCGCGTTCTGAGTTCCCCCGCCGGGGGAACTATTGAGGAGGGGATATTCTTTTCTATTCTGTGCTATGCTATTCTGTGCTATGCTATGTGTACCGGATGTTTCATTTTGGAACTTAAATGTTACATTATTTTCTTCCATTTCATTCTTTTCGGAAGAAGCTATTTCTTTTTTGCCGGCAGTAATGTGTTGGCATTCAGTTGTAACAGCTTCGAGCTCTCCCTTGGTTTCTTCTTCTGTCTTTTCTGGAGTCACTTCCTTTGGCTCTTCCTTTCTTCCGTTGCTGATACGGAATCGCTCGTCTATAACGCTGGACTTGCGGCGTTTGGTGCTGAAGAGGTATTGGCTTTGTATTTCTCCGCTGGTGAGCACACCGTATTGTCTGAAAATACCGGGATGGAAGATACCATACTCAATGGCGAGGCCGAGGATGCGTTTCACATCGGCGGCCGACTGATTGTAGAGGTTGGCGGAGAGGTCGTCGTAGAAGAGGTCGTCGGCATGGACATAGTAGCCTTCGCCGCCGTAGATGCAGGAGAAGGCGCACATTAAGGTGGCGAGGGCACCTTCGCCTTCGCGCTTCATGATACGGCGCACGAGGCGGTCGTTCATGAAGCCGATGTCGACGGGGAAATAATCGAGTCCCCGTTTTTTGATTCTGGACATGGTGGTGGTTATTAATGATTAATAATTAATGATTCTTGGTGAAGGTCAGCTTCGATGAGTTTTCTTCGTTTGCGGATTACGCTCTCTTTCACCACTTGGAGGGCATGCAGAATGAGGGTCATACGCCGCTTCTGATCTTGTATGTCGGTGATTAGGAGGGGAGTGTGTGAAGCGATGTTCACAAAGCGCGAATCTACGTAGCGTTTTCTATAGGCGGCGCTGCGGCATGCTTTGCAGCGACTTTCCGGTTTCCGGGTACGTTTGTCTATGTAGAAGGCTTCGGCGGGAAGTTCCTTCAAGCAATATCTACAAGTGTATAAGGTAGGGGTAAGTGTCTGTTCCATAGTGAAATGTTCTTAGTAAGTATATCCTGTTGACTGAGTATATATATCTGTCGTGTAGCATCTATATATCCTGTGTGTAGCATCTATATATCCTGTGTGTAGCATCTATATATCCAACGTGTTGCATCTATATATGCTACGCCTTGCATCTATATATCTTGCGGGCGGTTCTCTATTTCGAAACCTGAAATGTTTGTTTTTCATAATTCTTCTCTTTTTGTTTGCGATATAAAAATAACTTGCTTACTTTTGCCACTGCAAATATAGAGTTGTTTTCGGATACAACCCAAATTGTTTTAGCAATTAATTTTCAGAAAATGCGTAATGGATTGTAAATGAACCGTTATCATATTTTGACTTATATACAATAATATTATGGAGAAAAAATCGGACTTAGTATTGAATGTTTCGGAAATAGTGAAGCGTGCAAAGACTGTGTTGAACCTGAGGAATGATGCGGCATTAGCCGCCTACCTTGGTGTCTCCCGTTCTACCCTGAGTAACTGGTGTGCACGAAACAGCATTGACTTTCCGCTGCTGCTGGAGAAATTGAAGGATGTGGACTACAACTGGTTGTTGGTAGGTAAAGGAACTCCTGTGCATCAGACGAAAATATGCAACAGTGGGATAGTGCAGGGCGAAGTGGAGATGATACATAACCCCAAAGCGGTTGAGGCTCTGGATAATCGTAGCATATCGTTGTATGACATCACCGCTGCCGCCAACTTGAAAACATTGCTTGCCAACAAGGATCAGCATGTGGTGGGAAGGATACAGATTCCGAACATACCTGCCTGCGACGGAGCACTCTACATCAGTGGAGACAGTATGTATCCCATTCTGAAATCGGGGGATGTTGTGGGCTTTAAGGAAGTTAACAGTTTCAGCAGCGTCATTTACGGAGAGATGTATCTGGTGTCATTTTGCATTGACGGCGACGAATACTTGTCAGTGAAGTATGTGAACCGTTCCGATGTGGAAGGTTGCATCAAGCTGGTGAGCTACAATCCGCATCATGAACCGATGGATATTCCACTCGCATCTATACAGGCGATGGCGATTGTCAAGTTTTCTATCAGAAGGAATATGATGATGTAAATGCGCGCGGGTGTTCGCGTGCGTACGAGAGGGGCGTAAACCTATACTTCGCTAGGTCGAAGCCCGAAGGATCTGCAAGTCATCTTGTCTACCTTGATCTCCCATATTTTCACATTGCGCACGGCAGGTTCGCTATACTTGAACTCGTAGTCGACGTATTGCTGCATGATGATGTCGAGTATACGTCGCTTTTCATCCATATCCTCTATGAAACGGACGTTTCCGTGGCACATCACACTACGCGACTTCATGCTGTAACTGCATGCCACTTGGCGATGCATATATACCAGTTCGTGCCCTTCGCAGAAGGTGATACAAACGCGCGGGTGGTGTTCTGCCATCGTCACTTTGCCGCCTTCGGGACCGGAATGCAGATAGATGATACCGTCCCGGTAAGCAAAGTTCATGGGGATTACATAGGGATTGCCTTCCGAATCGGTGATACCTACCGTACAGTAAGGGCATTTGCGGATAATTGCTTCAATCTCAGCTGGGTCGGTGATTGCGATTGTCTTCATAGGGCTGAATAAGTGTTTTTTATTTGGTGCAAAGATATAAAAACTGCTCTACAATGGAAAATCATTTTCCGTTGTAGAGCAGAGTTATTATATTATCGGCTTTGTTGGAATTACCAGCCCGGATTTTGTTCTATTATAGCTCCGGTGTTCGTATCGATCACTGTCTGTGGTATCGGGAAGAGGTTCCACTTCGTAACTTGAGCTTTGTCCGATTTGAAATATCCGCCCCAGAAAGGCTGGTCTGCAATATACATTGCATGGTTGTTAAGACTCTCGATTCCTTCATTTCCCATGCGGAGTAAAGTTGCCCATCTTCTTTCTTCACCGAATAACTCACGCACCCGTTCATCGAGGATGTATTGCAGTGTTATTTCGTCTGCTGTAGCCAGTTTTGTACATTGTGCACGGTTTCTCAGTTTGTTGATGTCGGTAGCAGCGGCGCCTTTGTCACCTGCACGCAAATTGGCTTCGGCGCGTAGCAGCAGAGTTTCTGCCGAACGGTGTGCATACTGGTCGCAATACATGTTAGAGCGGTTACCGCCGTCGGCCAGGTCGTCATATCCCCAGTCGTCGATTGGAGCAAGTTTAGTCCAGACAGGGAAGAATTCTGTTATCTTCTGAGTATTATAATCCAGCATTTCGTAAGGAACTGGTTTACCGTACATGCTATGCTTCGTATCCATGCACACAAACTGGCGGCGGATGTTGCAGGGTGCATTGCGTATATCATCTTCGTAATCGCCTTCCCAAACGTCACTAATTACATAAGTAGTAGGAGCCATATTGGCTACACCGCGTCCACCTACGTAGGCTGATACGTTTCCGCCCGGATATACGCTTTCGTCGATATTGCCAGCCCACGGTCCGGCTGCTGCACCGTTTTCGGCATATTCAGTCTTCCACACTACGTCACGAAGAACGGGAGACATTTCACGGGGATAACCTACAAAGTTGTTTCCGCCATATTCGTGATACACCGTATAATCGTTCTGCAAAGTCCACAGTGCTTCCGTATTTCCTTCAGCATAATCGTAGTTTCCTTGCTGGAAGAGGTCGAAGAATACATTACCATCTTCATAGTAGGCAGCTATGCCATTTTTCGTTGTTCCCCCTCCCGGGATGCTGCGTGTACCGAAACGCTCTGTCATCAACGGATGTAGTGCCATTACTTTGTCGGCATATTCGATGGATTTCCGTAGGCATTCGGTGTCATTGCTCTTGATGGTAGCCAGTGCCAGATAGGCTTCGGCCAGGAAATGGTAAGCGACTCCCTTTGACACGCGTCCGGCTTCCGATGGATAGTCGGGCAGTGCTGCTGCCGCAGCTTCCAGGTCGGTAATAGCGAAGTTATACGTCTCTTCGCGGCTGGAACGTACAAAGTCCAGTTTCAATGTCTGATAGAATTGATCTACCAGGGGAACTCCACCAAACAACTCACCCATTGTCAGGTAACCGTAGCCACGGAAGAACATGATTTCACCATAGGCTTCACTACGCTGTGCTTCACTCTCCCAGGGCAGACCTTCTTTATTGTAACCTTCCAGTGATTGGTTGGCATAATTCACCATTTGGAACATGGCATCATAAATTTTATTGGAACTGCTGTTGGTGCTCGACCAGTTGGCGAAGTTACAGTAACCGTTACCCGTGCTGCGGAAATAGGGGGTATCCAGCACATCAGTACCCAGTCCTTTCAGGAAGTAGTCTTGTTGATACCAGTAGCGGATGTGGATGTACAAGTTAGTGATACAAGCCTTCACCTGGTCAATCGTTTCGTACGAGTTGTCGGTGGTGTAGATTGTCTTCGGCTTTTCCGTCAGGAAGCCTTCATCGTCACAAGACGTCGTCATGCCAAGCATGGAAGCTGCGGCAGCTATGAATATGTATTTTTTTGTTTTCATCTTTAGTGTTTTTAATAGAGTTAGAACGTTAAATTCAGACCAAACGAAACGGTACGCGACAACGGGTATCCGTAAGTGTAACCGCTACCTAATGTTTGTTGAACTTCAGGGTCACCGCCTTCCCATCCGGAGATGGTGAAAAGGTTCTTGCAAGCCATGTAAACCTTCAGATTCCCGATACCTGCTTTCTGTACCCAAGGCTGGCGGAAAGTATAGGACAGGCTGAGGTCTTGCAGACGCACGAAGCCATATCCTTGTAGCGGAGTGTAGCGTCCGTCGGTATAGTTGATACGCGGATATTTGTTACTCTTGTTTTCGGGAGTCCACCAGCCGTGGTTGAAGTTATTGTCGCCCTGTACGTCGGAAGAAGTACGGAAAGCGTAGTAGTTTACAGCTTGTCCGTAGCCGTTTCCACCGAAGATGCCGGTGAACAACATATAAAGTTCGAAGTCCTTGTAGCGGAATGTATTGCCAAAGCTCATGCGGAAGTTTTCTTTTTTGTATCCCAGGATGGTACGGTCGTCGGCTGTAATTTTACCGTCTTCGCTACCGTCCAGGTTGGCAAACTTCACGTCACCCGGTTCTGCACCGTTGGCTGCCATATATTCTGTATCTTCTTCTTGTACAATACCAATGTTCTTGTAACCATAGATAGCACCCAATGACTTACCCAAGAACAGGGAGTTCGTAATATCGTCCTGACCGTCTCCGTAGAGTTCTTTCAGCTTGTTGCGGTTCATATAGAAAGTCAGTGTGGAACCCCAGTTGAAGTCTTTTGTCTGGATGTTGGTAGTATTCAGGTTAACTTCGATACCCCAGTTGTTTACCTGTCCCATGGTGGCTTTCATGCTGGTCAGACCATTGATCATAACCGGAATGTTACGGTTGAATATCTGGTTGGTGGTCTTGGAGAAGTATCCGTCGAATTCCAGGCGGATGCGGTTGTCGATTAATCCCAGGTCGAAGCCGTAGTTGAATGATTCGGTTTCTTCCCATCCCAGGTCGGAGTTACCCATCGAGGTGATGCGCTGTCCCCAGCTTACTAATGAAGTGTTACCGAACGGATAGCTGTAACCTCCTGACTGTCCCAATGTGATTTTGGAAAGTGTTTCGTAAGGAGAAAGGCTTTGGTTACCATTCTTACCCCAGGATGCTTTCAACTTCAGGTAGCTGATGGCTTTAATATTCTTCATGAAAGCCTCGTTGGATGCTGTCCATGCCAGACCTACTGCCGGGAAAGTACCCCATTTGTGGTTTGCACCGAAGACACTGGAACCGTCACGGCGTACGGAAATACTCAGGTGGTATGTATCGTTGTAGTTGTAGTTGGCACGTCCCAGATAACCTACGTTGGTGTGGCGTGTATAGTTCAGACCGTTGATCTTCTGTGTGGTTGCCAGGTTCAGTCCGTCGTAACTGAGGTTGGTGTTACCCAGTGCGGCAAAGTCGGAACCGTCGAAACGACGGTAGCTGTACTCGTAAGAGTCACGCGTATATACATAAGTCAGGTCTACATAGTGCTTACCGAATTGGCGCTGCCAGTTTACTATATTGTCTAATACCCATGATGTGTTCTTTGTGCGTGCGCTGTAACCGTTTGCTGAGGCCAAGTAATTGGCTACAGTAGAGGCGGAATAGCGGTCGTCGCTGGAACCTTCTTTTACGTAATATCCTTCATGCGTAAAGTAATCGCGTTCGATGTTTTCTACGGAATAGCTACCGTTCAGGCGGTAAGTCAAACCTTCTACCCAGGGACATTTCACCAATACGTGTCCTTTCATGGAGGTAGTGGCATACGTGTCATGGTCGTCGATAGTACCGCTCTCTACATTCCACATCGGATTGATACGGTAAATACCCTCATTACAGGGGAATTTCTCCAATCCACCGCCATCGGCACGTTCGGCACGACCGTAAGGGCTCAGACGGATGGCTTGGTAGAGGTCGTATACGCTGGCTCCGGAATAGTCGTTGTAGGTGTAGTTTACCTGTCCGCCTAATTGCAACCAGTCTGTGATGTCCGATTGCAAGCGTGCTGTCAGGGCGGTGCGGTCGTAATCGTCTCCTTTCACAACTCCTTGCTGGTCGGTGTATGTACCGGACAGATAGTAATTAATCTTCTCCGTAGCTCCCGAAACAGAAGCTGAGTAGTTCTGCATCAATCCGGTGCGGGTACAATAGTCGTACCAGTCGATGGTATTTCCGTTTTTGTAGTTTTCGTATTCGAACTCTCGCATCCATGTAGGATCGGCGTCCTCTGCCAGACCACTCAACAGGTTTACTTTCTTTACATAATCTTCGGGACTTAACAAGTCCGGTTTTGCTGCTGCTGTAGAGAAAGCCCAGGAAGTATTGACGTTGATGACGGGTTTACCCAACTTTCCTTTCTTGGTAGTGATCATAATTACACCATTGGCAGCTTGCGAACCGTAAGCTGCGAGTGAAGTAGCATCTTTCAGGATACTCATGCTTTCGATAGTTGTCGGATCGATGTCGCGGAAGCTTCCCATATAGATCACACCGTCCATTACGATCAGCGGAGTAGAACCACCATTTACTGATTTCTGACCACGAACCTGCAATGAAGGTGCCTGTCCGGCTCCTTGTTGCTGCGATACCGTGATACCGGTAGCCGTACCACGCAGAATGTCCATTGCATTGGAGGTAGGCATCAGTGCCAGCGGAGTTTCCGAGGCTTTTACGGTAGAAACCGAACCTGTAAAGTTCTTGCGCTTGGTAGTACCATAGCCTACTACTACTACCTCATCCAGCATTTCGGCGTCTTCTTTCATTTGTATATCCATTACTTTTCCGGCGACAACAGGTAGTTCCTGTGTCTGATAACCGATATACGAAATAACTAATGTTGCGTTGGGAGTGACACTTAGGGTGAATTTACCATCCAAATCAGTGATTGTGCCGTTCGATGTGCCTTTTTCCAATACGCTGGCACCGATGATGGCTTCTCCTGTTGCATCCTTGATAATACCTGTGACGGTTTGTTTCTGTTGCTGAACTGCATGTACGGAAGTTACACTGTCTTCAGCCATTACTGCGAGGGGCTGAGCTGCGATGAAACCAGTGCAAAGCAATAAGGCTGTGAGGACCTTCCGGTTTCTTTTGAACGAGTTTTCTTTCATCGTTTTTCTTTTTTTATTAGACCAAATAAGGTGATTAAATTAGTAATCCGGATAAATCGGCTCCTTCAATGAGAGGCCGGTTACCTAAAAAACTTGGAGAATTTCTTCTTTTCATTAATATTAGATTTTTTAGTTTTTATACTTTTGTCATTGCAAAATTAGATGCTAAATGGAAAGCCATAGATAGAAAAATAGGCAAGTAGAATACAAAAATCGTTCAAGACGAATTATTGGTTGGTTTATGTTGAATTTTTAGTGCATCTTTGGGACTACTTCGTAAGGAACTATATACAGGTTCCAGGCTATTACTTTTAAAATAAAACAGATTCAAATGAAGAACACTCTGCTATTTCTGGGACTGATTATTCTTTTGGTTGCAAAATCGGGAGCACAACCCTATACGATTAAAAGACTGGGGGTAGAAGACGGGCTGTCCAGTAATTACGTGGTGGGGATTACCCAGGATAAACAAGGATGCATGTGGTTTGCCACCGAGGGCGGGCTGAATAAATTCGATGGCAGGCAGTTTACGGTTTATAAAAAATATACCTCGAAGCTGAGTGCCAATGAACTGAACTGTGTGTGTGCCGATCCGCGCGACAATAAAGTGTGGATAGGTACCCAACGTGAAGGCCTGTGTGTGTTCGATTGTGATGCGGATACGTTCACTGTATACAGGGCGGGAGATGGCACTATTGCAACCAATGATATTACCAATATCATCCCTTCCTTCGACAAAAAAGGGTTGTGGATTACCACCTATCATGTAGGTATCCATTATTATGATATCGAAACCGGGAAATTCACTCATTACTATGAACACAATGTGAAAGGACTGGGTGGATTGAAAAACTATATAGCCTGTGATGATGGTCGGGGAAATCTGTATGTCGGGCATGATGGCAAGGGGATGAGTGTCATTTCATTAAAGGATCATACAATAAAAAGGTATCAGCACGTTTCCAATGATCCGGATAGCCTTCCGGGAGGACTTGTCGTTGCCTTGTGTGTAGATGAACAAAGAAATATATGGGTAGGTACGAATAAAGGACTCTCCATCTTTAATCCTGCAACCGAAAAGTTCACCACTTTCAGGCATATTCCGGGCGATGAGAACTCGTTGCTTTCCAATCAGGTGCTGGATATAAAACAGATGAGGGATGGACGGTTGTGGATCTGCACCAATATGGGTGGTGTCAGTATACTCGATATGCAACAGAATGCATTTACTTCACCAACCCATATACATTTTCAGAATATACCTGCTACCAATGATGTGCACGGCCTGTCGGGACCTAATGCCAGATGTGCTTTTCAAGATAGCTTCGGGAATATCTGGCTGGGGAATTACCGGGGAGGAGTCGATTTTATAAGTTATGCACAGCCCATTTTTAATATGTTGCCCTACACAGTGGAAAGAGACGGTAAACAGAGTAGTAAACAAGTTTGGGGATTATTTGCAAAAGATGATAAAGTGTTGGTTGGGGGCGAAGGTGAGTTTGCTGTTTTTCAGAAGAATAAGCTGATAGATACTTTCTTATTGCGTTCTTATCAGACTCAATCCAATACTCATATTAATGTTGTGTATAAAGATTCTCAGGACCGGTTGTGGATGGGGACTTATCTGAACGGTATTCTTCTGTATGATCTGCAAAACAAGAAAATGACCCGTATCGGTAAAACGTCTCACGAGGAAACCCTGAATGTTCATTGTTTCTATGAAGATAAAAACGGGAGTATCTGGGTTGGGACGGAGAGCGGACTTTATATCTATGAAAACGGAAAGCTGGAAGTGGCAGGTTTCATTCAAAGTCAGCTGCCGGATACAAAGATACATGGTATCTTGAGGGATAAAGAAGATAAACTGTGGATAGGAACATTCGGCAAAGGTGTTTCGGTATTCGATCTGAACAATAAGCTTATATATAATTTCGTAGTTGAAAATGGTTTCTGTTCGAATGCCGTCAACCATATGATGCAGGATTCCCGACAAAGGATATTAGTTGCTACGCGTGAGGGAGTGGCACTTTTCCATGATACGGCCAATCCGGAGAAGTACGAAGTCTTTAAAGAACGGAATGGCTTGGAAAACAGTCAGGTGCGTGCTATTACTGAGGATAAGCTTCATCAAATATGGATCAGTACGAATGGTGGAGTCTCCCGGCTGGATGAGGCGAAGAAGGTGTTTTATAATTATAGCCATCACGACGGAGTACCTATGGGTGATTTTATGAATGGATCTACCTGCATGACTTCTGATGGCACCATGTATTTTGGTTCACAGAATGGTGCGTGTTATTTTAATCCCAAGGATATTCCTACTAACCGTGAGGTATCTTCTATTGTCATTACCCGTTTTTGTACGTATCACCGTATGAAAGAGAGTCATGACGAGGAATTGCCGATGCCTATTGCTGATGGGGAGATAAATTTACCGTATAATCAGAATACATTCAAGATATCTTTCAATGTGCTGGACTATACCCAAAGCCCGCAAGTAGAATTTACTTATATGCTGGAGGGGTTAGAAAAAGCCTGGTATAACACGCAAGGAGAGAATCAGGTAACTTTTCGTAATATTTCTCCCGGTACGTATGTCTTTAAAGTAAAGACACGTATTCGCAACCAGGAATGGGATGAGAAAGAGGCTTCGCTGGTGATTCATATACAGCCACCGTTTTGGCTCACATGGTATGCCAAACTGGTTTATGTATTGCTCTTTGTCCTGGCTCTCTATGGATTACTTCATTTCTATAAGCATAAGATAGACTTGGAAAGTTCATTGGATCTGGAACGCAGAAAAAGTCAGAATGACTTGGAACTGAACAATGAAAGGCTGCGTTTCTATACTAATATTACGCACGAGTTGCGTACACCGCTAACGCTGATTCTGGGACCATTGGAAGATCTGTTGAGTGATGGTACCCTATCTCCCAAGCATGCCAATAAGATCAGTATCATCCACGATAGTGCTACCCGCCTGCTGAATCTAATCAATCGTATTCTGGAGTTCCGTAAAACAGAGACTCAAAACCGGAAACTGGCAGTGGCAAGGGGAAATCTGGCACAACTGGTACAGGAAATCGGGCTGCGTTATAAAGAGCTGAATCCCAACAATAAGGTGGCTTACCATATTCATATTGAAACCGAAGATGCCGAGCTGTTCTATGATGCGGATATGGTCACTATCATATTGGATAATCTATTGAGTAATGCCGTCAAATATACTTCGGAAGGAGAGATAACACTGACCTTGCGTTCGGTAGAGGAAATGCAGATAAAATATACGGAAATCAGTGTGAAAGATACCGGGCATGGTATCGAGCCGGAAGCATTACCGCATATCTTCGACCGTTATTATCAGGCTAAAAGTAAGTTTCAGGCATCAGGTTCAGGTATTGGTCTGGCACTGGTGAAAGGACTTACCGATTTGCACGAAGGTATGCTGAAGGTGGAAAGTACACCAGAAGTGGGAACCACATTTATCTTGCGTTTGTTGACGGAGAATACTTATCCTAATGCAATTCATGTGGAGAGCAAGGTGAAAAAACTGCCCATTCCAACGGAGGATATGGGCGGAATGGATCCTGCTTTGGACGGATGTCCCATTGTGCTCGTGGTGGAGGATAACTCTGATATTCGTGAGTATATAAAAAGTTCGTTTGCTGATATTTATGAAGTGATTACTGCCAAAGACGGACAAGAAGGTTGGGAATTGACACAAGCGCGGATTCCGAATGTTATAGTATCGGACATCATGATGCCGATTATGGATGGAGTGGAACTTTGTAAGAAAGTAAAAGAGGATATGCGTACCAGTCATATTCCGGTTATCCTGCTGACGGCCAAGGATTCTTTGCATGACAAGGAGGAAGGCTATGCCTCGGGTGCGGATGCTTATCTGACGAAACCATTCAGTGCAAAACTGCTGCATAGCTGTATCAATAACTTGCTGGAAACACGCAAGAAGATTGCTTCGCAATTATTACTGGCCGATGTAAAGCCTGCTCAGGAACAAGCTGTAAGTTCACTGAACAGGCTGGATAATGAGTTTATGCAGAAAATTACGCAGATCATCGAGGAGAACATAGAGATGGAGAAGATGGATGTGGCTTTCATTGCAGATAAGATGTGTATGAGTCATTCTACCCTATATCGGAAGATTAAAGGTTTGGCAGATATGTCGGCCAATGAGTTTATTCGTAAGGTAAAGATGCGTAAAAGTGTGGAGATGTTGATATCTGGTGAATATACAATTTCAGAGATTTCCTATATGACGGGATTTAGTAGCGTGGCTTATTTCCGGCAATGTTTCAAGAATGAGTATGGGGTTTCACCTTCCGGATATGTAAAGCAGAAACAATAATAATGTATGAAGGCACGGATTCCGCACCTTCATACATTATTTAGATTATTTAGTCTACCAAAGCAAAGTCCAGTTGCTTCTTCTCCAGGTTGGCGCGTGCCACTTTAATCGTAATTGCATCACCCAGACTATACGTGCGGTGCTTGCGGCGTCCACGCAGACAGTAGTTCTTTTCGTCGAACTCATAGTAATCATCATCGAGGTCACGGATAGGTATCATACCTTCACATTTGTTTTCGTTCAACTCTACGTACAGCCCCCACTCCGTTACACCGGAGATTACACCGTCGAATATCTGTCCCAGACGTTCCGTCATAAACTCTACCTGTTTGTACTTCACAGAAGCACGTTCGGCATTGGCTGCAATTTGCTCCATGTTGCTGGAATGGTCGCAGAGATCTTCGTACTTAGTTTCGGAAACACTGCGTCCGCCAGCTAGGTATTTGGTGAGCAGGCGGTGTACCATCATATCCGGGAACCGGCGGATGGGGGAGGTGAAATGCGTATAGTAATCGAATGCCAATCCGTAGTGCCCGATGTTATGCGTGGAATAACGCGCTTTCTGCATGGCACGGATGGATACGGTTTCGATAAGGTTCTCTTCTTTCTTCCCTTGAATATCATCCAGTAAGTGGTTGATGGACTTGGATACATCCGTCTTCGTACCGCTGGTACGTAGCTTGTAACCGAATCGGGCAATGAATTGCGCCAGGTTATCTAGCTTTTCCGGGTCCGGAAGATCGTGGATACGATAAGGGAATACCTTTGCTTTCTTGTTTTTCGGTACGCGACCGATCTTCTCGGCTACGGTACGGTTGGCAAGCAGCATGAACTCTTCTACCAGCTTATTGGCATCTTGGGACACTTTGAAGTAAACGCTGATGGGTTTGCCTTTTGCATCTATCTCGAATTTCACTTCGTAGCGGTCGAAGTTGATGGCTCCGGAGACGAAACGTTTTTGACGTAATGCCTTGGCAATGGTATCCAGCATCAGGATTTCTTCCTTGAAGTCACCTTCTTTAGTCTCAATCACCTGTTGTGCTTCCTCGTAAGTGAAGCGGCGGTCGGACTTGATTACCGTATGTACCACGCGTGAATCCTTCACATCTCCTTTTTCATTGATCTCAAAGATGACCGAGTATGCCAGTTTCTCTTCATCGGGACGCAGGGAACAGATGAAGTTACAGAGGCGTTCGGGAAGCATCGGAATGGTACGGTCTACCAGATAAACAGATGTGGCACGCTTTTCAGCTTCCTTATCGATGATGCTGCCCTCGGTGACGTAGTGGGTGACATCAGCAATGTGCACACCTACTTCCCACAAGCCATCCTTTATTTTACGGATAGAGAGAGCATCGTCGAAGTCCTTGGCATCTTTCGGGTCGATGGTGAAAGTAGTCACATTCCGGAAGTCCTCGCGCTTGGCAATCTCTTCGGCGGAAATCTCGGCTGGGATTCTGTCTGCAGCTTTTTCTACGGAAGAAGGGTAAACGTAAGGTAAACCAAACTCGGCGAGGATAGCGTGCATCTCCGTGGTATTGTCACCTGCTTTACCCAGGATGTCGATGACTTGCCCGATGGGGTTTTTGGCTTTGTCAGGCCATTCCACCACTTTCACGATGGCCTTATCACCTGTTTTCCCGCCTTTCAGCTTCTCTTTCGGGATAAAGATATCGTTGGCAAGTGTACGGTTTTCCGTTACGAGGAAAGCGTATGAACTGCCTACTTCCAATGTACCGACAAAGGTATCGTTGGCACGTTCCAGTATTTCGATAACTTCCCCTTCGGCTTCACGTCCACGACGTTTGGCATAGAAGGAGATGCGTACTTTGTCATTGTTCATAGCGTGTGCCGAGTTACGTTCGGCAACGAATATCGGATCGCCGCCACCTTCAGGAATGAAAGAGTTCTTTCCGTTGCTTTTACGTTGGAAAGTACCCACCATTTCTACGCCGTGGTTGTTCAGCTTATACTTGCTTTTGTCCACTTCAGTGATATAGTCGTCCAACAACAGGTCACTCAGGATATCCCTGCATAACATCTTCAGGGGATGCGTGGTGAGATGAAGTTGTTCAAATATGTATTTCAGAGACAGTACTTCGTCGGGTTTTGAATGGAAAAAATCCATTAGCGCGGCGATGAGTTCTTTTTTCTTCATCCGTTTGCCGGCTTTCTTTTCTTTGTTCTTAGCCATATATTTAAAAGTTTTTAGTTACGAGCTACAGGTTACAAGTATAAAAACTGCTACATAAGCATCGAGCCGCATGGCAATTGTAGCCCGTAGCTTGTAACTTGTAGCTAACTCACGCCTACAAAGTAAACAAATAATTGTTATCACTCGTTCAATCTATCCCCAAAATATTCTTTGTTGGTAGAAAATAACCGGTAAATTGCAGAAACAAACGGATTTATGTACTATATTTGCAACGATTTATAAAAAAACGGCTGGATAATGGAACAAGCGTTGGACAAGCAAAACACTGAACGGGAAAAAGGAATTTACCGGGTGACTGTGATGGGTAGTATTGTAAATTTCCTCTTGCTTGTATTCAAATTCTTTGCCGCTTTCTTCGGTCATAGTGCTGCTATGCTGGCAGATGCGGTTCATTCATTGTCGGACTTTGTCACTGATATTATAGTGATTCTGTTTGTGCGTATATCTGCCAAGCCCGAGGATGAAAGCCACGATTACGGGCACGGAAAGTACGAGACATTGGCTACGGCTATTATCGGTATTCTGTTGCTGTTTGTGGGATTTGGTATTCTTTGGAGCGGTGTATCGTCCATTTATCGTTTCTTGCAGGGAGGTTCTTTGCAGGAACCGGGTATTCTGGCACTGGCAGCAGCGTTGATATCCATTGTTTCAAAGGAAGTTATTTATCGCTATACAGTATTTAAGGGAAAGAAATTGAACTCACAGGCAGTGATTGCCAATGCGTGGCATCACCGGAGTGATGCACTTTCTTCCATTGGCACAGCTATCGGTATTGGTGGCGCAATTTTGTTGGGTCCCCATTGGCGGGTACTCGATCCGATAGCGGCAGTGATAGTAAGCTTCTTTATTATGAAAGTCTCTATCCGGTTGCTCATACCTTGTGTAGATGAACTACTGGAGAAATCGTTGCCTGTCGAGGTGGAAAATCAGATACAGGAGACCATTCTGTCATTTCCCGGTGTCAGTTCACCGCATCATTTGCGTACACGTCGTATTGGGAGTTATTGTGCCATTGAAGTACATGTGCGTATGGATGGCAAGATTCCTTTGGAAGAGGCACACCGGACAGCGACGGAAATAGAGAACAAGCTAAAAGAGATGTTCGGTAGGGGTACACATGTGGGTATTCATGTCGAACCGTTGAAATAGTGATTCCTAATCGCACTAAATACATTTGTTTAACGTAAAGAGTGACAGGTGGAAAGTATATTAATTACAGGAGCCAGCGGATTTATCGGAAGTTTCATCGTGGAAGAAGCGTTGAAGCGGAAGTTTGGTGTGTGGGCGGGAATCCGTTCAAGCAGTAGCCGGAAGTATTTGCGAAACCGCAAAATACATATCCTTGAACTGGACTTTGCACATCCCAATGAACTGCGTGCCCAACTTTCCGGACACAAAGGAACGTATAATAAGTTTGATTATATCATCCATTGTGCCGGGGTAACCAAGTGCACCGATAAACGGGAATTCGACCGGGTGAATTATTTGCAGACGAAATATTTCGTTGATACTCTTCGCGAGCTGAACATGATACCGAAACAGTTTATTTATATCAGTACGCTGAGTGTGTTCGGTCCTGTTCATGAGAAAACTTACCAACCGATTACAGAGGAAGATTCGCCCCTGCCCAACACCGCTTACGGATTGAGCAAACTCAAAGCCGAGCTTTATTTACAAAGTATTCCCGGATTCCCCTATGTTATTTATCGCCCCACAGGAGTATATGGCCCGCGTGAAAAAGATTATTACCTGATGGCTAAGTCTATCAAGCAACATACGGATTTTGCGGTCGGTTTCCGCCGTCAGGATCTGACATTTATTTATGTGAAAGATATTGTGCAGGCTGTGTTCCTTGGTATCGAGAAGCGGGCATGTCGCCGTGCCTATTTCCTGGCAGACGGTCAGGTGTATCGTAGCCGTGCTTTTTCTGACTTGATCCGGAAAGAATTGGGTAATCCGTTTGTAATTCGGGTGATATGTCCGTTAATTGTGTTGAAAGTTGTATCTTTGCTCGCTGAATCCTGGGCAAAGTGGAACAAGATACCAAGTACGCTCAATTCTGATAAGTATAACATAATGAAACAACGCAATTGGCAATGTGACATTACCCCGGCTGTAAAAGAGTTGGGTTTTGCGCCCCAGTATAATCTGGAACAAGGCGTAAAGGAGACCGTTGCCTGGTATAAGAACGAGGGATGGCTTTAGATTTATTTAAAAAGGTAGAAACCCGGAAAGGGTTGTTTGCAGTCGAGAAGATAACACTTATATATAATCTGTTGACTTCTATTTTGATCTTGTTTCTTTTCCAGGAAATGGATCATCCTGTACAGATGTTGATTGATCGTGCTATGATTGCCGGCATGACATTCCTGTTGATGTATCTTTACCGGCTGGCACCCTGTAAGTTCTCTGCTTTTGTGCGTATTGCCATCCAGATGTCTCTGCTTTCATATTGGTACCCCGATACATTTGAGTTTAACCGGATATTCCCGAACCTCGACCATGTTTTTGCTTCGGCCGAACAGTGGCTGTTCAACGGACAACCGGCAGTATGGTTCTGTCTTCGTTTTCCGCAGATGTGGGTGAGTGAGCCGTTTAATATGGGGTATTTCTTCTACTATCCGATGATTCTGATTGTGGTGCTTTGGTACTTTATCTACCGTTTTCAGTATTTCGAAAAGTTATCATTCGTGCTGGTCACTTCGTTCTTTATCTATTATCTGATTTATATCTTTGTTCCGGTGGCAGGCCCGCAATTCTATTTTCCGGCTATCGGAGATGATAATGTGGCGCAAGGGGTGTTCCCTTCCATTGGAGATTACTTCAACCATAATCAGGAGTTGCTGCCCGGACCGGGATACGATCATGGGTTCTTCTACAATTTGGTAGAGGGGTCACAGCAAATTGGTGAGCGTCCTACGGCGGCTTTTCCCAGTTCACATGTGGGTATCTCCACGCTCTTGATGATTATGGCATGGCGTGGCAGTCGCCGGCTGTTTGCATGTCTGTTCCCATTCTATATACTGCTTTGCTGTGCCACGGTGTATATCCAGGCACATTATCTCATCGACTCGATTGTAGGGTTCATCTCAGCCTTCGGTCTGTATGTGGTGGTGACATGGATGTTTAAGAGATGGTTCGCACAGCCAATGTTCAAGTAATATATAAACCTTGTTTTTATATTATTTTGCCTACATCCTACACCAATGAATCTTTTCTGTTGATTATCAGATGTGTATCGTAGACATAAAAGGGCGCAGGCAGGTGTAGGAGATGTGTCTGACTACACCCTGGAGTATGCTTTGAAATGCATATTTTGCTTTGTAATCTTCTTATTACCAGTCTTTAGGGATGCTTTGCGCAAACTTTATCCGATTGTAAATAAATAGCTTCTTTTTGCCAATAAGTTGGGGCATTTAGTGCTTTATTTTTCAAAAAAGCCGTAATATTGTTTATGATATGCGGGTATAAAGGGGAAACTCTTCGTTACTAATCACCATTTGCCCCTTTCTTTTTTCTCTTTTGCTTTAAGGAAAATGCCGTTATGCCACCAGCAAAACTTCGTTTTTCAGTTGGGGGCTGTGTAGCCCGCAATTGCAGGATGAATAGCCCCCAATTGGAAACTATCCGGTTCGCAATTGGAGGACAAAGTTTTGTTATCGGCAAAAGAATAAAAAGAATAAGGTAAAGCATAGTTTTCAGCCGGGCTTGTCTTAGACTTTATGGTTGCATTGGGGTGATAATGAAAGAGGGATTCTGATTGATACGCTCGCTTTATACTAGTCTCAATATGAAACAGGCATAGGGGTACACGGATTTTCACTGAAGATAATGAAGCTCCAGTGTATTTATCCGTATAACTTGTACTTGAAAAATATTATAATGCAGAGAATAAAGAACTTTCGATGTCGTCGAATATACGAAACAACTCTTCTTTCGTTTCTGCCCGTAGCATGGCGATGCGTGTATCCCGGAAATTGGGTATTCCCTTAAACAATGGACTTGCTGCCAGATGGCGGCGTACATGCAGAATCCCTCTTCGTTCATCCAACAGATTGACGCTGTCTATTACTTCCTGACGCAATACACCTAATTTCCATTCTGCACTCAGCGGAGGCAATTCCTCTCCTGTTTCCAGATAATGCCTTACTTCCTTGAATATCCATGGACGGCCGAAGCTGGCACGACCTATCATGATTGCGTCTACTCCGTAAAGCTCAAAACATTCTTTTGCCCTTTGAGGGGTAGTGACATCTCCGTTACCGATAATGGGAATGTGCATCCGCGGGTTCTTCTTCACCTCACCGATAAGTGTCCAGTCCGCTTCACCGGTATACATTTGTGCACGGGTACGCCCATGAATGGTGAGGGCAGCAATACCGCAATCCTGTAACTGCTCGGCAAGATCTACGATGATTTTATTGTTGGCATCCCAGCCTAAACGGGTTTTTACGGTGACGGGTATCTTTACGGCATCCACTACGGCACGGGTAATTTCAAGCATCTTGGGAATATTCTGCAACATACCTGCACCTGCACCCTTGCCTGCTACACGCTTTACGGGACAGCCAAAGTTAATATCAAGAATATCCGGTCGTGCTTCTTCCACAATACGTGCGGCCTCTACCATGGTCTCTGTGTCTTTACCGTATATCTGTATGGCTACAGGGCGTTCTTCGTCACTGATATTCAGTTTCTGCTCGGTTTTGCTGACGGAACGTATCAGGGCATCTGCCGATACAAATTCGGTGTACACCATATTGGCGCCAAACTTCTTGCACATCAGTCGGAATGCGGGGTCGGTGACGTCCTCCATCGGAGCTAAAAATATGGGGCATTCGCCCAGATCTATGTGGCCTATCTTCATGGATGAATTGAACTAAATGATTATTTCGCTGCAAAAATACGGAAAAAAGCCTACCTTTGTATCATTCATTTATTTAACTAATATAGAATTATGAGAAAAGGTTTGGTTTTAGTAGTGATGTGTGTAGCCATGCTGTTTGCTGCTGCATCTTCTGTTTCTGCACAGGCTCCAAATGACGAGTACAAGGCTACATTGGAAAAAATGCTTGAATTATCCGGTTCTATGGCATCTGCAAAGGCTATGGTACCGCAGATGATAGCTATGTTGAAACAACAGTCGCCTTCGGCTTCAACCGCTTTTTGGGATGGTTTCCAGAAAAAGTGGGAAACAAAATTCGGAAGTAAGCTGGCGGAACTTTATGCTCCTGTTTATCAGAAGTATCTCACACTGGATGATTTGAAGAAAATCGTTGCTTTTTATGAAACACCCGTCGGAAAGAAGTTGGGCGCATCTACGCCTGCTATGATGACCGAAGGTATGCAGATCGGACAACAGTTGGGCATGGAGATTGCCACTGAACTCCAGAAAGACCTGGATGCGCAGGGAAACAAATGAGTAAGTTACAAGCTACGAGCTACCGGCTACGAGTCCTTTCGGAACATAGCGCAGCCACTTGTAGCTTGTAGCCGGTAACTCGTAGCTTATAAATATATGATTTATGGATTTAAAAGATTTTGAAATCATGGCTCCCGTCGGCTCGCGCGAATCACTTGCAGCAGCTATCCAGGCGGGTGCTGATTCTATCTATTTCGGCATTGAGAATCTGAATATGCGCGCCCGTTCGGCGAATACTTTCACCGTTGACGATCTGAAGGAAATAGCGCAGACGTGTGATGAGCACGGAATGAAAAGTTATCTCACCGTCAATACCATTATTTATGACCAGGACTTGACGCTGATGCGCACTATTGTAGATGCCGCAAAAGCTGCCGGTATCTCTGCAGTGATTGCTGCGGATGTGGCTGTGATGAGTTATGCACGGCAGATAGGTCAGGAAGTACACCTTTCCACGCAATTGAATATTTCGAATGTGGAAGCACTGCGCTTTTATGCACAGTTTGCTGATGTAGTGGTGTTGGCACGCGAATTGAATCTGGAGCAGGTAGCCGAGATTTACCGTCATATCTGCGAAGAGAACATCTGCGGCCCCAACGGGAAACCTATCCGTATCGAGATGTTCTGCCACGGTGCGCTTTGCATGGCAGTGTCCGGAAAATGTTATCTTTCACTTCACGAGATGAATCACTCGGCTAACCGAGGTGCCTGTATGCAAGTGTGCCGCCGCTCTTACACGGTACGTGATAAAGAGACGGATGTGGAACTGGAAGTGGACAATCAGTATATCATGTCTCCCAAAGACCTGAAAACCATTCATTTTATGAATAAGATGCTGGATGCAGGCGTACGGGTATTCAAAATAGAAGGGCGTGCCCGTGGACCGGAGTATGTCCGTACGGTAGTGGAATGCTATAAAGAGGCTATCCGTTCTTATCTGGACGGTACGTTTACCGATGAAAAGATTGCCGCATGGGATGAATGCCTGAAAACAGTATTCAACCGTGGTTTCTGGGATGGTTACTATTTGGGCCAACGCCTTGGTGAATGGACAAAGAACTACGGTTCTGCAGCCACGGAACGGAAAATATATGTAGGCAAGGGCGTCAGGTATTTCTCTAATATCGGTGTGGCAGAATTCTTGGTAGAAGCTGCGGAGTTGAATGTAGGTGATAAGTTACTGATTACGGGACCCACTACAGGTGCGGTATTTACTACGCTCGATGAGGCCCGCGTTGATCTGAAACCTGTGCAAACGGTGAAGAAAGGACAGCATTTTTCGATGAAAGCGGACAAAATACGTCCCAGTGACAAACTTTACAAGTTGGTTTCTACGGAAGAATTAAAGAAATTCAAAGGACTGGACATTGAAAAAACTCGCGGATGATACACTTATGATACACTATTAGCGTTTATGCCGTTTTTAGGGATAAAGTGTATCATAAGTGTATCACAAGTGTTTCATTAATGTATCGCAAGTGTCTCATAAATGTATCGCAAGTGTCTCGTAAGTGTATCACATGTGTCTCATCTTGGGGTTAAAGAGTATAGTATGGAAAAATATATCTATGAGTTGGAAATGAAGGTGCGGGATTACGAATGTGACCTGCAAGGTATTGTGAATAATGCGAATTACCAGCATTATCTGGAACATACACGCCATGAATTCCTGTTGTCAACAGGCGTAAGTTTTGCCAAGTTGCATGAACAGGGAGTAGACCCGGTAGTGGCACGCATCAATATGGCATTTAAAACTCCACTAAAGAGTGGTGATGAGTTCATTTCCAAGCTTTACATGAAAAAGGAAGGTATCAAGTATGTTTTCTATCAGGATATCTTCCGGAAAAGTGACGATAAAGTGGCGATTAAAGCGGTGGTTGAAACGGTCTGTGTGGTGAACGGACGTTTGAGCGACAGTGAACTGTTTGATAAAATCTTCGAGCCTTATCTTACTGCTAATCACTAAGCATTCACTACTAATCACTCATTTCCATGAACAACGATGAACGTATTTGCAGTATAGCACTTACACTTTGCCCCGGTATAGGACATATCGGGGCAAAGCGTTTAATAGACGGTATGGGTAGTGCTGTCGAAGTTTTCCGTCAGCGTAAAGAATTGCCCGAACTCCTTCCCGGTATAAGTCCCGCTGTGATTGCTGCACTTGATAACCCCGCTGCTTTTCTACGTGCCGAACATGAGATGGAATTTGTGGAGAAGAACCGCCTGATTTGTCTTACATTGAAAGACGAATCTTATCCTTCACGCCTGCGTGAGTGTGAAGATGCTCCGGCAGTTCTATTCTTCAAGGGTAATACTGATTTCAACCGTCTTCGCGTTATTGATATGGTAGGCACCCGTAATGCTACGGAATATGGCAAACAGTTTTGTGCAGACTTTCTTCGTGATTTGTCTGCTTCCTGTCCCGATGTCCTGGTTGTGAGTGGCCTGGCTTATGGCATTGATATTCATTCCCATCGTGCAGCATTGGCTAACCATCTTTCCACAGTGGCGGTTCTGGCCCATGGGCTGGACCGTATATATCCTTATGTCCATCGTAAAACAGCTATTGATATGTTAGAAAATGGTGGACTACTCACTGAATTCCTTACCGAAACCAATCCCGACCGTCACAATTTTGTAAGCCGCAATCGTATTGTAGCAGGTATGAGCGATGCTACCATTGTGGTAGAATCAGCCGATAAAGGAGGTTCTCTTATTACAGCGGACCTTGCCGTAGGCTATCACCGTGATTGTTTTGCTGTTCCGGGACGTACTTCAGACGCATCTTCAAGAGGGTGCAATCTGCTGATACGTGATAATAAAGCCGCTCTCATTCAGTCTGCTGAAGATTTTATAGAAGCTATGGGGTGGAATCCTGCCGGAGAACCCGTTAAGCCGGAAGGCATTCAACGTGATCTTTTTCCTGAATTGAGTAAAGACGAGGAATGTATTGTAGGTATTCTTACCCGTCAGGGAGATCTACACGTCAATGCACTGGTAGTAGAAGCGGATATTCCTGTGAACCGTATGACTGGTTTGCTTTTCGAGTTGGAGATGAAAGGGGTGGTTCGTGCAATGGTGGGAGGAGTATATCATTTATTAATGTGAGTCGTCTGTAGAACGATATTTTTTCATATCTTTGCTTGCGTTACCATGTCATAATGCTATGAAATACCTTATTTTATGTCTGTTCCTATTATGTGGAGAATTGCTTGTATGTGCACAGCATATGCTTTCCAGACAGTTTCCTTTCTTCTATCAATTGTCTTCCAATGAAATCTTTGATATTTATCAGGACCGCACAGGTTATCTTTGGATTGGTACTACGAATGGTCTGGCACGATATGACGGTTATGGATTACAGACTTTCCGTTCCGACTATAAAAACCTGAACTTATTAAGTGACAATTCTATCGTATGCATAACCGATAATGATGTATATGTATGGATTGCGACGAGAAAAGGTGTTAACCTCTATAATAAACAGACTTGCCAGGTCATACCATTCCCTGATGAAAGACTCCGGAATAGGGTAATAGACTATATAGTAATTGATAAAAACGAAATCTCCTGGATAGCCTCCGGAGGAAAAATCTATAAGTGTGACTCCACTGCTCATGTTATACGCGAATATGAACTTTCTTCTGAATCGGGTAAAAGCCCTACTGTAAATTCTATATATGTAGATTCTGGAGGATCGGTATGGGTACTTTCCTATGCAGGTTTGTTCAAATATGATCTGCATACTGACTCTTTCGTAGGCTATCCGCAACTTGAAAAAGGGAACTCATTTTTTACTATGTTCCAGGATAGCTCGGGAAACTATTGGATAGGCACATGGGGAGAAGGATTGTGGCAGTTTTTCCCGGATAAGGCAGGAGAAGAATGTTATAAGCGACACCATGTACTGAATCCCCGAAGCGGTGAGACTGAACCTATCTTTTTCAGTATGACCCAGGATGATACTTTCGGTTATCTTTGGCTGTTATCTTATGGAGGGCTCTATGCGTTAGAATATACAGGCGAAGGGACATTGAAGCAGGTCGATATACACGATCTGGTAGATACACAGATGATGTACACCAGAATACGAAAAGACAGAGAAGGTAATTTGTGGTTGGCTTCTTATGATATGGCTTATACCATTTTCTTTGATAATTCGAATATAGATAATTATCCTTTGCGTCAGTTTAAGGAACAAACAGGATGGGATGCCAATCTACTTAATCTTTGCTTGGATGGAGATAATGTTTTATGGATGAGCCAAGACAGATATGGACTTTGCCTGTACGATTTGTCCCGGGATGCCTTTGCAGATATCAGTAAGACGGGGAATTTGGGAGAGGCAGATATTCTGATAAAATCCTGTTCTAAATCCGGAGTGTGGGCCAGTATCCGTGGTGTTACCCGCTTGATACGGCTTACCAACCAGAATCTCAGAGTACAGGTGGCAGAAGATGTTGACCTGTCAGAATTGATAAAGAAACAAGAAATGATAAAGGGGCTGGTGGAAGATGGTGACGGTAATCTGTGGATAACTACGTGGAATAATATATATGTAAAGTGTCCTGATGTTCGGAACTTGATAAACCAGGATGCCGCTCTTCCGCTAATGTCTTCTTTGGCTTGTGATATGCAGGGAAGAATCTGGGGGATATCAGCAGATAAACAGGTCTATCGGCTGCATTATGCTGATAATAAAATCAGTTATGAACAGAAGGGAAACCTTATGCTTTATTTCTACGAGAAAGAAGAGGTAAAGAATATATGTGTAGATGAAGAAGGCTGTTTGTGGGTAATCTCCTCTTTGGGAAAGATTTTCAAGTCTGATAAAGATAAACAGACATTAGCAAATATGTGTTTGGATGATGTCATTGATGACTGTTCCGTACTCGGGTTATTATCGAATAAAGGAAACGTCTGGATTATTACGAATAAAAAAATACTTTGTTATGATATTCGTCGGAAGATTTATACAGGTTACACTACTTCGGATGACAATATGCTGGTAGATGTTTTCAGGTACAGGGCCTTTAGTGGAGACAGTCAGGGGGGATTGTATGCCGGTGGACACCGTGGGGTTACACATATACGTTCTGTTGGTACTTCGCAGGAGAGTAAAGCTTATTCCAATCCAGTTATCACGGATGTCAAGGTAGGGGATAAAAGTATTTTCTTCCCTTATACTTCGGAGGAGAATACAGTGGAAAATATATCTCTCGATCCGAACGACCGGAATATAGAGATATTTTTTTCTCCTCTTCAATATTCACTCAATGCCAGGTGCCGGGCTGCTTATAAACTGGAAGGGGTTGACAAAGACTGGATTGTTTTGAATCATGATAAATATTCGGCTTTTTACAATCAGTTGAAAAGAGGGACCTATAAGTTTAGGTTGAAACTGGAATATGAACAGGGCAAATGGACTGAAGACAGTGTATTGCTGATTCTTGAGAAGAAACCGGCTTTTTATGAGACTTGGTTTGCATATTTTGTTTATGCTCTCTTAATCGGGCTCTGCTTCTATACTGTAATCCGGCTCTACATGCGCCGCATCAGGTTGAAGAGTGAAGTCAAGCTGCAAGAAGAACTAACGCGTACGAAACTTACTTATTTCACTAATGTTTCCCATGAATTATTGACGCCTCTCACCGTTATATCCTGTATATCTGATTATTTAGACCAGAAAGCACCGAATATGGAGCAACAAGCCGTAATGTTGAGAGCCAATGTAGATAAGTTGAAACGGCTGATACAGCAGGTGCTCGATTTCAGGAAAATGGATGTGGGGAAGTTGAAGTTGAATGTTTCTGAAGGAGAGATTAATGAGTTCATCTTGAATATCTGTCGGATAAACTTCCTTCCTCTTGCCCTAAAGAAGAATATCACATTGGAAACTCGCATTCGGGCAGAAGAAGAATTTGGATATCTGGACTTTGACAAGTTGGATAAGATATTGCATAACCTGTTGTCCAACGCTATTAAGTATACCCCGGAGAATAAACGGATTATCGTCGAGGCACGGACTGAAGTTTGTGAAGAAAATCATAGAATGTTGTTGTTGAAGGTGGAAGATGAGGGTATCGGGATTCCTGCCAAAGAGATAGAGCATGTCTTCACCCGCTTCTATAGTAGCCGTAAAAACAGGGGAATTGAATCAAATGGTATCGGGCTTTCTTTGACGAAAGACCTGGTGAATCTTCACCACGGTACTATCATGGTAGAAAGTGTTCAAGGACAAGGCACGTGTTTCACGGTAAAGTTGCCTATTGATAAGGAGAGCTACGCAGCGGATGAACTGGTGGATGAAACGATGGTCTCATCATCTGCTCCGGACGAACAGTACTCCGAAGATTGTGCCGTTTTGTCCGATGACACGGACAAGCTCACACTGTTGCTTATTGACGATAATACCGAACTGCTCTTTATGATGAAGGAGATATTTAAGGAACGGTTCACCGTGTTGACGGCTGTAGATGGGAAGAATGCCTGGGAAAAGCTGAATAACAATGAGGTAGACGTCATCCTGTGCGATGTCATGCTGCCCGACGTGAACGGTTGGGAGCTTTGCACACGTATCAAGGGGGATATGCGTTTTAATCATATTCCTGTCATCATACTTACAGCGAAGAATGGTATCGACGACCGGGTGGCAAGCTATGAGGCCGGTGCGGACGGATATATTGCCAAGCCTTTTGAATTGAAGATACTCTTTGCCCGCGTGGATAACCTGATACGGTCTTCAAAGATGCGTCAGGCCGCTTTTCGTAAAGAAGAAAATATCAATCTGGAAGGACTTGCCTATCCATCGGCGGATAAACAGTTTCTGCAATCTATTATCGATAGCATAGAACAACATCTTGAAGAGTCGGAGTTCGATCTTGAACATCTTTCTACAGAAATGAATATGTCCAAATCTACCCTGTACCGCAAAATAAAGTCCATGACCGGAATGACGCCTTTAGATTTCGTGCGGAATGTCAAGATGAAACGTGCCTGTATGATGCTTCTTGCCCGGACACTAAATATTTCGGAGATTGCCTATGCCATAGGTTTCAGTAGTCCTAAATATTTTACTAAATGTTTCAAGGAAGAGTTTGGTGTTACGCCGACAGAATATTTGCAGAGGCAGGGAGAGACGAATTCCTAAGCGGAGCTATTTTACTATTATGCCTCTTCTTTAGGGTATAAAATCCTTTCATCAGGGTATAGAAACGTTTCATGACAGGAATTTACCCCTCCGGCGACCTGTTTTTGTCCCCTCTCCTTTACTGAATATAGCTTGTTTTGTCACAAGAATTTAAACTTGAGTCATAACTATTATGAGAAAAGCAAGCAAGCTATTATTTTTGTGTATGGTGATGTTAGTCACCACCTTTTCGGGCGGTACACTTCGTGCATCCGGGCGTAAAATCCTTTTCAATAAGGATTGGAAATTCCATTTGGGCATTGCGGCCAATACCGAACAGCCGGAATACAATGACAGCCGTTGGAGAGTACTCGACCTCCCCCATGACTGGAGCGTAGAACCACTACCCTTTCAGAAAGAAGGAATCACCGTCGGTCCCTTCTCGCGCATGAGCGAAGGAGACATCGACACCGGGCAGACCGTGGGCGGTGAAGGCTGGTACCGGAAAAAATTCACCCTCTCCGGAGACGATGCCGGCAAACGCATTGTCCTTTATTTCGAAGGAGTGTACAATCAATCCGAACTCTGGATAAATGGCAAAAAGGCTAACTTCAATGCTTACGGCTATACTTCTTATAAGGTAGACATCACCCCCTATCTGAATGCTCCCGGCACCCCGAACGCCATTGCCATGAAAGTGGTGAATGCAGGGCGCAACAGCCGTTGGTATGCCGGTTCGGGCATCTTCCGCCACGTGTGGCTGATGAAGACGGAGAAGCTCTATCTGGACGAGTGGGATACCTTTGTCGATGCTTCCGAACTGCAAAAGAAGGACGCTGTGATTAAGTTCTCCACTATCATACACAACGAGGCCCTGCAAAATAAATCAGGTAAAATAGGTATTAAAATATATTCACCTGCCGGAAACGAAGTGTTTTCAACCTCACAGGACGTGCTGCTCTCCGAAGAGACTCCGGTAGCAACATCTTTCTCCATCAAAAAGCCCGAGTTATGGTCGGTAGACACACCGGTGCTCTACACGGCAGAAGTATCGCTATTCTCCAACGAAAAGGAATATGATAAGATTACCGTTCCTTTCGGCATCCGCACCCTCTCTTTCTCTGCCGACAAAGGTTTCCTGCTGAACGGCAAACCTGTGAAACTGAAAGGAGGCTGCATCCATCACGACAACGGACTGCTGGGAGCGGTTGCCATAGATCGTGCCGAAGAGCGGAAGGTGGAACTTATGAAAGCCAATGGCTACAACGCCGTCAGATGCTCTCACAACCAAGTGTCCGAACACTTTCTTGATGCCTGCGACAGGCTTGGCATGCTGGTCATTCACGAAACGTTCGACCAATGGCAAGCTGCGAAGCGTGAACAAGACTATCATCAGTTCTTTGATGAATGGAGCGACAGAGACTTGTCCGCATCTGTCCGCCGCGACCGCAACCATCCTTCCATCATCATGTGGAGCATCGGAAATGAGGTGGCACAGCGTGCCGATGAACCCGAAGGAGACTTGATTTCGAAGAGACTGGTCGGAACCATCCGCAAATACGATACGTCCCGCTTCACAACCATAGGGTCAAACGATTTCTGGGACCGCCGCCAGTTCACCTGGGATAAAGACTCCTATAGAATCTTCCGGAACCTGGATGTGGCAGGCTACAACTACATCTGGTGGAAATATGAAAGTGATCATGCAGCCTATCCCGACCGCGTCATTTATGGCAGCGAGTCTTATCCGAAAGAAGCCGCCCAGAACTGGAATCTTGTAGAAAAGCATCCGTATGTGATAGGCGATTTTGTCTGGACGGCTATCGACTATCTGGGTGAAGCCGGACTGGCTCATGCCTTGTACCTGGGTGAGGGCGAACACAATCCGCAATTCATGGGTTGGCCCTGGTATAATGGCTGGTGTGGCGACATCGACCTTTGCGGTGACAAGAAGCCCCAATCTTATTATCGTGATGTGCTTTGGCGGGAACGTCCGCTGACGATGGCCGTACATGCCCCCGTTCCCGATAATAAGAAAGAAGTGGTGAATGGCTGGGGATGGCCCAACGAACTTGTAAGCTGGAACTGGAAAGGATTGGAAGGACAAACCCTGTCAGTCAACGTATACAGCCGTTCCCCGAAAGTGAGACTCTACCTGAATGGCAAGCTGATAGGTGAGAAAGAAACCGGCAAGGAGAATTATACAGCCACCTTCGAGGTGCCTTATGAACCGGGCATTCTGAAAGCGGTGAATTCAAAAGGCAAGGAAGAATTCATATTGAAGACAGCCGGAGAGCCTGCCGCCATACGTCTGACTGCCGACCGGAATACCATCAAAGCCTGCAAGAACGACCTCTCTTACGTGAAGATAGAGCTGGTAGACAAAGACGGAAATGTAGTTCCCGATACGTCCTTGCCCGTCAAGATAGCATGCAGTGGCAAGGGAACCGTTATTGCCAGTGGAAATGCTGCCTATGATGACATGAAAAGCTTCCGTTCGCTTACCCCCAACACATTCCGGGGAAGAGCCATCGCCATTGTTCAGCCCACGGAAGAAAAGGGTGAAATACGGGTGACGGTCTCTGCCGAAGGAATGGAGGATGCCTCTGTACTGATACATGCCGAATGATAGAAGCGGTGCCGTCGCACTCTTTAAACACACATATATATACGTTTAACTTTAAATATATTATTATGAAAAACAAATGTCTGAATTTCCTTCTGTTTGTTGTTGTTGCCTTCGTGAGCCCGGGTTTGCTGTGGGCTCAGAACCAACCTGTCAAAGGAAAAGTATTGGATGAGAAAACGAAAGAGGCTCTGATAGGAGTTTCTGTTCTGGAAGCGGGTAGCACGTCTAACGGTACGGTGACTGACCTGGACGGTAACTTCTCCCTCTCCGTGCCCGAAGGCGCCACGCTGCGCATCTCTTATGTGGGATACTTGGTACAGGAAATCCCTCTTAACGGAAGAAAAAGCCTGGAAGTGCTTCTAAAGGAAGATACTGAAATGCTGGACGAAGTGGTAATCGTGGGCTATGGTGTCCAGAAGAAAGCTACCTTGTCCGGTTCTGTAACCAGCATCGGCGGCGAAAAGCTGGCAAACACCCCTGTAACTAATGTCAGTCAGGGACTTGCCGGACGGCTGCCTGGTGTGGTTGCCATCTCCAATACGGCAGAACCGGGTTACGATGGAGCTACCATCAGAATCCGTGGTGTCAACACTTTCGGTAAAGCCGACCCGTTGGTGGTAGTGGACGGCGTTCCGGGACGCTCGCTTGAACGTATCGACCCCAGCACCATTGAGACTATGTCCGTCATGAAGGATGCTTCGGCTGCCATCTATGGTGCACAGGCCGCCAATGGTGTAATTATCATTACCACCAAGCGGGGCAAAAAGGGTAAACCCACCGTAAACCTTTCCTATAACTACGGTATATCCCGTCCTACCGTCATCCCCGAAATGGCGAATGCTTCCGAATACGCCACTTTGTTGAATGAGATTGATAAGTACGCAGGCAACAAAGAACGCTATACCCCGGAAGATATTCAGAAATACCGTGATGGCTCCGATCCCTGGTCGTATCCCAACACCGACTGGTTCAAAGAAACCTTGAAACCCTGGTCTCCCCAGACCTATGCCAATGCCACTATCGACGGCGGTACGGACAACATGACCTACTTCGTCAGTGTATCTGCTAAAACCCAGGACGGATTTTACCGCAATAGCGGAACCAAGTACAACCAGTACGACCTGAAATCGAATCTGGACCTGAAACTCAATAAGTACATCAACCTCTTCATGAACCTCACGGGGCGTATGGAAGACCGTAAATATCCCACTCGTTCGTCCGAGAATATTTTCAGAATGCTGATGAGGTCCAAGCCCAACATGCCTGCTTATTGGCCCAATGGGCTCCCGGGTCCCGATATCGAGTTTGGTGATAACCCGGTAGTGATTGCCACCGACGCCACAGGCTACGAGCGAGACAAACGCTACATACTGAACGGAGACTTCGGCGTTAACATCAATGTTCCTTATGTGGAAGGACTCACTCTTAAAGCCACTGCCTCACTGGACAAGAACTTCCGTTTCCGCAAGATATGGCAGACCCCCTGGACTTTGTACTCATGGGACGGGACATCCATGGATGAAAACAATAATCCTCTTCTGGTAGAAGGTAAGAAAGGTTTCAGCGATCCCCGTCTCAGGGAGTCTATGGAAGACAACCAGAATATCCTGCTCAGCGGCATTATAAACTATAACCGTACTTTTGCTGAGAACCATTCTGTAAATGTGCTGGCGGGTGCAGAAAGAATCACCGGTAAGGGAGACTCCTTTGAGGCGTTCCGCAGATATTTCATTTCCACTGCCATTGATGAACTGTTTGCCGGTGGACAGGACGAAATAAATAATACCGGTAAGGGGTATAAAGAGGCGCGTCTCAACTACTTCGGCCGTGTGAATTACAGCTATAAGTCCAAGTACCTGGCCGAATTTGTATGGAGATACCAGGGCTCATATATCTTCGACCATTCCAATCAGTTCGGCTTCTTCCCAGGTGTTTCATTGGGTTACGTCATCTCCGAAGAGAACTTCTTTAAGAAGGCGCTGCCTTTCGTCCACTTTGCCAAAGTCCGTGCTTCCTGGGGAAAGACGGGCAACGATATGATCGATCCGTATCAGTATCTCGCTTCTTATACCTTCAACAACCTGATGTACCTCACGAATGGCGGTGTAACTGCCAATCAATCCCTGATGGAAAACGTAGCCCCCAACGTCAATGTAACCTGGGAGACAGCTACTCAACAAAACATCGGTTTAGACTTGCAGTTCCTGAATGGCGACTTGGCTGTAACCGTCGATTACTTCTACAATAAGCGGAAAGACATCCTTTGGAAGCGGAATGCTTCTGTTCCCAATACTTCGGGACTCACTTTACCCGATGAAAACCTCGGAAAGGTGAAGAACCAGGGTGTTGATTTCAGCATAGATTATCGCAAACGTTTCAAAGACTTCTCTCTGGGAGTAGGCTTGAACGGAGTGTATGCCAAGAATAAAATTCTCTTTTGGGATGAAGCTCCGGGTGCTCCCGATTATCAGAAGTCAACGGGGATGCCCATTGATGCCGGACTTTATTATGAGGCCATCGGCATCTTCAAAGACGAAGCTCACGTGGAATCCTATCCGCACTGGGCAGGCGCCCGTCCCGGAGATATTATTTTCAGGGATGTAAATGGTGACAAAGTGATTGATGGCAACGACCGTGTGCGGAATGACAAGACCAAGACTCCCACCTTCACGGGCGGCTTGAACGTTGACCTTACCTATAAGGATTTCGACTTCTCCGTATTGTTTCAGGGTGCATTTGGCGGTGTATTCCAGCAAAGCACGGAATCGGGTGACTTCGGAAACTTCCTGAAGAGTTTCTATGACAACCGCTGGACGGAAGATAACCCTACAGCCAGTTTCCCGCGTACCTACAACCGTAGCAATGAATACTGGGTGAACCAGCCTAATACATTCTGGCTGCACAAAACGGACTATGTTCGCCTGAAGAACATTGAGTTGGGCTATACCGTGCCCAAAGTCTTTACCAAACAAGCCGGCATCGAAAGAGTACGCGTGTACATCAGCGCTTATAACCTGCTGACATTTAGTCCCGACATGAAGGACTACGACCCTGAGAATACGAGTGGTTCCGGCTACAACCACCCGTTGAACAAAGTATTGAATTTTGGAGTAAATGTAACCTTTTAATTGAAATGTTATGAAACAGTTTAAGATATTCGCTATGCTGATGATGCTGATGTTCACGGCATGTAATGATGATTTCCTCAATGTAGACCCGCTGGACCGCTATTCGGATGCTGCGGTCTGGACGGACAAGGCGCTGGTGACTTCGTTTGTCAACAACATCTATCAGGGGCAGTATTATGGCTTCCACACCGTGATGTTCTCTTCCCTTTGCGATGAAGCAATGGAAGTATGGTCTTGGGAGAGCCAGCCCGTTGTGAAGAGTGAGATTAACCCGAGTTATCTGGGCATCCTGGGACCCGGGTTCTGGATTTATGCTTTCAATAACGTCACGTGGAACAGGCTGTATAAGAATATCCGTGCTTGCAACATCTTCTTTGAGAATGTGGAGAAGTACGAGTTGCAGGGGAATGACATAGACCAGTTGCGGGGAGAAGTGCACTACTTGCGCGGTTATTTCTACTATTGGCTGATGAGCTTCTGGGGCGGTGTGCCACTTATCGACAAGTCTTATTCACCTTCGGACGAGTTGTTGGTGACGAGGAATACACTGAAAGAAACGGTTGACTATATTGTGAAGGAGCTGGATGCTGCCGCTGGCTTGCTACCTCTGAGCGGTGATAAGGCGCGTGCCACTAAAGGTGCGGCATTGGCATTGAAGTCGCGGGTGCTGCTTTATGCGGCAAGCGACCTGTACAACTCTCAGGCATCGTGGGCATCCGGTTACAAGAATCCGGAGTTAGTGAGCTATGTGGATGGTGACCGGCAAGCCCGTTGGGAAGCAGCCCGGAAGGCGGCAAAGGATGTGATGGACCTTAATATCTATCGTTTGTACGGCGAAAATGGATTCTCAACGGCGGAAGAAGCGACTGACAACTATGTGAATCTCTTCTTGAATAATGGAAATGATGAAGATATTATGCTGACATACTATGACATTGTAAATAGCAACAACGGGGATTTCCAGTGCCCGAGTCTCGGTTTGTTCAACTCTCCCAACGGTTTCCATGGTTGGGGTGGCAATGTGCCTACAGGGCAGATGGTAGATTCTTATGAAATGATTGATGGCAGCAAGTTCAGTTGGGACAACCCGGAACATAAGGCGGAACCTTATAAGAACAGAGACCCGCGTTTTTATGCCTGTGTGCTTTATGATGGAGCGAAATGGAGGCAACGTCCTGATGACGTGATTGGTTCCGATCCGGAGGGAATTGTGCAGACGGGCTTCTATGAGAATGCAAATGGTTCTTATAATCCGGGGCTGGATACCCGCCAAGGGCCGATAGAAGACTGGAACGGGACATACACAGGATATTATATGCGTAAGTTTATTGATCCCGCTGTTAATCATCAGTATGACCGCCAGAACTATCCTTTCCGTCAAATCAGGTATGCAGAAGTGTTGCTGAACTATGCTGAGGCTTGCCTTGAACTGGGAGATGAAGGAGAAGCTGTGAAGTATATCAATAAAATCCGTACCAGAGCCGGAATGCCAGATATTCCGATGGGAGTGACCGGTGCCGCGCTGGTGGAGCGTTACCGCAATGAGCGGAAGATTGAGCTGGCTTATGAACAGCATCGTTACTTTGACATCCGCAGGTGGATGATTGCTCCCGATGTGATAAAGAATGCACAGGGTATTGATATCCGTTATCCTTATGGAGGCGGCAAACAGGTTTATTCAATTACGGAAGTACAGGAACGGGGATGGAAGAACAAATCTTATTTCCTGCCTATCCTCTTGGACGAGATACAGAAGAATGAACTGCTGATACAGAATCCGGACTACTAATTTTTCTTTGTCAGTCGAATCTGTCTTTTCAGATTATCGTGTAATCGCATTGTGGTAGGCTAATACTGCAATGCGATTACTATATTTGTAGCTTTTGGCTTAAAAGTGGCATTTTTTGGTAGGATTCTATCCTATACCTTTGTGTGGCATGTCCTATCTTTGCAATTGAATAGTTATCTCTAATACTAAACAAAAGATGAGGCGTATTGTTTTTTTGGATTATGTGCGTGTATTTGCGTGCTTTCTTGTCATGGTTGTCCATGCTAGTGAAAACTTTTATGGTGCTGCCGGAGCTACGGATATGGTGGGGCCGCAGTCCTACTTGGGTAGTGAGGCGGATCGGCTATGGGTAGCTGTGTACGACGGTTTCTCACGCATGGCGGTGCCACTGTTTATGATTGTCTCTGCCTTTCTTCTTGCACCGATGAAGAAAGAACAGACCATGTGGCAATTCTACCGTCAACGTGCCATTCGCATCTTGCCGCCATTCTTCATATTCATGATACTGTATAGTACGCTTCCGATGTTGTGGGGACAGATAAACGGAGAAACATCATTGAATGATATGTCGCGGATACTCCTGAACTTTCCGTCACTGGCCGGACACTTGTGGTTCATGTATCCTTTGATCAGCCTTTATCTGTTCATCCCCATCATATCGCCGTGGTTGAGTAAAGCTACGGCTAAAGAAGAAAGGTTTTTCATTGGTTTGTTCCTGCTTTCGACCTGTATGCCTTATCTCAACCGCTGGTTCGGTGAAGTATGGGGACAATGTTTCTGGAACGAATACCATATGTTGTGGTACTTCTCCGGTTACTTGGGATACCTTGTAATGGCGCATTATATACGTGTACATCTTACATGGAACCGTTCCAAGCGTCTCACTATAGGAACTATTTTAATGGTGGTAGGCGCTGTATGGACGATCTATTCATTCTATGTCCAGGCCATTCCCGGAAAAATTCTTGTTACTCCTGAAATAGAGATCGGATGGGCTTTCTGTACTATCAACTGTGTGCTCCTTACGGCAGGTACATTCCTTCTTTTCACATGTATAAACCGTCAGAATCCGCCACAGGTTATTACAGAAACATCAAAGCTCAGCTATGGTATGTACCTTATGCATATATTCTGGCTTGGGTTATGGGTAACTGTGTTCAAGCATAACCTGGCATTGCCTACTGTTGCTGCTATACCCTGTATTGCAGTAACTACATTCATTAGCTGTTTCATCGCTACGAAGATTATCTCATTCATACCGGGCAGTAAGTGGATCGTAGGATAAGAGCTTATATGCAGATTATTGAATTAGATTCTATGTTTACTGATATGGCAATTTTCTAATAAATTATATCAAATTACTCATTCAATATTTATTAGATAAACACTATATTTGTACACTGTAAATCTATGAATTACTGTATATTATGAAAAGCTATAAATCCCTTGTATTGTTGATTCTTTCTATCTGCCTGGCTTGTCCGGCTTTGTTATATGCTGTAGAAAATCCTGTTTCTATAAAAAAACTCAAGGTGGAATATGCCGAAATGCCATTAGGCATCGATGTAGAAAAGCCTCGTTTCAGTTGGCAAATGGTGGTGCCGGATACCGAAAGAGGTTATTCGCAGAAGGCCTATCAGATAATAGTGACTGATGAAAAGGGCAGTTTGGTATGGGATAGCGGAAAAGTGTCGAGTGACCTGTCACTGAACATAGAATATGCCGGTGCTCCTTTGCAACCTGCTACCTGCTATTTCTGGACGGTCAACGTTTGGAATCAAAGAGGCGAGCAATCATCGGAAACTTCTTGGTTTGAGACAGGATTAATGAGTAAAACTTCCCCTTACGAGGGATGGAGTGGTGCCAAGTGGATAGGTGGCGGAGATAAAGAC
The DNA here is from genome assembly GCF_000172175.1 of Bacteroides intestinalis DSM 17393. Lineage (NCBI taxonomy): Bacteria > Pseudomonadati > Bacteroidota > Bacteroidia > Bacteroidales > Bacteroidaceae > Bacteroides > Bacteroides intestinalis. Next base: position 94,410 of record NZ_ABJL02000007.1, on the reverse strand, counting down.
AGGATGCTCTATTCTCACTATCTCCCGGTATTCAGGCTGAATGTTTCACTTCAGCTGGATGAAAAGTCGAAAAGCACACGTGCAAGCTTTGTCTACGGAGCGAATGATAAGCGTCTGATGGATAAGAATAAGAACCTGTATCACTTGCAGAATGGAAAAGATGAATCTTATATTAAAATAGAATTGAGCATTGATTCACTCGCTTCGGGTAAAAAGGCAATGCTGAATGTGTATCGTGTGGGATACCATCCGGGCGATCAGGGAAGCGTTCCTTTCAAAAGTTTCCCTGTTCCGCTGACATGGATTCATGAAAACAACAAGTATGCACAGCATACCATAAGCCTTACTTCCGATTTGGGGTTTACAAGATTTTATGTGGATGGTGGTGAAGAGATTGGTTGGGTAAATCTGAATCCACTGGGACAGGGAGGTGATTTTATTGCTTTCCCGGTGGTAGGCGATGTCGGTTTTGATGTTCCCGCAGGGCAATCTGCTATTTTCCCGCAGATGGAGATTGCTAATTTCAGAAGTCCTTCGAATGTGATAACTACTTGTAAAGAAGGGAATAACTGGATAGATGGCGATGTTTCCGGTGCTTTTCGTACTTTCACTCCCAAAGGCAATTCTGCCCCTATGCTTCGTACGGTTTTCTCTACTCCGCATACAGAAATAACCAAAGCTCGCTTGTATGTTACTTCACGTGGTATTTATGAGGTTTATCTGAATGGCAAGCGTATAGGAGAAGATTATTTTAATCCTGGAATCACCCAGTATAATAAAACCCATCTGTACCAGACGTTTGATGTAACGGAGTATGTTCATTCCGGCAGAAATGCCCTTGGCGCTTTACTGGCAGAAGGCTGGTGGAGTGGGGGTGCTACCTTTACGGGAGACAATTGGAACTTCTTCGGTGACCGCCAATCTTTATTAGCAAAACTGGTTATCACGTATGCAGATGGCCGGACCGATGTGGTGGTAACTGATCCGTTATCCTGGCAGTATTTTAGTGAAGGTCCTATTGCTTACGGTAGTTTCTTCCAGGGCGAAGTGTATGATGCTTTAAGGGAAACGGCAGTGGAAGGATGGAGCATGGCCTCTTATGATGCATCTGCCTGGAAACCGGCTCATGAAGTTGCCTTGGAAGGTAATATCAGTACGGTAGGTAATCCGAATATGCCGTGGGTGAATGATTATTCAGGCTTTGAACTTATCGGGCAGTTTGGTCAGACGGTGAAACAAATAAATGAGTTGACGGCTCTCTCGGTGGAAGAAGTCCGCCCCGGTGTGTTTGTGTATGATATGGGGCAGAATATGGTAGGAGTTCCCCGGATTAGTTTATCGGGCATGAAACCCGGAACGGAAATTACATTGCGTTTTGCTGAGGTGAAATATCCCGATTTGCCGGAATACGAAGGGAATATCGGTATGATTATGCTGGAGAATATCCGTGCCGCTATGGCTCAGGATGTTTATATAGCCAAAGGTGGGCAGGAAACCATCTCTCCCCGCTTCACCTATCATGGCTACCGCTTTATAGAGATCACAGGCATTGATAAACCGTTGCCTGTGGGAGCGGTGAAAGGGGTAGTACTAAGCTCTATACACGAATTAGCTTCACGCTACGAGACTTCCAATACTCAGGTGAATCAGCTTTGGAAGAATATAACCTGGTCTTCTTATGGAAACTTCCTTTCTATTCCTACGGACTGTCCGCAACGCAATGAACGGCTGGGATGGGCAGGAGACATTTCTGTCTTCTCGCGCACGGCAACTTATCTGGCGGATGTTCCGCAATTCCTGAGACGCTATCTCCGTTCTATGCGTGATGTTCAGCGGACGGATGGGCGTTTTCCGGATATTGCTCCATTGGGTGGTGGTTTTGGCGGTCTGCTGTGGGGAAGTGCCGGAATCACAGTGCCTTGGGAGTGTTACCAGCAATATGGGGATACCATTTTGTTGAGCGAACACTATGACGCCATGAAACGCTATATTCAATACATCATCGATAATACCATCGAAACAGAAACCAACCTGATTGTTCAAACTCGTTCGTGGGGTGATTTGTGTGATTGGCTGGGGCTGGAGGATGAGAAGAATGACAAATCTCTGGTATGGGAAGCCTACTTCATTTATGATTTGGAGTTGATGGCTAAGATGGCGACTGTCCTTGGTAAGGTTACCGATGCCGAGTGGTTTCGTGAACTGCATGCCGCCCGGAAGGATTTCTTCAATAAAACGTATATAGAGCCTGAGACCGGAAAGACCCTATTTTCGGCTTTTGTCCCTGAGAAGAAAGGATCACATATCGATATACAGACTTCGTATGTGCTTCCGTTGGCTTTCAATATTATTGATGAAGAGAATCGTAATAAGGTGATTGCCAATCTTGCAGAGACTGTGAGAAGGGAGAATACCACGGACAGAGGTCAGCAATGCCCGTCTTACTCTCTGATGACAGGTTTCATCGGCACATCATGGATCAATAAGGCTTTGTCTGACTACGGGCATTCAGACTTGGCTTACAGGCTACTTCAGCAGACCAGTTATCCTTCGTGGCTTTATTCCATTGAACAGGGAGCCACTACCATCTGGGAACGTCTGAACTCTTATACTCGCACGGATGGCTTTGGTGGAAACAATCGCATGAATTCTTTCAATCATTATTCTTTCGGTGCCGTGGGTGCCTGGATGTACAATTACTCTTTGGGAATACAGCGTGATGAAACTTTTCCCGGTTTCAAGCAGTTCGTTCTGAAGCCGATGCCCGATCCAACCGGGAAGATGACGTATGCACGGGGATATTATGATTCTATGTATGGACGTATTGAAAGTGGCTGGAAAGTGGAGAGCGGAGTGATTCGTTATACTTTCACTGTACCTGCCAATACTACAGCTACCCTATATCTGCCGACTGCATCATTGAGGGATGTTCGCGAGAAAACGAAACCTGTCCGGAAGTGTAAAGGAGTAGAATTTATCAGTGAAGGAAATGGAGAGGTGGTTTTGAAACTTCTTTCCGGCAGCTATTCGTTTGAGGTGAAGAAGGATTATCCGCTTGCGGCAAGGAAGAGGAAGAAATACGTCTTCGTCCGGTAATGATGGTCATTTGAGCTTGAAGAAGAGATTTCTGTTGTATCTCTTGCAGTTTGGCTGTTTCTTGTTCCCTATTGTAGAATTTCATAATCAAATGTTTACGTAGATAGAATACAGCTCCGTAATGGCCATTTACTTTTTATTCTCTGAATATAGTCAAAGCCTTGTCTGCTCCGTATTAGCTCCATGTCTATACACTTGGACTTGGTACGGACTTGGTATGGACTTGACACGGAGTTGGTATGGTGAAGGGATGGAAAAGAATAGTATCGGAAAGTATGGGTATAAAAAAAGGAGTACCGCTGTACTCCAACCTTTGTTAACCTTAAATCTAATACTATGAAAAAAATCACATTGCAAATATAAGAGCTCACCCTGTTTTTTCCAAATGTTTGCTTCCGTTTGATATTCCTTTTATAATTCTTTCACGGATATTCACTGTTTTCGCACACGAACTGTCTTTTTGAGACAATATAGTGGATGATAGTGGCTAAATGATTATCAAATAGCATGAGACCTCTTTTATGTTACAAAGTTGCAAATCTGTTTCATTCGTTTCACAGAAGCTTCCACACCCTGAAAAGAGTTATAATCTTCGTATTTCTTTCAATTTTTTAAATATACATTTGTCATATACAAAGCAAAGTTATGAAGGTTCGCGTAGGTTTATATATATTCTTAATACTCTCTTTTTTGATATTAGGAAAAGCAGAGATGCGAGCTGAAAGATTAGCAGCGAAGAAGGATATTTGCAACCCGACGGACCGAATGTTTCAACCGGAAACCTGGAGCAAAATATACCAATGGGTAATGAATGATCCGCAGGTGCCGGATAAAGAAGATGTGCTGGCGTTAATCCGGCGACACTTCGGGAACTTTGAAAAGCTGATAAAGCTGTTGCACTATTTGGATGGTGGAAAACCTTACGCTTATTTGTCGGAACATCAATTCCGGAAAGTAGAACGGATAGGGGAGATAAAAGACAGTTTGTCGATAGCTACATTAGCATTGCCTGTAAATACTCTACCGGAGGGAAAAATGGAACTAATGACTTTTTCTCCGTATGTTGAGGCAGAAAGTAAGAGGGAAACCCCGCGTAGAACAGTGATTGCATTGAAGAACAATATACTTTATGATTTAGCTTTGGCTCCGAATGTGGAGGTGGAATTGCCCGTAGGGCAGCGGTGGTCTTTGAATATGGAATATAAATGTCCCTGGTGGTCGAACAATAAGCGCGGCTTCTGTTACCAGCTTCTTTCGGGAGGTGCTGAGGTACGTTACTGGCTTGGGAATCGTAAGAATCGTGAACGGTTGACGGGACATTTTCTGGGAATATATGCTGAAGGGGGAGTGTACGACTTCCAGTTTGATAAGGATAAAGGATATCGGGGAAACTATTATGCAGCTTCTGGACTGACTTATGGTTACGGTCATCGACTGGCCCGGCACCTGGCTCTTGAATTCAGTCTGGGGATTGGCTATCTGGAAACAGAATACCGAAAATATACTACCTACGAAAGTGATTTGATATGGACAAGTAGCGGACGCTATCATTTTATAGGGCCTACGAAAGCCAAGGTTTCTTTGGTATGGCTCATTCAGGGAAGGAGGCGGTAGCTATGCGGTGTACAAAATGTGTGTTTCTTTTGCTTCTATTGGGGCTATCGGTGCTTTTAGCGGGATGTGAATTTAGAGATATACTGGATGATTATCCTGTCAGCGGAGTACAGATCAAGCTTGATTGGAAGGGGGTGACGGAGCAGTTGCCCGAAGGAATGAGGGTGATCTTCTACCCGAAAAGCGAAGAAGGAAGAAAGGTGGAGAACTATCTCTCGATTGAAGGGGGAGTGGTGAAAGTGCCACCGGGATATTATGACATGGTGATTTACAATTATAATACAGAGAGTGTGTTGATTCGTGGTGATGGGGCGTATGAGACGATTGAAGCTTACACCGGACCGTGTACAGGGCTTAATAGCAGTGAAGCGATGGTGTGGTCGCCAGACCCTTTGTATGTAGTAAGTGTGAAAGATATGAAAATAGAAAAGAGTGAGAAGATGCTTTTGATGGAGTTTCAACCGAAACTGGTAGTCAAGAACTATTCTTTTGAAATAAAGGTGAAAGGATTGAAGAATGTGGCAAGCATTATCTGTAATGTAGACGGGATGAATGGTTCTTATTACATTAGTAATGGCTCATGTACAGCAAGTGTTGCCCCAATTTATGTAGAGGCCCGAAAAGGAGGTGATGTGATACGTGGTAGCTTTTCTGCTTTTTTTGTATCAGAATCAGCAGGCACACGTTCAGGCAGCGAGGTAACGATGAAATTACTACTTGTGAAGGTAGATAATACGGTTCAGGAAGTCAAGGTTGACATAACAGCCGCTGTAACTGCTCCATCTCCTCCGCCTACTCCTCCTGAAGAGGGAGAGGGAGATCCGGCAACGGATATTGAAATACCGATTGATGAAGAAATAGAAGTGGATGATGTGGAAGTTCCTCCCGGTGGAGGCGGTGGTATGGGTGGTGATGTCGGTGATTGGGATGATGAGACGGATGTTGAATTACCTGTGAATTGAAAGTAAACAAATAAAAATATTAACTTATAAAACAAACGATTATGAAGAAGATTTTATTGGCAGCAGTTGCTGCGTTGGCAATCGTAGGTTGCTCACAGAATGAAGAGATTGAGAAGGCTGGTGAAAAGGCAAAAATTAACTTTGGCGCAGTAGTGAGTAATGCTACAAGAGCGAATATTGTGAATAACGCAGATTTCAAATCCTTTAAAGTTTATGGATATAAGACGGCAACGAAGATAGGCCCTGATGTTACACTTGGAGAGTTTATGCCGGGTGTGGTAGTTAATAAAAAGGATGTGAATAAGTGGGAGTATACTTCTGGCCCATATTATTGGCCTACGACTGGATTTGTACAATTTTTCTCTGTCTCTCCAGAACAAACTCTGACTGTAACGACAAACTATCCTCATTTTGACTATACAGTTGGTGAAATTGGTGATCAAAAAGATTTATTGGCTGCAAATTTGATTGATAAAAATAAAGATGCTGGTGATCTGCAACTTCCATTCTGCCATTTATTGACTCAGGTTAATTTCTCAATTAAAGGTGAAGTCGGATTTACTTATACATTAACTAAATTAGAACTTACAGGTGTGAAAGATCAGGGTACTTTTACTTTTGATGGTTCTAAAACTGCAGGAACTTGGACTGAAGTTAAAGTATCGGCTACTCCTACTGTATATGCCTATACGGGTTCTGTTGAATTGATTTCTAATGCGGATGCAGATGTTTCTAATTTAGATCAATCTACTGCTGCTTTGTTTATGCTCTTACCTCAAGCTATTGCAGCTGATGCTGTAAAGGTGAAAGTCACTTATTCTGCAAAAGTTACAGAAGAAGGAGGAAACGGTCAATCTACTCTTGAAGATGGTGTAAAAGAAGTATCTCTTCCTGCTATAACATGGGAGAAAGGAAAACGTGTCCGTTATACTTTAAGTTTAACAAGTGATGCTGCTCAGGTGACATTTGGTGAACCAGAATGGGGAGAATGGAGCGATGCAGAGCCTCAGGCTGATCCTATAACTCCTGTTAAATAATCTTTTATAAACCTTTATTTTTCCCCAAAGACTTTACAAAACGTAAAGTCTTTGGGGCTTTTTGGTATCTTCTCATCATATTTTTATTTTCGCCGCACAATAACAAACAAAAAACATTCAATCTACAATGCAAACTTACTCTGCGTGTGGTGTAGCCATATCGTGTCAGCAGTGCCTTAAGACTGTGACTCTTATGTATATGATAGAAAATATGATATTAGCATTTACGGGTCATTTACAACAGGATGTAAAAGCATTTACCGCTGTATGTAACGGATTTTACCTTTTATTGTAACGCTCTTTACCTCGGTATGTAACGACCTTACCTCGGCGTGTAAATGGAGTTACCGTGTGGGGTGTGATACAAAGAATTAGAATTCAAAAACTATATAAGTAGCTTGGAATGCACAGAGAATATACTACTTTTGTATAAACTTATAATTTATCAAGGTTATAGAATGAATTAACGAAATGAAAAAGAATTTACTATTATTATTACTATGCCTGTTTTGTTCAGTTAACCTTTGCAATGCAAAAGCAAAAAGTACATTTAGAGTTTTTCAATTAAACCTGTGGCATGGAGGTGCTAAAGTGCCTAATGGAGATCAAGGAATTATTGATGTATTGGACCAGATGGATGCAGATGTAGTTTTCTTATGTGAAGTCAGAGATGGAAAACGGTTTATACCACACGTGATAGAGGAATTGAAGAAGAGGGGAAAGCATTATTATGGAGAGACTTTCGATCTGGCAATTGGTATTTTAAGTAAATTCAAACCGGATAGCATGACTAAATGTTGCATTGTACCGGGTGATGAAAGCCGTGCTATGGTGAAAATGACAACCACAATCGAAGGGCAGCCAGTTTCTTTTTATTCCTGCCATTTAGATTATCGGAATTATGAATGTTATATGCCACGTGGATATAGTGGCACGAGCTGGAAAAAGATAGATAATCCTATAACAGATGAGTCCGAGGTTCTGAAAGCCAATCGTTTGTCATTCAGAGATGAGTCTATCCATGCTTTCGTACAAGAAGTGCAAACCGATATTAAACAAGGACGTCCGGTTATTATGGGAGGAGATTTCAACGAGCCTTCTCATTTGGACTGGCAGGCGGACACAAAAAATCTATGGGATCACAATGGGGCTGTCATTCATTGGGATTGTTCTATGATGCTTCATGAAGCTGGATTCAAGGATAGTTATCGTGAAAAATATCCTAATCCTGTTCGATATCCCGGCTTCACATTTCCCGCAGGAAATAAGCTTGCAGAAGAAGCTAAACTGGAAAAATTAGCTTGGGCCCCCGAAGCCGATGAACGTGACCGGATTGATTTTATTTATTATTATCCGATGAACTCGATTCTTTCATTGAAAAATTGCATATTGGTAGGTCCTTCCGAAACAGTTGTGAGAGGCATAATAATAGAAAATGATTCCAAAGATAAGTTCCTGACCCCTTCCTGTGTTTGGCCTACAGACCACAAAGGGAACCTTGCAACTTTCAAGATTCATAAGGCTTCTTCGAAATCGTTATAAGAGACTGCGCTTGCCATAGCATTATTGGATAGATTGAAGAATTATCCCCGAAGACTTTCACTTTTGTAAAGTCTTTGGGGATTTTTTTGTTTCTTCCCATAATATTCTTATTTTTGCCGCACAATAACAAACAAAAAACATTCAATCTACAATGCAAACTTACTCTGCATGTGGTGCGGTCATATCGTGTCAGCAGTGCCCTAAGGCTGTAGCTAATGCTATCATTTATGCCTCTCATTCAAGAGGTTTCCACCTTCCTGCCCAAAAATGCGAAGAGAATATCATGATTTTTCTGTTAGAAGGAGAAGTTCTTGTCAACAGTCAGGAGTATGCAGGTACTGTGCTGCATGCCGGTGAGTTTATTCTTCAGGCTATCGGTTCAAAGTATGAGATTCTTGCTCTGACGGATGTGGAATGTGTTTGTTACCGCTTCAATCAGCCTGAATTGTTTTGCGAGGAACGCTATAAATATATAATGAAAAGTGTAACTCCTCCCCTCATATTCACGCCTTTGAAAATTACTAATGAATTGAATTTCTTTCTGAGTGCTTCAAAAGCTTATTTGGTAGAAGAGAAGATTTGCCGGGAATTGCTTTCTCTTAAACGGAAAGAACTTGCTTTTATTCTGGGACAATATTATTCCGATTATGATCTCTCTATGCTGGTGCATTCACTGTCCAGATATACGTCCAGCTTCGAGTATTTTGTTTTACAAAACCATATGAAGGTGAAGACTGTGGAAGAATTAGCCCAATTAGGTGGCTACACTACTACCACCTTCCGGCGCATTTTCAACTCTGTGTTCCATAAACCTGTTTATGAGTGGATGATGGAGAAGCGTAAAGAGAGCATAGCTTATGAACTTCGGTATACGGAAGCCACAATCTCCGAAATCTGTTATAAATATGGTTTCGAATCTTTGCCTCACTTCTCTAACTACTGTAAGAAGTATTTTGGTTCTTCCCCTCGCGGGCTTCGTTCGGTGCAATCTGTTGCTACTGAGGAGACACAGACTTTTTGCGAAGAGGTTGGTTAAAACGGTATTTCACAGAGACGATGAAGTAACTGCCTATCTGTTGCGTATGGCTCTCGTAAAAGCCATCTGCCATAGTGCTGCGGTAATAACTCTTTTGTTGGCTGAGTATATCCACCCAGTTGGCTGATACCTCGGCTTGCTTTTTTTTCAGGAAACGCCATGTGATACTTGCGTTCCATACAAATTGGTCGTCTTCCCCCTTCTTTATGTTCGTACCGTTTCGGAAAGAATAATTCGCATCGGTTCTCAGCTGTATACTTTTGGGTAAATCGGCAAAGGCGTTTATTCCGAAAGCATAATTACGGGTGTAAGTATCTGTTTCCAGAAGCGAGTTGGCAGAATGTTGAAAATTCCATCTTCCGTTCAGGTCGAAGTTTCCCCATTTAGGCTGGTAGGATAGGCGGAGATCAGTGTTTATCCCGGTGTTGTGAGTGGTACTACGCTCCGGTTGTTCGGTCTGGTTTTCGTTGATGAGGCTGACATCTTGCGCAAAAGAGCCTCCGGCATTGGCATTCAGGCTAAAACTTTTGATGCGCTTCTGATATCGAAGTACCCCGTTCATGTTCCAGTTGCCGTTGATATTGACCGGATAGGTTTCACGCCCGCCTGTCTGCTGGTTGTAGGTCACTGCACGGGTCTGGCTGTTGATTCTGTTGTTCCAGTTCAGTGTGGCAAAGACGCCTTGCTTTGTATTTTGTGCTTCCAGTCGGACGGATTGATTGTAAGTAGGCTTCAGATTAGGGTTGCTTCGTGTGATGTTGAGCGGATCGCTGTTGTTGGTGGGGGCGATCAGATCGTATAATGACGGTTGCGAGGTATTTCCATAATAGTGCAGGATGATCCTGTTTTTCTTTTTCTGCCATGAGACGAACAACATAGGCTGGAAACCGACAGAGCGAAGGGTGGTATCGGCTTTATGTAAACCTGTTTTTTGGTTCAGGCTACGGCGTTCGGGTTTTACGGACATCCCGGCATTGACATTCCAAGTGGTGTCGGAGTAGTTAAAAAACAGATTGATTCCGTGTTGTAGGGTACTGCTATGGCTTCGGTTACTCAGGCTGTCGATGTAACTCGTCTCATATCCTTCGGGTAGATAGCCGGGCTGCACCTCTGCTTCTTCCATAAAGCCGGACAGGTCGTATGTATTGCGGTCGTTTTTCTGCTTGCTATAATTGAAATTATATGAGATCTGTGAGCGTAGTTTCTTGGTGAAAGGATGGGTGAACATCACCCCTATGCCTTGTGAACGGTTGGGCGACCGGTTCGATGAGTACTGGTTACGGTAGAGTATAGAGTCGTTTCCGGCACTGTTTTTCAGTTGATAATAGGTCGTTGAGGATAAGGAGAAGTTGTTATTGTCATTTTTACTATCATTGTATTGAGCTGTTAGCCCGACGGAAGTTCCTTTTTTATTGATCCGGCGCATGATATTTGCGTGGAAGGAAGACCGGTGTTGGTTGCCTCTCATCAGCGACCCCATAGAAATATCATTGATTTTTTGATCATCGGGTACTTCACTGATAGTACTGAAAGGGTCCAGGATATCCAGATGAGGATTTTCATTGAATGTGCCTTGGCGGTTATTATTGGCACTATTATTCCGGGTGAGGTTGAAATTACCATAGATATTAACAAAGGTCATGCTATCTACCTGCCAGTTTAAGCCCAATGTCGCATTCATATTGCGACTGCCGTTCGTATTGTTACCGGCAGAGTATTGGTATTTGTTTCCGCTTGTCAGGTATTGTTCATTGTAGGATGTGGATACGTTGCCCTGATTATTGTGGTGATAGGACATATTTCCGTTGATAGTCAGCTTCTTATTGTACTTTTGGGTAAAGTTCAATGCAACGTTCTCCTGTATGTTGTCTTTATAGCTGGTTCTCATATTGAGATTACCGGAGTTGGCAATGACGGAGAGGTTGTTTCCGTTATTCTTGAAGTAGTTACCTTGCAAGTTGAAGTCCTTTTTGTTGTTATTGCCATATCCGGCTTGTCCCGATAAAAGAAGGGTCCCATTGAATTCTGCTTTGGTCTGCAAGTCGAGTACATAGTTTTCCTTTCCGGTACTGACGCCTGTCAGCTTTTCCAGTTTGCTCTTCTTATCGTATACTTTTATCTTGCTGATTAACTCTACAGGGAGGTTCTCCAGTGCCATCTTGTTGTCGCCCGCAAAGAAGGCTTCACCGTTTACGTTGATTTCATTGATAGGCAGTCCATTGTATTTCAGGGTTTTGGTTTCACTGTCATATTCCATTCCGGGAATACGTTTCACCAGAGCCTCCAGATAGGAGCCTTCCGGTGTTTTATAAGCTGCTGCATTGATGACGGTGGTATCTCCCACCTGGTCTATTTCACGTATTGGAGCTTTCACTGTCACTTCTCCCAATTCGATGCCTTCCTTCAGTAGGATGCTGCCCAGATTAATGGTTGAAGCATTGCCATCCAGTTTTCGGAAGACAGATTGCATGCCCGTATAAGAAGCTTTGAGTAGATATTGTGTTCCTTTCTGAGTAGTAAACTGAAGGTTGAAGTGTCCGTCCGTATCGCTTGCAGCTCCTTTTATGAAAGTGGAATCTTTTCCACTTAAAATAACAATGCTTGCGTAAGGTAAGGGTTCTTCCCCTTTTGGGGTATCTGACGCCGTGCACACTTTTCCCTTGACTGTTCTTGTTTTTTGAGCGAATAGAATAGTCGGGATTAGTAAGAATAGCAATAATATCCAGGTTTTGTGCACGTTCATCTTAAGTCTTTTATAGCAGTCACAAAATTAGGGAGTTTTCGTTTGTATACAATACTTTGATAAAGAAAATTTAAAGTATCGCTTTTGTCTTTGTTAGTTAACGTGCGGAAATGATATGTACATAATGTCTAATGAATGCTTATTACAGTGAGAACTGTTTCTCGCTTAATTGAGAAAACTTTCTCACTATGTTGAGAGCTATTGCTCAACAAAGAGAGAAAAAGTTCTCACCCTATTGAGAATAAACAGAAAGTGTAGTTCCCTGATAATGGTTGCATAATAGGAGAGGCTTTCAGCCTTATAAAGTCCGCGTTCGTCCGTCTTCATCCGTGTCGTCGTATACCCATATTATTATTTATCAATCCACTTCTTTTCCACACGTTACAGAAAATAAAAAAAAAGATTGAATATTTTTTGAATAAAACCTCTCCTTTTTTATAGATTATATTACTTTTGCTAGCATATTAGTCTTGCAATGAAAACCGACAAACTAAAATATGCTTTCGCCTTCATTCTCTTGCTATGTGCTTTTTTATGTGGGGTCAATTTTAAACGATGGTATACTGCCAACCATCGGATAGAAAGAATAATTTCTCTTATGTATTCTTCCTCTCCTTATTATGATTGCTATGGAAATTTTGAAGAGCTTCTGAGGCAGGAGTTCAGAAAGCAGGGAATAGAGCCGGTATTTAATAAATTTTATCTGGATTTCAATACTGTCGATCCGAAAGAGGGGATAAAAAACATGGAGGCGTATCTTGAGATCATTAAAGATAAGCCGGTGGCACTGATTCTTACTGTGGGCGACCAAGCTGTATCTGCCTTATTTAACACCCGTCACCGCCTGCTTTCCTCTGTCTCTGTAGTAGCTTGCAATGTACATTTTCCCGATGAAAAACTTATAAAGGAATATGAGCGCAGAAAAGTTTATGTGTTGCGTGATGCACCGGACTTTCAACGTAATATCGATTTTATAAAATCTTTACGGCCACAAGTCGGGATAGATGTTATTTATAATATAGATCTGACTCCTCTTGGACGCAAATCGTTTGATCTGTTAACCCGGTTTGCCGATAGAAAGGAAATGCGGCTATTGGGTTGTGGGACTGCTTTCTCTGTAGAACCGGAATATAAGGAATTACAGGAAATGGTCGAGCACTATAATTTGATGCCTGCAAGAGCGGGTAGTCATGTTGGTAAAGATGAGATAACCATAAGCCTTTGTCCTTTCCGTTATACCAAAGGGACCTCTTTGTTTGTCGACATGGAGAAATCAAAGAGTGGGCAGAAGAAAGAGGTTTTCCTGCTGGATAAATTTGATCAGATGTCGCTCCCGATAACTAAAGCCTTGAATATTCCCTCTTTCAGTTGTATCCGTCAGGGATTTGGGGAGGATGCCAAAATTGTGGGTGGTTATATGGCTACTGATGAGATTTCTGCGCGTACTGCGGCCGATTTTTCTGTTCGCCTGATGAATAAAGAGAAGATCGGTATGCCGAAAATAAGGGATATGGAAAAGGAATATGTACTGGATTGGACTTACTTTTCAGCCTATGCAGACTTTGATGTGGAAAATGTGCCTGAAAATGTGCGTATTATCAATTACTCATTTTATGATCGGTATCGGAATGAGCTTTATTTTCTGACTGGATTGTTTATCCTTGCTTTTATTCTGGTATTGGTCAGTTGGTTGCGCATCCGTCGACGTTCGCGTGAGGAACGAAAGAACCTGGAGATGCTTGAGGAAATTCATAAGCGGTTGACGCTTTCCATGGATGGAGGACGAGTTGCCCTTTGGGATATTCAGGGGGAGAATATTGAATTTGATGAGAATTATACTCGTTTGGTGGGAATGGAACAGAGGACGTTTGTGCGAACCGATTTCTTGAAATATGCGTATCCTGATGATGTATCCCTACTGAATTCATTATACGAAACATTGCATCAATCTACGGACATGCATGTTCGGCGTGTACGTTTCTCTTTTAGTGAAGAAAATTATCGCTGGTATGAACTACGGTGTCGCAGCCTGAAAGATGCAAAGGGGAGGATAATGCTGGCAGGTGTTATGCAGGATATTCAGCTACAGGTGGAGCGTGAAGAACAACTCATTCAGGCTAAGCAGATGGCCGAAAATGCTGAATTGAAGCAATCTTTTCTGAATAATATGAGCCATGAAATCCGTACTCCGCTGAATGCTATTGTCGGATTTACTAATTTATTGGTAGGCGAAGGTGGCGATGAGATTGAACCGGAAGAGAAGAAAGCTATGCTTGAGATTATCAACCGTAATAATGAACTGCTTTTGAAACTAGTCAATGACGTAGTGGAAATATCGCGTCTGGATTCCGGTAATCTGGATCTCAAAATAAAAGAATGGAATATGACGACGGTTGTGAAAGAGATTTATATGGCTTATCAGACACTAATCAAACCCTCGTTGCAGTTTCATCTTGTTCTGGATGAAAGTCTTTCCTTGCCCGTCAGGATAGATCGTATGCGTTTTATTCAGGTTATTTCCAATTTTCTGAATAATGCGGATAAGTTTACCCGTAGTGGTTCGGTAACATTGGGATGTAGTGTGGATAAGGAGCATCGGAAAGTTAGTGTCTATGTGCAGGATACGGGAAAAGGAATTGATGAGAAGGAGCTCATGATGATCTTTGACCGTTTTTATAAAACCGATGAGTTTGAACAGGGAAGCGGACTTGGACTTTCTATTTGTAAAGTCATTATTGAACGGTTGTGCGGGCATATAGAGGTGCAATCTGAAGTAGGAAAGGGGAGCCGTTTTACAGTTATCCTATCGTTAATGGATATCATTTGAAATCTCTGAAAGTATTTATTGTAAGATGGTATAAAAACTCCTCTGTCGGTTTCCCGGCAGAGGAGTTCTGGTGATATTAATCAAATGTAGAAAGGGCTGATTAGTCTTTCAGTTTTGCGATGATAAAATCGCGGTTTAAACGAGCGATGTTGCTGATAGAAATGTTCTTCGGACATTCAGCTTCGCAAGCGCGAGTGTTGGTACAGTTACCGAATCCGAGTTCGTCCATCTTGCTCAACATAGCTTTTGCACGGCGCAATGCCTCCGGTTTACCTTGCGGCAGCAAGTTCAACTGGCTAACTTTTGCGGAAACGAACAGCATAGCAGAACCATTCTTGCATGCAGCTACGCAAGCACCGCAACCGATACAAGCAGCAGCATCCATAGCTTCGTCAGCAATCTGCTTCGGAATCAGGATAGCGTTGGCATCCTGAGGAGAACCTGTACGCACACTTACATAACCACCTGCTTGCATGATCTTGTCATAAGCCGTGCGGTCTACCATCAAGTCCTTGATAACCGGGAAACCGGCAGAACGCCAAGGTTCAACAGTGATAGTGTCGCCATCATTGAAACGACGCATGTAAATCTGACAGGTAGTAGCACCCGTTGCAGGACCGTGGGGATGTCCGTTGATGTAGAGCGAACACATACCGCAGATACCTTCGCGGCAGTCATGATCGAATACAACCGGTTCATTACCTTCAGAAATCAGTTGCTCATTCAAGATATCCAGCATTTCAAGGAATGAAGTGTCACCGGGGATATCTTTCATTTGGTATGTTTCAAAAGCGCCTTTTGCCTTTGGACCTTTCTGACGCCATACTTTCAGTGTGAAACTTATATTTTTATCCATTTTCTTTAATTCTTTAAATGTTCAACTTCCCGATTAGCTCTTATAGTTACGAGTTTGTACCTTGATTGCTTCGTAAACCAGCGGTTCTTTCAGCAGTTCAGGAGCTTTTTCGTCGGAGCCTTGATATTCCCAGCAAGCAACGTAGAAGAAGTTTTCATCATCACGTTTTGCTTCGCCTTCCTCAGTCTGGTATTCTTCACGGAAGTGACCACCGCAGCTTTCGTTACGGTTCAGAGCATCGTATGCAACCAATTCACCCATGATAATGAAGTCGTACAAGCGGATAGCCTTATCCAACTCTACATTCATGCCTTCCTTATCTCCTGGAATGAAGAGGTCTTTTTCGAATTCCTTGCGGATTTCTTTCAGTTTGGCAATACCGGTCTTCAGACCTTCTGCTGTACGGCCCATACCTACATATTCCCACATTACGTGACCTAGTTCCTTGTGGATAGAGTCTACAGACTTCTTACCCTTGATGTTCATCATCCAGTTGATCTTATCCTGAATTGCTTTCTCTGCTGCTGCAAATTCAGGCAGGTCGGTAGAGAAGCGGGGAACTGTGATCTGGTCAGCCAGATAGTTCTGAATAGTGTAAGGCAATACGAAGTAACCGTCAGCCAGACCTTGCATCAATGCAGAAGCACCGAGGCGGTTTGCACCGTGGTCAGAGAAGTTACATTCACCGATAGCGAACAGACCCTTGATAGAAGTCATCAGTTCGTAGTCAACCCAGATACCACCCATTGTATAGTGGATAGCCGGATAGATCATCATCGGATTATAATATTTCACACCGGCAATTTCTTTTGCCAGTTCGCCCGGATTCACGTCAGTGATTTCCTCGTACATATCGAAGAGGTTACCATAACGTTGAAGAACGATATCGATGCCTAAACGGCTGATAGCCTCAGAGAAATCGAGGAATACTGCCAAGCCTGTATTGTTCACACCGAAACCTGCATCACAACGTTCTTTTGCAGCACGGCTGGCAACGTCACGCGGAACCAAATTTCCGAATGCCGGATAACGGCGTTCCAAGTAATAGTCACGGTCTTCTTCCGGAATATCGCTTCCCTTGATTTCACCCTTCTGAAGTTTCACTGCATCTTCTTTTTTCTTCGGAACCCAGATGCGGCCGTCATTACGCAGCGACTCTGACATCAAAGTCAACTTAGACTGTTTGTCACCGTGAACAGGAATACAAGTGGGGTGAATCTGTACCATAGCCGGATTAGCCATCCAAGCACCCTTACGGTAGCAAGAAACAGCAGCTGTACAGTTACAAGTCATTGCATTGGTAGACAGGAAGTATGCGTTTCCGTAACCACCGGTAGCGATTACTACTGCGTGTGCAGCGAAACGTTCCAGTTTACCGGTAACGAGGTTCTTAGCAATGATACCGCGGGCACGTCCGTCAATAAGAACAACGTCCTGCATTTCATAGCGGGTATACAGTTTTACAGTACCTACGTTTACCTGGCGGCTCAATGCTGAATAAGCACCCAGCAACAACTGCTGCCCGGTTTGACCGCGGGCATAGAACGTACGTGATACCTGAGCACCACCGAAAGAACGGTTATCCAGCAGACCGCCATATTCGCGGGCGAAAGGAACACCTTGTGCCACACACTGGTCGATAATGCTATTGGAAACCTCAGCCAAACGGTAAACGTTAGCTTCGCGGGCACGGTAGTCACCGCCCTTTACTGTATCGTAGAACAAACGGTATACTGAGTCACCGTCGTTTTGGTAATTCTTTGCAGCGTTGATACCACCCTGTGCAGCGATGGAGTGTGCACGTCGGGGAGAGTCTTGAATACAAAAGTTGAATACTCTGAAACCCATTTCACCGAGTGAAGCGGCAGCAGAAGCACCTGCTAAACCTGTACCTACTACGATGATATCCAAGCGACGCTTGTTAGCCGGGTTCACTAATTTCTGGTGAGCTTTATAGTTGGTCCATTTCTCTGCTACTGGTCCTTCCGGAATTTTTGAATCTATCTTAGTCATAATGCTATTACATTTTAATCGTTTACAATTTACAAATTAGCAAGCACCGCCGCACAATGATTTTGCGAAGAATACGACAACTACCAAGGCGAAACATACAACGACGATAGTAGAGTAGATGTTGGAGATACATTTCCAACGGTTAATCCATACCTTGTTGTTCCAGCCCAGAGACTGCATAGAGCTCCAGAAACCGTGAGTCAGGTGGAACCACAGTGCGCCTAGCCAAATGAGGTAAAGCACTACGTATACCGGATTGCCAAATGTGTTTTCAATGTGATGAACACCATTGGCTGCATATGCCAGTGTGGCAGCATCGGTTTGCATACCCATGTTGTGCATCAACTCGGGAAGCTGCATTTTTGCCCAGAAGTTTACTAGGTGCAGGCCCAGACCTACGATTACAATAAGACCCAGTACGAGCATGTTCTGAGAAGCCCATTCTACTGTTTTGGGTTTATCAACTACGGCATAACGCTCTGTACCGCGCGCTTTGCGGTTCTGCATTGTCAGCCAGAAAGCGTAGATGATGTGAATGATGAAAAGGGCAGCCAGACCTACCGTAGCCACCAAGGCATACCAGTTTGCTCCCAGGAACTCACAAACCATGTTGTATCCCTCTGCCGAGATTAATGCAACCAGGTTCATCGCCATGTGAAACGTCAGAAACAGGACAAGGGCGATACCGGTAACGCTCATCACCACTTTCCTTCCTACAGATGAATTACTTAACCACATAAATGATTGAATTTAAATTATTTAATAGTTAGAAAATTTGCTTTTTACTTAGGGTCTTACTCTAATTTCCCGCAAAAATAGAAGAAAAACATTGATTAAACAAGGAATTAAAGAAATAATTCCGTAATCAGGAGAATAGACAGAAGTTGACGACTCAGCAAGGGAACAAGGTGACGAGAAAAGGGTTACCCTTCCTCGTCACCTTGTTCCCTTGCTGAGTCGTCACTTTTTTCTTTTATAATAGTGATTTTCTCTCCACTGGCAGCGCGTTTCCGTAGTGAACGGGGGGTGTCCCCAAAGGAGTCCTTACAGAAATGTGCGAAGTGTGACAGGGAATCAAAACCATAGCGTGCGCTAATTACAGAGATACGTTGCTTGGTGAATTGCAGATCATTCAGAATACCTTCACGCTTCTTGTCCAGTATCCATTCGTACACCGGAACATTATACATATTTTTAAACAAACGACGAAAGGTAGTGGTGGTATATCCTCCTAAATGGGCAAATTCTTCCACATTCTTCACTTTATCGTAGTTTTGCATAATGAAATAATGGAAACTTTCTGTATAAGTACTGATAGGATAGAAAAAAGTACTTATCTGGCGTAGTGGATAATAACAGGTTAGAATGTAAACCAGTTCCTGACGCTTGATATCGAGATATTTCCCGCAAGCGGAAGGTTGTTCTTTAAAATAGTCGGCGATATCATTTAGCAGTCGTTCCAGTTTTGCGTTGGCCAGCAACGGTGTGTAAATCAGTGGAGCTTCGGAACGTTCCAGGATCTCTTTATAGCGGTCTTCGCATAAAAGCGGGAGTTCCGTGAACCAATAGGCGATGTATTCCACTTCAGTCAGTGCCAATAACTCCATTTTTGAGCCGATGGCTTGTAATACACACTGTCTGCTTAGGAGCGTAGTGCCCGGATATTCGTTACTATTAATCAGCAACTCACCCTTTAACATAAAGATCATGCAGTTCTGGGTGCACTTCTCCGCTGAGAAATGCTGCCCCTGGGGATGTTGGCGAAGTACCAATGTCCCATCAGAAATTTTCGGGCATAGAGTGCAATCTACCTGCCGTGTGCAAAGAGTGTCTTTTGTCATGAAATATAGGACGAATTACTAAAATTATGGCAACAAAGATAGAATTTTTTTGTGAATACTCTAACAAAATCACCTATCTTTGCTGCAAACTATAAGAAAGACTGCATGAAGAGAACTATTTTTTTTGTATTTTTTGCATCATTAGTTGTACTCAGTATTTCTGCACAAAATTGGGACATCAATACCTTGCATAAAATAAACAGTTGGGATGGTAAGTTTATTCGCAATTATAATAAAATAATTTCTCGTACTGAACCTTATATTGCCGTTGGAGTTCCTGTGGCGATGGTACTGGCTGCATGGGTGAAAAAAGACCGTGAATTATTAAAGGATGCTGTGTATGTAGGTACCAGTGTTGCCGGTGCTTTTGTGGTGACCTATGGCTTGAAATATCTTATAGACCGTGAACGTCCGTTCGACCGTTATCCCGACCGGGTTCATGCTTATAGTCATGAGACCAGTCCTTCTTTCCCATCCGGACATACGGCAACAGCCTTTGCATTGGCAACTTCGCTTTGCGTGAAGTATCCGAAATGGTATGTGATAGGTCCTTCGGCTTTATGGGCTTGTTCTGTCGGGATGTCCCGTATGAATGAGGGTGTGCACTACCCGTCCGATGTACTGGCAGGTGCAGTCATCGGAGCGGGATGTGCGGTAGTAAATATCTATGTGAACCGCTGGTTAAATAAGTGGTTATTCGGTAATTAAAGCGGTAGTTTCTTCTCGTAAATCTTTTCGTTCAGTACTTTTAGTGCCTGTTGCACACTGTTGTTCGTGGTGTTTATCACCTGGAAATATTCGTTCATATCCCAGAGGTCACGGGCAATCAGGGCCTTCAACTGTGTTTTTATCAGCGGAAGCGATTTATTGTATTGTTCTTCATTAAACTCGATCTTCTCTTTATCGGCAGCAGCGCGTATGTCTGCAAGCATCTGCTCGTCTATCTCAAACTTATTGTTGAAGCTATCGAACTTCTTGTACTGTTCCTGTAATTCTTTCCGGTGGCTTTCGATGTATTTCGTGGTTGCTTTGATAACAACGCCTTTGGCAACCAAATTCCGGTGATAATCGGTGTATTGAGTGGTGTCAATAGGTACGAAATAGTCGGGCATGATACCACCGCCACCATAAACGGTACGTTTCAGTTTCTTTGTAGAATTCTTCAGTGAATCGGGGAAATGGATGCTGTCAGCATGCATCATCTCTCCACGGTTGAAGCGCTCTATCAGATCCATATTGTATTTCTCCTGGGTATCCTCACCTTGAAGTCTGGGATTGTCCAGATTAGCTGTATGGTCATACGGTTTTTGAATGCAACGTCCGGAAGGGGTATAGTAACGGGCGATAGTCAGGCGTATCATGGAACCGTCGGGCAGGTCGATGGGGCGCTGTACCAAGCCTTTACCGAATGTACGACGGCCTACAACAACTCCTCTGTCCCAGTCCTGTATGGCACCGGTAACGATTTCACTGGCAGAGGCAGAGTATTCATCCACCAATACAACGAGACGGCCGTTTTTGAAGTTACCCGTGCCTTTGGCGTAGAAATTACTACGCTGGGCGGCTCTTCCTTCGGTATATACAATCAATTCTTTCTGTTGCAAGAACTCATTGGCAAGATCGATGGCTGCGTTCAGGTATCCGCCTCCATTACCTTGCAGGTCGAGTATTAAGTCTTTCATTCCCTGTTTCTGTAATTCTTTAAGAGCTGCCGTAAACTCCTCGGCGGTAGTGGCGCCGAAACGGTTGATGCGGATATAGCCTATCTTGGGTTGTATCATGTAAGAAGCATCCAGACTGAGAATAGGAATTTTATCCCGTTTTACAGTGAAATATAGAGGATCATCTACTCCGCGGCGGACGATGGTCAGTTTAACTTCCGAATCTTTGGGGCCGCGTAAGCGCGTCATGATGTCTTCTGTGGACATTTTAACACCTGCAATGGCACTGTCATTTACAGCTACAATACGGTCTCCTGCCAGTATACCTACTTTTTCGGACGGTCCGTTGCTCACGGGCTGTATGATCAGTAAAGTATCTTCTATCATCTGAAACTGAACACCAATACCTTCGAAATTACCTTGCAGAGGCTCGTTCATTTTCTTCACTTCCTCGGCATTGTTGTATGTGGAGTGCGGGTCAAGCTGTGCCAACATGCGGATAATAGCTTCTTCCACCAGTTTGTTTTCGTCTACCGAGTCTACATACAGGTTGGCTATAGCAAATTCTGCCATTTGTAACTTGCGGATTGCTGCCGCATTACCCGTATTTTGTGCCTGCATGGAAGCCATGCCACCACATATACATATTATAAAGATAAGGAGTTTCTTCATTATTCTTTTTACTAATCATTAAATTCACTAATCACTAAATCTCCATTCCTTCGGGAATAAACTGGCTGATGTCCTTGCCGAATTGTAGCAGTTCGCGGACAGTTGTGGAACTGATGCATGTCAGTTCGGGTTCGGTAAAGAGCAGGATTGTTTCAATACCTGCCAGTTTGCGGTTGATATCTGCAATGGTTTCTTCGTATTCAAAGTCTTTCACGGTGCGGATGCCGCGGATGATGAACTGTGCATCTACCTGTTGTGCAAAATCAATCGTCAGGCAATCATAAGAGTATACTTTGATGCGGGGGTCGTTCCGGTAGAAGTTCTGTATCATTGCCACGCGTTTCTCGATAGGGAAATAGGTATTCTTATTTTCATTAATACCGATCCCAATGATGACTTCATCCATAAAAGTCAGTGCGCGGGTCACTATCGAGAAATGTCCGATAGTGAAAGGGTCGAATGTTCCCGGAAAGATTGCTCTTCTCATGATGCCAAATCTTCTTCTATAACCAGATTATTAATAATAAAGTTTTGTCGTTCCATGGTATTTTTACCCATATAGAACTCTAATAATTCCTTTACCAGGTCCGTCTTGCGCAGGCTTACCTGCTCCAGACGCATATCCTTACCGATAAAATGCCTGAATTCATCGGGTGAGATTTCTCCCAAACCTTTAAATCGGGTGATTTCAGGATTCGGTCCCAGTTCTGCAATTGCTTTCTGACGTTCTTCTTCCGTATAACAGTAAAGGGTTTTCTTCTTATTACGTACACGGAACAACGGAGTCTGCAGGATGTATACATGCCCTTTCTTTATCAAGTCAGGGAAGAATTGCAGGAAGAAGGTTATAAGTAGCAGGCGGATATGCATACCATCCACATCGGCATCGGTAGCAGCAATCACCTTGTTGTAACGTAATCCCTCGATACCGTCTTCTATATTCAAGGCAGCCTGCAGCAGGTTGAATTCTTCGTTTTCATATACCACCTTTTTAGTCAGCCCGTAAGAGTTCAATGGCTTACCACGCAAGCTAAATACTGCTTGTGTGTTTACGTCACGGCTTTTCGTGATAGAACCACTTGCAGAATCTCCCTCAGTAATGAATATGCAAGATTCGGTCTCTTGGTCTTTTCCCTTGCCGTCGTTGAGGTGGTAGCGGCAATCGCGCAATTTACGGTTGTGCAGGTTGGCCTTCTTGGCACGTTCACGAGCCAGTTTGGTAACACCGGCAATCGCTTTGCGTTCCTTTTCAGAGTCCTGTATCTTTTGCAACATGACTTCTGCAACCAATGGGTTTTTGTGGAGGTAATTATCCACTTCCGTCTTGATAAAGTCTCCTACATATTTATTTACGCTTACACCACCCGGAGACATGGAAGGCGAACCGAGTTTGGTTTTTGTCTGTCCCTCGAACTGGGGTTCTTCCACGTTAATGGCAATGGCGGCAACGATACCGTTACGGATATCGGCGTACTCCTGGTTTTTGTTATAAAATTCCTTGATGGTGCGGGCAATATGTTCTTTGAGTGCACTTTGGTGTGTACCGCCTTGCGTCGTATGCTGTCCGTTGACGAAGGAGTAATATTCTTCTCCGTATTGGTTGGTATGTGTGAAGGCTATTTCAATGTCTTCCCCTTTCAGGTGGATGATGTTGTATAACCCCTGTGCGGTCATGTTGTCGTTCAGCAAATCTTCCAGACCGTGGCGTGAAATGATGCGCTGGCCGTTGTAAATTATGGAAAGGCCTGTATTCAGGTACGTATAATTACGCAATAACATTTCCACAAAGTTAGCTTGGAAAGAATAGTTCAGGAATAATGTACTATCCGGTTCGAAGAAAATGTAAGTTCCGCTCTCTTCATCGCTGTTTTCCGTGACATCGCTCTGAAGAATACCTTTTTCGAAAATGGCGATACGGACTTTGCCTTCACGATAACTGCGTACCTCAAAACGGTTGCTAAGTGCATTTACGGCCTTGATGCCTACACCGTTCAGTCCGACGCTCTTTTTAAAAGCCTTGCTGTCGTACTTACCACCGGTGTTGAGTTTGCTTACTGCCTCGATCAGCTTTCCTTGCGGAATACCCCGACCGTAGTCGCGTACGCTGACACGGAGATTCTCCTCAATGCTTATCTCGATCCGTTTACCCGCACCCATTTTGAATTCATCGATGCTGTTGTCCATTACCTCTTTTAGCAATACATAAATACCGTCGTCGTTTTGCGTACCGTCGCCCAAACGACCGATATACATACCCGAACGGACACGGATGTGCTCCATATCGTCAAGATGACGAATGTTGTCTTCCGTATATTCTACATTGCCTTCGGGCATCAGTCCGTTGATTTCTTCCATAAATTCTTATTTAGTTGACAAGGTTTTCAGTTGACGAGTTGACGAGGGAAATGGTCTGTCTTTGTAATGGCGCAAATACAGTGCAACCCTTTGTTTCCTTGTCAATTTGTCTCTTGTTCCCTTTTATTTAATCTCTTTCACGAACGCCCTGCGCCGTTTATGCTGCTCTGTTTTAAAGTACTCCCATTGGGCTTGTACCTTGCCGTTCATCTCCAGTTCAGGGTTGCTCTCTGCAAATATAAAACCTAATTTTTGATAAACCGGAATTAAATCGGAAAATAACAATGCGTTAACACCTTTGTTCTGGTACTCCGGCTTCACTGCAACGAGCAATAAATCCAACATTTTGGCACGGCGTTTCATGAAGAGAGCCTTCAGCAGATAATACCATCCGAAGGGCAATAACCGTCCGTGTGCTTTTTGCAAAGCTTCGGACAAGGATGGCATGGAAATACCTACGCAAATCAGTTGGTCGTCGGCATCCGTGATAAGTGTCACCATACGCAGGTCTACAATAGGAAGGTACATCTTCACGTATTGGTCGATCTGCCGTTGTGACAGGGCGGAATATCCGAACAGGGGTTTATAAGCTTCGTTCATCAGTTCAAAGATGGCCTGACCGTAATCTTGGGCAATCTTTTTCGCAGATGTATATTTTTTGATTTTGAGATTATACTTACGTTGAATGAGGTCGGAGATACGTTTGTGTTTTTCCGGTATGGCATCCGGAATATAAATTTTAAATTCTACCCAGTCGGCATCTTTTTCAAAGCCCATGCGTTCCATGTGTTGCGGGTAGTAAGGGTAGTTATAGATGGTGGCCATTGTGCTGAGTTGATCGAAACCTTCGACAAGCATGCCTTCCGCATCGAAGTCTGTGAAACCCAAGGGACCTTGTATATGAGTCATTCCCCGCTCTTTACCCCATTCTTCGACCGTGCGGATCAATGCGTCGGAAACTTCGGGGTCATCGATGAAATCGATCCAGCCGAAGCGGACATTCTTTTTATTCCAGGTCTGATTGGCTTTATGATTGATAATGGCAGCTACACGTCCTACTATCTGATTGTCTTTGTAAGCTAAGAAATACTCTGCTTCGCAGAATTCGAACGCTGCATTCTTCTTTTTGTTGAAGGTATTGAGCATGTCGTCGTAAAGATCGGGGACGGAGTAAGGATTGCCTTTGTATAGCCGGTAATTGAAGCGGATGAACCGTTTCAATTCTTTCATTGTGGAAGCTTTTTTGATTGTTATTGCCATAATTTTATGTCTAATGAGAGGGCAAAGATACATGATAATCTTTAAAATACCACTTTAAACATTATAAATAAGTACAACAGTATAAGCTATATAACAAAGTATCAGTATGCTGCCCTCAATGCGGGTAATGGTCCGTTTGGCGAAGAACAGTCCGAAAATCCAAAGCAGAATACTTGAACCTACCAGTACCAGCAGATCCAGATTAGTGATGCCTGCCAGATGTAGGGGTGTAATGGAAGCACTACATCCCAGTACAAAGAAGATGTTGAAAAGATTGCTTCCGATTACATTACCGATAGCAATTTCAGAATTCTTTTTGAGGGCAGCTACGATGGAGGTAGCCAGTTCGGGTAGGGATGTACCGCCTGCCACAAGCGTCAGCCCGATGACGGACTCGCTGACTCCCAGACTGCGGGCAATGCCTGTGGCACCGTCTACAAAGAAGTTACCGCCGATGATAAGCCCTGCCAGTCCACCTATCATATATAGGGTAGACTGCCACATGGGAAGTTGCTTGATTTCTTCTTCGGGTGCTTCTCCTTCTTTCTTTCCCTGAAAGGCGATTGCAAAGGTATATCCCAAAAAGATGATAAAGAAGCAGAGCAATAGCAAGCCATCCGTAGTGCTGAGAATATTTTCTGCACTATGATCCAATAATACATCGTTGGCACAAATCAGCAGTACGATGGAAGAAAGGATGCAGAGAGGTATTTCCTTACGTAACGTATTTTGGGAGATGACGATAGGGGCAAAGAGTGCTGTACAACCCACAATCATCAAGGTATTGAAGATGTTGCTACCTACCACATTTCCGATGGCAATGTCCGCACTGCCTTTCAGGGCGGAAGATACGCTAACCGTCAGTTCCGGAGCAGATGTTCCGAAAGCTACGATGGTAAGTCCGATAACGATAGACGGTATATGAAAACGCTTGGCAATGGATGCGGCTCCGTCTGTTAGTCCATTGGCACCTAAGAGTATGAGGAGAAGTCCCCCAATCAGGAAAAGAATATCCATAAGAATACTGATTTTTGTGCAAATATAATTAATTCCTTTTATGATAAGTGAAAAACATTCCGTATGTTTGGCGCGTTAAACAATTTATAATTTTAAGTAACCTGATTAAGGACTTTTAATATGAAGGGAATTCGGGCGTTGTGTTTTGGGCTGTTACTGCTGTTCGCGAGTGGTGCATCCGCCCAGTTGGTAGAGAAGGTTTTGGACATCTTGAATGAAGATACATTGGGAACAATGGTTGCTCAAAAGTCGGATACTGATTCATTACATCTGTTGAAGATTAAAGAGGATCTGGAGACATCAAGATTGAATGAGGCTAATCTCAGGATGGAGATAGAGCAGATGAAGCTGAAGTATGATGCAGCGGACTCTCTGAAGCTGGCCAAACAGCGGTTACGTATCGATTCGCTCAGAAGAATGACTCCGGGTATTCCTGTAATTGTGGAAGGCGATACATTATATTACCTGTTTGCCAAACGTGGCGGTCACACTCCCCAGCAGCGTGCCGAGATGAATGCAGCGGCAATTACGGAACTGGGCAAACGATTCAATCTTCAGCCGGATTCGGTTTATATAGAAAGCAGTGATATTGTTACCGATCTGATGTATGGCAATAAAGTTCTTTCTTCTTTCACGGATCAAGATGGCCTTTGGGAAGGCTGTTCACGCGACCAGTTGGCGGCTGCCAAACGGAAAGTGATAGTGGACAAGTTGAAGGTTATGAAGGATGAGCATAGTCTGTGGCAGCTTGGTAAGCGTGTTCTTTATTTTATTCTTGTAATTGTAGGCCAGTTCCTGTTGTTTAAACTCACTATCTGGCTGTTCAATAAGCTGAAAGCCCGTATTCAACGTCTGAAAGATACTAAACTAAAGCCTATTTCTATTCAAGATTACGAGTTACTGGACACACAGAAGCAGGTAAACCTGCTTGTCTTCCTGGCAAGTCTGCTGCGCTATGCCGTCATGCTGCTTCAGTTGATTTTGACGGTGCCATTACTCTTTGCTATATTCCCTCAAACCAAAGATCTTGCTTATAAGTTGTTCTCGTATATCTGGGAGCCGATAAAGAGCATTTTCCTGGGTATAGTGGAGTATATTCCCAACTTGTTTACCATTTTTGTGATATGGCTTGCCGTGAAGTATCTGGTGCGACTGGTTCGTTATCTTGCCAGTGAAATACAGTCGGAACGGCTGAAGATAGGCGGCTTTTATGCCGACTGGGCTATGCCGACGTTCCACATTGTGCGCTTCCTGCTTTATGCATTTATGATTGCTATGATTTATCCCTACCTGCCTGGCTCCAAATCGGGGGTCTTTCAGGGAATATCAGTCTTTGTCGGATTGATTGTTTCGCTGGGATCGAGTACGGTGATCGGGAATATTATTGCAGGACTGGTTATCACGTATATGCGTCCGTTTAAGTTGGGTGACCGTATTAAGCTGAATGATACAACGGGAAATGTGATTGAGAAGACACCGTTGGTAACGCGTATCCGTACGCCGAAGAATGAGGTAGTTACGATTCCTAACTCTTTTATTATGTCTTCGCATACGGTGAATTTCAGCCAGTCGGCACGCGACTACGGGCTGATAATTCATTCGGAAGTGAGCATCGGATACGATATTCCATGGCGAAAGACCCATCAGCTTCTGATTGAAGCGGCGCTGAATACTCCCGGAGTAGTGGATGACCCGCGTCCGTTTGTACTGGAAACATCTCTTCAGGATTATTATCCCGTCTATCAGGTGAATGCATATATTAAAGATGCCAATCAGTTGGCACAGGTTTATTCTGATTTGCACCAGAATATTCAGGATCGGTTTAATGAAGAAGGCATAGAAATAATGTCGCCCCACTATATTGCTACGCGAGATGGTAGTGAGACGACTATACCTAAGGATGACCTCCGGGAAAAGAAATGATGGCATTTACAAGTTATTTCCCTCGCGATGTAAAAGCATTTCCTTCAGTATGTAACGACCTTTACCGCCTATTGTAAAGCTCTTTACCTCGGCGCGTAAATGGAGTTACAGTGCGGGGGTAACATGTCTTTTACCGTGCCATCACAATTTCCGAATAAGGATAGCCGATGCCGGGAACGGCTTGCCAACTTTTGCTCACCAAATCGTAAGCATAGATCAGCCTTCCTCCCCGATTTGTATCGAATAGAACGTAAAGTTTCAGTGTCTCCGTATCTTTAGCGAGCATGGTTACTGAACGTGCCGAATTGGGGAATGTGGCGAAAGGCTCCTCCAAACTTATTGTAGCTTGATTCCAAAGACACAGATCTGTCCGGCCATCATCGGCTCTTACTACGGCATATCCGCCGGTGCGTACGTATTTGGTAGTTCCGGTGTCTTTTCCTGAGATTATTGTCCAGAAGGGAATGAGTGCGGTGGCCTGTATCGATTCGCCGGTATATACCTTCCTGCTACTTGGGTCCAAGCTCAGTGCGACGGGTGTGAAACTGTTGTTTCCATTATCAGCCGAGAGTAGCAGATAACTGTCACCCTGTACACCGGGATAGCGTGTCAGAGCTTCAGGCTTTATGTCGGCGGGAAGTTCGTAGCGGTAATTCAGAGTTTGGTCAATGTCGCGGGTATAGGGCCATGATCCGATGGATGCTAGCATCATTTCATTGTCAGATATTTGCTTTACGGCTATTATGGAGCTTTGGCCGTTGCAGAGAGTCAATATATTTTTGAGTCCCATATCTTGCCAGAAACGCATGGATAGGTCGTAGCTGAATACACTACGCACTCCATCTTTCGTCTGTATTCCGCAGAGGTTCTGAGTTTCAGGAACATTTGCTACGCAGGAAAAATCTTTCTGGTCTTCTGTCAGTCCCACGATGTTTGTGGGCGTGCCATTTGTGAGGTTTACGTGCTCGATGCAATTATTATAACCCGTGCTGGAATGGGAATTGACAATGCCATAGAGCTGGAACTCTTTGGGTGCTTCACCGTTGGTAACAGCAATCTCACCAAGTGTCATGATGTCACCGGAACGGCGCAGGCGTATTTTGGTTTTTGAAGCAGGGTAGTGTCCGGGCGCCAGGAAAGTGATGCTTGTGGCGGTCTGCTCCACCATAACGGGTGATACTCCGAGGGCGTATCCTTGGTAGTTCATTGCGGGCTGGTCGGGGAGTGGCCAGTATATTTCGAACATGAAGTTGTCACCGGGCTGGAAGCCTTGTGCTGAGATGGTTACTTTATCACCAGGATTGAAGCTGGTCTGTGTGGGCATTACGATATCGGTTACCAGAATAGGTTCTTTGTCTTCATCTTTGGCACATGCAGCAAACAGCAGACAAAGTAACAGAAAGAGAGATAAGTTCTTCATAGCGTTTCTATTTTTAATGCGACAAATGTAGCGTTTTCTACTGATATTCTTTCTTTTTTTGTCTGATATTATACTTCCACTCAACTTAAATCTATAGAAAGAAAATAGCTCTCGAAATAGACTTCTTTCCACAGTCTCTTTTCCTAAAAATAAATATTTTGCATAATAAATGCAACTTTATCCTTGGTTATTTGGATACATTTATTGTATTTTATATCTTTGTGAGACAAAACGAGAACCTACTATTTTTTTACAAACATAAACCAAATGATGAGAGTTAATCAATTACTTGGAATGGGTGCGTGTTTCGCTATGCTCGCACTGGCAGGATGCATGGATAAAGATGTTTATGATCCTGATAAGGACCCGACCGTCTTAAAGCCAGAAAGTGAATACTTCGATTTTACCACAACTACTAATGTGGCGTTCGAGGTCAACTATGGGGAGATTGGCAGTAATGCCTTAATAGAAATCTTTACAGAATATCCAATCTCTTACAATGAAACAGGTTCGTTCGTTATTCAGGGTGAACCAGTTTATAAAATATTTGCAGATGCAAAAGGACGTTTCGTTGGCGATGTGGAATTGCCTACGGCTGCTAAAGTTGTGTATGTTTTCTCGCCTACCTGGGGTGTTCCCATGTGTGTGGAAGCTAGTGTGGAGAATGGAAAGGTGACGGTGAACGAGACGGACGCTGCTTCGCGGGCGGTAGCTGCTACACGGGCGAAGTCAAATTTGAAGTTAGTTACAGTCAATAATGCACAGAAAGTGTATTCCTTGGTGGAGATTAGTGATAGTTACGGAAAACCTGGGGATATCAATGGTCTGATTGAGGATAATAAGGTTATTAGTAGTAAGTTTATCAATAACGTACAAAAGGCCTTGTGGAAAGGTAAAAGCAGTAAACCAGATAAATTGAATAATTCAAATTATGTGAGAGATACTGAGCACGTTAATACTACTATTGCAAAGGCCTATCAAAATGAACAAGGTCAAATCGTAACAGTGGCAGATGCTGAATTGTTCTTTACTTTTTTAACAGAATCCTGTTGGTATCAGAATGTAGTGGGGTATTATTATTATAAGACCGGTGAATGTCCTGCGGCTCCTGATCAAGTGAAGAAAATCGTTATCTTCCCGAATGCTTCAATTAAAGGTAATGTACCTTATTTGAATTGGTACGATAAAGTGCCGGGAGGAGCTACTAATTATGGTAGTAGAAATGCTCCTTTGGAAACGAACCGGAAGGTGCAACTTCTCTTTCAGGACGATCAGGGTAATCTTTCCACCAAATTTCCGGCAGGGTATACCATCGGCTACTTTATTATTGCTGACGGTTTTAAATGTGGTAGTAAAGGCCATGACGGTTTCATTGATACAGATAAGAGTTTCGTTTATTCTAATGAAGAGTGGAATAAGAACTATCAAGGTCAGAAAGCCCGCTTTATCTCTCTTTCAGCCGAAGGGGGTACTGTGGTCTATGGCGTAGAAGATGGTGGAGACAGCAGTTACGAAGATCTCCTCTTCTGTATTGATGCGAATCCTAATGAAGCCATCCAAGACCCTGACCGTCCTGTCATAGATCCAGATGAACCGGAAGTTTCTGAAACAGAGAACAATTATATGTCTTTTGCCTATGAGGATATCTGGCCTTCGGGAGGTGACTATGACCTGAATGATGTTATCATAGAATACCATCGTTCCATTACCTTCAATAAAGATAATTACGTGAGTGAGGTGAAAGAAACCTACGAACCGGTACAAAAGGTGGGTGCTGCCACGAACAGGAATGCGTTTGCCGTACAGTATGCCACAGATCAACGCGGCGAAATGGTTCTGCCATCCGGTGCTGTGGATGAAACGCAAACTAATTCTATTATTCTCTTCCCCAATGCTATGGATGTGAGAAATCAGAAGTTCGTGATTACCCGTACATTTGCTGCTGGCGCCATGAAGAAGGATGCCTTAAAAGTTGGAAACTCAATATTGAATCCTTATATCATTGTGAACTATGAGGGGGCTGGAAAAGACAATCGTACTGAAGTGCATTTGCCAAAGTCTAAAGCTACTAACTTGGCAAATTCTGATCAGATAGGTAAAGAGGCAGATGCTTACTATGTAAATAAGGATGGAAAACACCCGTTTGCCATTTCAATACCCGGCACTTTCACTTCTGTAACGGAGACTGTGACGATAGATAAAGAATATCCCGATTTCGAGAAATGGGTAGAATCGGATGGTAAAGAATATACAGATTGGTATAAGAATTATCAGAAGTCTGCCAATTGATATTTTCTCATTGGAGAAGTAAAAAGGAAAAGATAAATAAGAGGGTGTTTACTCAATTGCCTGGTTAATGAGCAAGGAGTAAACACCCTCTTATTTTTGTGAAAAGCTTACTGTGAGTTGCGTGTTACGGTATGCAGTATGTTCCCTTTTTTATCGATCATTCGTAGTGTTAGCGTTTTTTTGTCCGCAGATATTATGGAAAAACCCGGTTCAGGACTGCAGAATACGGTTCCTTCTGTCGGTTTCACCTTGCGGGCAAGCGAACCGGCTGAGTTGACAACGTAATCGATATTGCTTCCCGCCTTGCGGATATGCTGGAAGTTATGAATGTGCCCGCAGATATACATGTCTACTTTGTGCTTACGGAGTATCGGATCGAGTCGCTTCTGCATATCCAGGCGTTCGCTATCGTCCTTCGGAGTTTCGGCGTAGATGGGGTGGTGTCCGGCTACGATAATCCAGTCTTCTTTGGCATTGGCCAGCACTGAATCAATCCAGGCGAGTTGTTTTTGCAAGTCTTGTTTGCAAGCGTCGGGATAGGTGGCGGAGTCATTGCGGTATTTGTCCATCATGGGGGCTGTGTCTATCCAGACGATACGGATAGTGATTCCTTTGTCCTCAAATGCTTTTGTATAGTAGCGGGCGGGCATGGTCCAGCGGCGGCTGATGTTGGTGTAGTCCATTACTGCTTGCGTGTTGCCGCGGTATTCGTGGTTGCCAAGTACGGGAAACCAGTCAATCATCAGTTCCGGGTGGGAGTAGATGAGTTCGTAGTTGGTCATCCACAGAGGGTCGTTCACGCTGCGCACGCCTTCAAAATGGTGGATGTCTCCGGTGGCGACTACGAACTCGGGACCGACTTCTTCGGCCATGGTTCCCATCAATTCGGCTATGGGCTTCTGGTCGTAATAACCGTTACGGCCCAGGTCGTTGGCAACGTAGAAGTTGAATTTCTTGTCGAAGATGGAATAATCCGTTATCTGTGCGGTTGCCCAGTTGCTGAGGAGGACAACTAAAAGGAGAAAGAATACTTTTTTCATTATTATATTGATTTGATTGTTATTAATTTGTTGGCGGAATTAATTTGTTTCCTTTCTGTTGCGGTTATGAACTGAAAAAGCAGAGTAGTGGTGTATATTGTTTACAAATGATGTGTCCTCCTATAATAGTCGTATATTGAACCTAATTCACTCGTATACTGAATGCCATTCAGTCGTATACTTAATAGGGTTCAGTCGTATACTGAATAGGGCATGGTTTAATGATATTGATAATCAGAATGTTATAAAAAGCTGTATTGCTATTGATAAATTCTGACAAATCTCTGCAATATATTGTGCAGTTACTTTATTAGAAGTTAATTTTCACACCTGCATTTACTTTCACTCCGTAATGTTCGCTCTGCATCGTCCGCTCCTTCGTTCCCTGATAGTAGCGCAAAGGCTGGTTCAGCAAATTGGTGGCTTCGGCATAGAATGTTGTTTTCAGTTTCTTTCCGAAAGTATAGCTGGCGTTGGCATCCATATAATTCACTGCATCGTAATAGCGGTCGTAGAACTTCTCCGCTCCCATCTCGTCGATAAATGCCGATGCATAGTTGTAAGAAAGGCGGAGGCTCACGCCGGATTTCTCAAAGAAGAGCGAAGCATTGGCCGTGTGCTCCGGAGAACCCGGCAGGCGCAGACCGCTTTCATTCTCACGTCCCTCGAAGTTGAAGTTATCCACGCGGGAGTAAGAGTAAGTGTATGTTCCGTAGAAGCCGATGCATTTCAAGGCCGGGGCTATGAAACTGAAGTCGCGCTGATAAGCTACCTCCACACCCAGCAGGTCGGCGTTGCCCGAGTTGCGCGGCTGGCTGAACTTGGTATACGTGGTTCCGTTGTAATTGTAGTTGCGCATAGTCTGGTCTACGATGAAATCATTGATTTTCTTGTAGAAGACACCGGCACTGACAAGACCGATGCTCTTGAAGTAATACTCACCGCTCAGGTCGAAGTTATAAGAAATGGTGGGTTTCAGGCCCGGATTACCCAAAGAGATGGAGTTGTCGCTACGCTTAATCGTAATATTCGGTGCCAAGGCCGCATACTTAGGTCGTGCAATTGTATTGGTGAACGAGGCACGCACCTTGAAGTCATCGTTTACATCATACTTCACAAGAACGGAAGGAAGCACATTCAGATAACTGTCCGACTCGTAGGCTGTGCGGGTGGTCTTGTCTTCGTCCGCATCATACTGGCTACCCGAATATTTCACATGTGTATTCTCCAGACGCAGGCCCAGCATCAAGTCCCACTTCTCACCCAGTTTCTGGTCGAAACGCAGATAACCTGCCGCAACGGTTTCTTTGGCGTTGAAGTTGGTGGCAAGCTCTTCCTGCACCTGGTTCTTTTCAAACAGACTTGCATTGTTCAAGTCAAGTTCTCCCAGATACTCCTTGCTTATGAAGCTACCGGCTTTATATTGCTTGCCCGGCATGTATCCGTCCCGGTTCTGGTCTACGGCAGCCGCCAGACTGGCTTTGTCGAAACCGTCTTCATCCAGCGGGGTGTATTCGTAGAAATCAATCTCTTTATCTTTAGTCTTATGCACCACCTTGGTTCCGAAGCGCAGATGATTGCCGAACTTTCCTTTTGTGAGCGGCAAGCTGAAATCGAGCTTGAACTTGAAGTCCTTCTCTTGAATATCTTCCTGTTGCTCCGTCACCTCTTTCAGGCTGAAATCGTCGTTCAGATACATAGCCGAACCTTCCTGCGGAGTAAGCAACGGCTTGCGCTCATCGCTCAAATCCATTGTGAACTTCTGTTTCTTCAGTTGATAGTCGATGTAGCGTTCGTTGGGACGTTCTTCGCTGGCTTTGGCGTAGTTGACGCTCCACTTCGTGTCCAGTTTGCCGAAGAGGTGCTCGCCGCCGAGGGTGAAGTCCATCGTGCGCTGACGTTCCAGACGGGCGTTGCGGTTGTCGGGCGTGCCGCCTTTGGTCTGCACGCGCACGGCGCCTTTGTTGTTGATGGAACAATATTCGTTGCCATTGTCGTCTTCTTCCAGATTGATACCTTTCACGTTGAGGCGGTAACGGTTTTCCCAGTCGTTGCGGTTGTTGAAGATGCCTTTGAAAGTCAGCTTGTGGTTTTCGTTGATGTCCCAGTCCAGTGCGGCGGAGTAGCTTTGGCGTTCGCGGGTGACGTAGTATTGGCGCACCTGATAGTCGGTGATGCAAAGTTCTCCGGTTTCTACGTCCTTGTCCCATACAAATTCGATGTCATCCGAGCCGGAGGGGGAGT
The DNA here is from genome assembly GCF_000172175.1 of Bacteroides intestinalis DSM 17393. Classification (NCBI taxonomy): domain Bacteria; kingdom Pseudomonadati; phylum Bacteroidota; class Bacteroidia; order Bacteroidales; family Bacteroidaceae; genus Bacteroides; species Bacteroides intestinalis. The sequence goes on along the minus strand of NZ_ABJL02000007.1, from coordinate 58,962 downwards.
TCTGATAGGAAGCGGAAAGAATGAGTCCCAGTTTGTCGTTGAAGAAGCGGTCACCATAGGTGAAACCCAGGTTCAGTTGTGCTTTGTCGCTAATCCAGTTGTAGCCTGTTCCGGCGGTGGCACTGATGAAGCGTTTATAAGGAGAGTTCTTCGTAATCAGATTGATGGAACCACCGATGGCGTCGGCATCCATATCTGGGGTGACTACTTTGTTCACTTCGATGGTCTGTATCATATCTGCCGGGATGAGGTCCAGTTGCACGTTGCGCGTATCACCTTCGGCAGAAGGAACGCGGTTGCCGTTGATAGTGACGGAACTCATGTCGGCAGAGGTGCCGCGTACTTGTCCGAAGCGGGCTTCACCCTGGTCGTACTGTACGTTGATACCCGAGATGCGTTTCAGTGCATCACCTATGTTGGAGTCGGGGAACTTGCCTACCTGGTCGGCAGACACTACATTCTTGATGCCGAGGCTGTTCTTCTGCGAATTGACGGCGCGGCGTTGTCCCTGAAAGGCGCCGCCTACCACTACTTCCTGTAGTTCCACTCCTTCATTCATCACTACGTCTTTTTCTAAAGTGCGTCCTTCGGGAATGGTTATTTTCAGTTCTACGGGTGAATAGCCCACATAACTTACTTTTACGGTATACGTCCCCGGTTCCAGATTGGGGAAAGTGTAGAAGCCATTGACGTCGCTCGTCACTCCGGCATGCAGTTTCTCGATGTAGATGGAGGCACCCGGAAGGGTTTGTTTTGTGGCATCAATGATGCGGCCGCGTACGGTGCCCTGTTTCACTACGTTTACTTTCTCGTCGGCTTTTGCTGTGCTGCCGACTGTTAGAAATAAGAATAAGAGCGTGAATACTTTAACAATGTGTTTCATACCTGTTGTCATTCGTTGATTAATTTGCCGCAAAAGTAGAGACGTGGCGTTTCATACGTTTTGCGGCAAATTTAAGAATCGGTAACAAATATGATACATTCCGGTTACAATCGGTAATGGAAATAATCCACATCTACGAAACCGGCCTCTCCCTTATCATTAAAACAATAAATGCCTACGCGGTCACCCCGATAGTTTCCCCATACCAATTGATAGGGCTCTCCAAACGGCAGGAAGTTATCCCCGTCCAGACTATAATAATAATGGGATTTACCATCTAACCCCCACTGCGTCCTAAGCCATACATATTGCGACCGGATGGGGATTCCTCTTGTTATGTTATCATTCTTTCTATATTCCAGATAGCAGGTACCCTCTTCTTTTACTATGCCAATGGCCGAATGTTGTGAAGAGAAGTGGCAAAGCCCGTTCTTTTGTCCGTCTTTCATATTGGAAATATCCATCTTTATCACGACCTCATTATCCTGCTTTCTGAAAGTCCTCTGCGTAAGTGTATTGCCGGCTTTCAGAAGTTTATCGGCCTCTAAGGGTCGGTAAGCTTTCAGGCGTAACCAGCCCGGACGTTCGGTGAGTGAAAAGTATTCCTTCCTCGGCTGATAGTTCCACTGCCACTGCGGGGCAAGCCGTTCATCGTCGAAATCATCACTACGCTTGATAGATAGTTTCTCAATATATTTGAAAGGCATCTTTCCACTCCATTTCATTGCACCGATGTTCTGGGGAAGCACTTCACCCGGTATGGGCCAGCCATCTACCCACGTAACGGGTAGCAGACTGACAATTCGCCCGCTCCAGTCCCCTGTTCCATGATGGGTAAGAAAATACCAGTTATTGTCCTTTCCCAGGATAATACCTCCTTGATTCGGTTCCATAGCTTCACAACTGGGTAATGCCAACTGTTTTTCTTCTTTATAGGGTCCTGTTAACTTCCTGGAACGCTTTGCCATGACGTAACGGCCCACTCCCGGCTTATGCTCACTGAAAATCAGATAATACCAGCCGTTCACCTTAATCAATTTACTGGCTTCCCTGCCACTGCCCGAATTGATGAGTACCGCAGATTTCCGGTCAATGCTTTTCCCATCTTCAGCCATCTTAAAGAGATAGGTCTTATATCCGTCGGCAAAATGGGTGCCAACAAAGTAGGCTTTTCCGTTGTCATCCCACATTGCAGTACAATCGTCCCAACCTGCTTCGGCAAGAAGTGGTGTCAGTGGTTCCCACGGACCTTCGGGGTGAGCGGCAGAGGTCATGAAGTACCCTTCGTCGGGTGTACCGAAGAATAAATAGAAACGCCCGTTATGATGGCGGAGGGTTCCGGCCCACACGCCACGGCCATAGCGGTCCATGCGGGTCCAGTTCAGGGATTCACTTATTTGGATCAGATCATCTATAATATTGCTGCATATTTCCCAGTTCACCAGGTCTTTGGAGTGTAGCAGCGTCATTCCCGGAGAGAACTGGAAGGTGGAGGATATCGCGTAATAGTCTTCACCCACCCGGATACAATCAATATCGCTATAATCTGACGGAATGATGGGGTTCAGGTAGGTACCGTCTTCCTGGTCGCCCCAGTTTTTCCAGTTCCCCCATTCGGCTTGTTGCTGCCCCATCAGGCAGCCGCTAAAATATACGCAAAAGATGAGTGCTAATAGGTGTTTCATAATAACTTCTTATTAGTAAATATTCCATTCCCAAATTCCTTTTACGCCCTCTGATATCTTTATCCTGAGATACCGGTATTTCTTGCCTGGTGCATCCGTATGCGGCGACTGTATTCTTATATCTTCATGTCCTCCACAAGCTTCCCATACCTTTCCATCGTTCGAACCTTCAAGCAGATAGGCATGTCCGGCTGTGGGACGCACAAAGTAGACTTCACTGCGGCGCACCTTTCTGGTTGTTCCCAAATCTGCAACAATCCAGCTTTCATTATCCCTGTCAGCCGCCATCCACCGCGAGCCATTGGCCCCGTCTGCTGCAAAAGCGGGAACGAAATATTCTGTTCGGCGGCACAAAGTATCCTTCATCGGTTTGATGTGTAAAGGCTCTGCTATACTGGACGCATAAATGGTGTCTACCTTTATTTTCTTCTCCCGCTTTACCTTCCGCAAGGCACCCACTCCATCCAGAGTAAGTTCGACAGGCCGGATGGTGCCGTCTTCATTAAACTCCAATCGGTTTACATAAGTTTGCCGGTTTGTACTACGCCGTCCAAACTCCAGATAAGCGAAATAATAATCATCCGTTCCTTCCGGACTGAATACACAACCATGTCCCGGACCGAAGACGCCCTTCTTATAATCAGTCGTGGAAATGATATCCTGCTTGGGAAATTCAAACGGCCCCATTGGAGAAACCTTGCTCATCACATAGGCGTACTGATACTTTTCGTCTCCTCCAATGGTGTATAAATAATAGTATATTCCTTGTCTTTTAAAGAAAATGGGTCCTTCGGAATATTCTTTGCGGGGAGTGGAGATCATTTGAATGTCCGAATTCACCGTTATCATGTCTTTATTAAGTTTAGCCACATGCCTGCGTCCCCAGAACACATAAGCCTGACCGTCGTCATCAATAAACACCTCAGCATCAATGCCTCCGGGATCTTCTGTTTGTAATAAGGTGGAAGTCGTGAAAGGTTTATGAAACTCATCTTTTCCGCGGGCCAGCCTGAAAGGACCATCCGGACTATCCGCTACTGCGGGATACATATATCCGTTTATTGTCGGATAAATGTAGTATTTACCATTGGCAGCGACAGCCTTGCTGGGTGCCCAGTACTTTTCTTTCGCGGCAGAAGGGAAATAAGTACCGTCAAAGCTCCAATGAACAAAGTCCTTTGATTTCCATACCACAGGCGGTCCCGAAGTTTCCAATCCCCGACCATATCCGTCAGTGGTAGCATAACAATAGAACGTTCCGTTTATTTCCTGAATGCTTGCATCTGCAATCATATCAGGTATCAAAGCGTTACCGAAAGGATTGTCTGCTCCTGTCTGCGCTGTTAGTGGCTCTGAAATCAGAATCCCTAACATTAAACTGGTAAAAAGACTTTTCTTCATAATATTATAATCGTTTTAAGGTTATACCTACTTTAAGAAAAAGCAAAGTAAAGCTTTTCTATCAGAATTCTTACTATTCATATAGATGAAACATTCGCTCCATCAATTTCCATTTCTCTGCAGAGGTGCTTGTAGGTACACACTCCTGAAATTTGGATACATACTCTTCCCATTCTGCTTGTCTGGGTAAATGAGAAAGCTTGTCCATAGCTGTTTCCCAATCGAAGTCAAGCGGTGTTTCTATAATCATGAATAACCGGGAACCTAATATATAGATTTCCATCTCTAAAATACCTACTGAACGAATGCCGGCTCTTATTTCCGGCCAGGCTTCAGGTTTGCTGTGGCACCTGATGTATTCCTTAATTAGTTTTGGATTGTCTTTTAAATCCATAGTCTGGCAATATCTTTTTACCGGGCAATGGTATTCCTTTACTTGATATCCTTTATTTGTCATAATCTTATTGCATTAAAAAACTATATAATAATATAAGTATCCGGAGACAAAGTTCCGGATACTTAACCATACCTATTAATTACTTGTCCATTAAATAAAAACTAATTGTATCCTGTATTCTGTTTGAGGTTCTTATTGACATTCAGATCATTCTGTGGTATTGGGAAATAACGGTTATGAGGTGACCAGGTGCGTTTCTCAAACTGATAATACATGTCTTCATCAACCGGAGAAGCTGCAGTTCCGCTTCCCCGATAATTCCGGGCTTTGGGATCGTCTGATAGTTTAACGCCTGTGAATGTATGGTTCAACTCTTTTTCGGCAATGCCCCAACGCAATACATCATAATAACGCAGGCCTTCAAAAGCCAGTTCAACCCGCCTTTCTTTGCGGACAGCTTCACGGATTAGTTCCTGAGACATATTGGCTTTTTCAAGCTTTGTTAATTTTACACGGTCACGAATGTCGTTTATTGTAAGGTCGAGAATGTCTTGGTCTACGGCACTTGGTTGAGCTTCGTTCAAAGCTTCCAGATAGCTTAACAAGACTTCTGCATAACGCATTATCGGCGTATAAGTGGGAGTAGCTCCCAAATTGTTGATTATGGAAGGATCACATCCTTTCTTGGGGCAATAACCATTAAACAGGGCAAACTTGTTATAGTAATCTGAAGTGTTGGCACCTTTGAAACAGTCGTAGGTTATATCATTATATTTGGTTCCCGGATAACTTCCCAATGGCGGCAAGAAGACGGACGCATATAAACGTAAATCACGATTTGCATAGGGGTCATTTTCATCATATACTTCAGATGTTTTTATATCCTTACCGTCTGTACAAAAGTACTCTTTGACCAGTTCATTATAAGGGGCAAATTGGTGCCAACCACCGTAAGCAGCCTCAGGATACAAATATTGATAACGTGAATTTGTATATAAGTCCTTTACTCCCATGATGCAGAATATTGTTTCAGGACTATATTCTCCGCCTATCTGGAATAGCTTTTCATAACTATCTTCACCATAACGGCGATCTAGTTCATATATTCCGGAATCAATGACGCTACGCAAAACAGCAGCGGCTTCCGACCATTTCTCTTGTGCCAGATAGAGACGGCTTAACAATACTTGTGCTGCTCCTTTCGTGAAACGTCCATATTCTTCCGACGAGTATTTGGTTGGCAATAGATTGATGGCTGCTTTCAAATCAGTTTCCACTTGAGCATAGACGTCCGCTTGTGGAGTTTGTGAGATGGTGTTAGCTTCTTCTACTGACAATGTTTTCAATGGCATCGGTACATCTTTATAATAAAATGCAAGATTGAATAAGAAATAGGCACGCAGGCATTTCACTTCGGCTGACCAGATTCCTTTTTTATCTCCATCCATAGGACAGTCCGTTATATTTTCCAGGAAGACATTGTATTTGGCTATCTGGGTATAGGCGTTTCCCCAAAACCAGCGCAGATTACTATTGGTGGCAACTGTGTTGGAACTTGCCATCAATGTGGAAAAGTTTTCTTTTTCCGTACCATTTCCTCCGGCAAAGTCCAGATAGAGCAATCCTTGTGGGGTGGCAAAATCATCATGCGACCAGCCGGTCTGGAAACGATAACATCCGGTCAATGCCAGCATAGCATCTCCTTCACCTGTCCAAAAGCTACCATCAGAAATAGATGAAGGAGGTTCTTTATCTAATAAGTCTGAACAACTTACTGTTACCAATGATAAAGCCAAAGTAACTAAACAGGCTTTTGTTATTTCTAATGTATGATATATATTTTTCATATTGTTCTTGATTGAATCGTTAACTTAGAACTTGATATTAAATCCAAATGAATAGATGCTATTGATAGGATAATAGGATGGACCATCTCCTGTAGCAATTTCATTTTCCGGGTCCCAACCTTTATAGAAACTGTTGAAAGAGAACAGATTCTGCCCGCTCACATAGACACGTACATTTTCCATTCCTATTTTCTTTGTCCATGTTTTGGGGAAGGTATATCCTATTTGCACATTCTTCACACGCAGGAAACTGGCATTACGTACCCAGTAATCAGAGGTCTGAAGGTTTGTATTATTCATATTCAGAGTTTCCAAACGTGGATATTCTGCCCATTTATTGGGATTTGCTTCTGTCCAGCAATTATCTGCCTGCCATCTCTGGATTTGTCCCCCATTGTAAAATGCATAGGCCATATAAGAACCGATGAGGCGTTTGTGTCCTCCCAAACCTTGCAGTAAAGCGGAGAAATCGAGTCCTTTGTAAGATGCTGACAGATTCAGACCATAATAGAATTTAGGGGTGGTGCTTCCTAATACGGTGCGGTCATATTGTGCATCCACTTTGCCATCAGGCACTCCGTCAGGACCGCTGATGTCTTTGTATTTCACATAGCCCGGTTTTAGGCTTGATTTACCAACCAATTGTTCGGGAGCTGCATCTATTTCAGCCTGGTCTACGAATAAACCATCTGTCTCGTAACCATAAATTATTCCGATAGGTTGTCCCACAATACGGTTATTATTGATTTCTTCAGTAGCACCATTTGCCAGTTTCTCTACGGCATTCTTTACCCAGGTAAAGTTAGGAGAGATGCTAAAGCGGAAGTTACGTCCGATTTGTCCGTTATAAGTAAGATTCACCTCGATACCCTTATTGGATACAGCACCAATGTTTGACTGTCCAACCCCGCGTCCCATTATGCTGGATACTTCTACCGGTGCCAGAATGTCTGAGGTATATTTATAGAAGTAGTCCAAAGTACCGGTAAAGCGTCCGTTAAACAGACTGAAATCCAAACCGATATCCGTGATAGCTGTCTTCTCCCAGGTTATTTCCGGATTATTATAAGTTCCTGCGGCAGCACCGGGTTGCAGGGCGGCAGGATTGCCAAAAGGATAATCTTGTCCAAGGCTGTAAGTTTGCTGATACGGATAGACACCGATGTTTTGATTTCCCAATACACCGTAGGAAGCGCGAACCTTCAGATTATCGAATATATTAGAAACGGAACTGTTCTTCCAGAAGTCTTCTTCTGAAATTCTCCATCCGGCAGATACAGATGGGAAGATTCCCCAACGATGTCCGTCTGCAAAACGGGAAGAACCATCATATCGCAAATTGGCTTCCAACAGATAACGGTCTTTCAGTGAGTAATTGATACGTCCGAAGAAAGATAATAATGCGTATTCTTCCAGTGAACTGTTATTCGTAGCTGTTGCTTTGTCACCGGAACCTAATTCATATAGATAGTTATTGGGGAATGTATTTCTGTAACCTTCTAACCCTCTATTGGCTGATTGCTCTACGGATGTACCTGCCAGTAACTTAAAACTATGATCTTTTATCCGCTTTTCATAAGTAGCCAATGCTTCGAAAGTAGTGTATGTATTGTTGGCTGTCCAGACGTTCAAAGAAGCCGGTCCCACAGTCTTACTTTCATCAAAATAAGTATCCGCACGATAAGCTTTGTCATACTTAGTCCAGTAATTAACCCCTGCTTTTCCGATGAAAGAGAGTCCTTCAACAGGAGTGTCCCATTTCAACTGACCGGAAGCACTGATATTTCTATTGATGTTTTGCACGAAAGATTCACTTGCCAGCCATGCCTCCGGGCTGTAATTGTCCTGATACCCAAAACTGCCGTCAGACTTCTGGCCTGCATAGATAGGACCCTGGCGTACGGCATATCCTATCATCCCATCAATACTTTGAGGCTCTCCATTGGGAGCATTGTATTTATTGTTATAGGCGTTAATATTCAGATTGAGGGTAAGTCCTTTAGCTATTTCACTTTTCATAGTGAATAATGCTGTCATACGTTCGTTAGAAGTATTTGCCGTCATACCTTCCTGGTTGCGGTAGCCTATTGATAAGTTGTAGTTCGTTGTGGCATTACCGCCTTGTATGCTGACGTTATGCTGATGTTGGAAACCGGAACCTGACTCCAATAGCCATTTCAGATGATTTACATTAGGATAATTATCGGGGTCTGAGCCGTCTTTGAATTTCTGTATCTCTTCAGGGAGGTAGGCATCTTGCTTATCCATATTGCGCATAGCCATATTGTAGTATTCTGCATATTCCCATGATGGCAGGAAATCCGGTAACTCTGTGGGACGTTGCCAACCAAAAGAATTACTGTATGTGATGGTAGTCTTTCCTTGTACTCCCTTTTTGGTTTCAACCAGGATGACACCATTAGCGGCACGGTTACCGTAAATAGAGGCTGAGGCGGCATCTTTCAGGAAAGAAATACTCTGAATGTCGTTGGGGTCTATATCGTCTATATTCCCGGATAAACCGTCAATCAATACTAACGGATCTGTTCCGGCATTGGAGAAGGTACCTGTACCACGTATTTTGACCGTTGCTCCTGTTCCCGGACGACCGGAAGTTTGTAAAACACTCAGTCCCGGTGCTAAACCTGCCAATGCTTGTGCAGTACTCATCACAGGTTTGCTGGCTAAGTCTTCGGCCGATATGGAAGATACAGATCCTGTCAGATTCACCTTCTTTTGTGTACCATAACCTACGATTACAACTTCTTCCAGCTTCTTCGTATCTTCTTCCATAATGATGCGAAGCTGCTTATTCTCTTCTGCCTTTATCTCCTGAGAAATATAACCTACATAACTGATATGGAGAATATCTCCGGTTTTAGCTGTTACGGTAAATTTACCATCCAGATCGCTGACAGTTCCATTATTGGTACTTTTAACCAATATGCTTACCCCAATCAGGGGTTCGCCAGAAGAATCGGTAACTAAGCCTTTCACATTGCTTTGCACTTGTGCCCAAGTAGCGTTGCTAAGATGACAAACCAATAGGATCATTATGAATCTCATTGGTTGCATAAGTCCATACGTTAATCTGTTTCTCATAATTTTAATTGATTATTGGGTTATTTTTAAGGTATAGCGAGAGCTTATCGACTTAAGAAAAAGCCGATAAATACTCTCTTATTCCTTATGATTTTATTTCTTTATTTTAAAGACGGGAGCTATGTTGTTGAGCTTTTTCTCCGGCAGATTAATGGAAAGCCCTTCTGCTGTGCGGTTGAATCGTACCGGGCCATATCCGAGCAGTTCTACCTTCCTTATCTTTTGCGGAAATAGTTTGCTGTCGGCAGCTAATGATTTGATGATTACATTTCCATTTTCCGGCCAAGCCAGAACCGTGGCATATAAATCCTTCTTGGTTTGGGTGAAACGGATCTCTTGTGCCGTAGCTTTGCTATATGCTCCTTCGTTGAATCCTTGTGCATTGATTTTAATATCGGCTTCGGCTATCGGACCTTCGCCGAACACTTCCCAAGGTCGGGTGCTGTAGATAGCTTCTTTATTAATATTCATCCATTCGCCGAATTCATTCAGTATCTTTTCTTCTTTTTCATCAAACGTACCGTCGGCCCGCAATGGAACACTGAGAAGCAGATTACCATTCTTACTTACGATGTCAATCAACAGTTTTGCGACATCCGAGGCTGATTTATACCAGTTATTCTCATAGACAGATGTAGTGTAATGCCATCCGCCAATGCATGAACAGGACTGCCAGGGTCGCTCCATTATTTCATTGGGTGCACCGCGTTCTACATCCCAGACGATGGCTTTGCGTTGGTTTTCATCCAATATCTTACTCAACATGACGGCTTCCAACTTGCCTTTGTGGGTCGCCATATTGTGGTTATAGAAGTGAGCCGCAATCTTCAGTCCGGCATCACTGATTGGATAGAATGGAGCTACAGTCACATCAAAATAAATCAGATCGGGATTATAGCGGTTGATGGCATCTACGGTACGGTCATAGAAGTTTGTGCAGTATTCCTGAGTAGGCAAACATGCCCCGTTTCCCCAAGCCCATTGGCTATGAATCATGCCATCCGCCCAGCTACCTTTACTCATCGGATGATTTTGTGCATATAAATCCTGAGGGTCGTATCCTTCCCACCATTTGCCTTTACCATCCGCTTTTGTTAAAGTGCCATCGTAAGGGACACCGGCTTTAGGTCCGTGTCTGTCATAACGTTGGGAGGGTTCATACCAGGTCCAGGCATGGTCAGCATGGAAACTGATACCAAATGGAAGCTCGTATTTGCGTGCCGCTTTTTCCCATTCTGCCAAGATATCACGTTTCGGACCCATGTTCTTTGAATTCCATGGTTGATATTTACTATCCCAAAGGTCAAAGTTATCGTGATGGTTACCTAAAGCAAAGAAATACTGCGCTCCTATTTTCTTATAGAATGCAACCAGTTCATCCGGATTCCATTTTTCTGCTTTAAATAAAGGGATGATGTCTTTGAATCCCACTTCAGAAGGATGACCGTAGTGCTCTACATGATGCTTATATTCTGATGTTCCTTCCATATACATGGAGCGTGCCATCCAGTCGCCCGAGCCTTCTACACACTGAGGTCCCCAATGCGCCCATATTCCGAATTTTGCGTTCCTAAACCATTCGGGAACTTGGTAATTCTCCAAAGACTCCCATGTAGGTTGGAATTTACCTTTCATCATAGGTTCGTTCTTTTCTGAAACCGGAACCTGATAGTTCTGGGCAGATAAGGTTCCTATTGAAAGAACTAAAGAGGCTAATAAAATTCTGGTTCTCATAGGTATTAATTTTGTTTCTATTGTACATTGCAAAGATATGGATTAATTAATAGTTATAATAGGATTAAAAAGTGTTTGTATTGGAAAATATCGATTATATAAATAGGATATATCTGATATGATAGGATAAAAACGATTTTTATATTGAGAATATCGATAATCGTTTTGAATGATAAAGAAATTCACCTACCTTTATCGAGTTACTAAATACTATATACTATGGTTTCATTGGTTGATAAGTTACACCCTCTTGTGTTGAATGTCGGTTTAGCTGTGCATAATGCAGATTGGAACTGGAAGAATGTAAATAGTCCGTTTACGCGCTTATATTATATAACGGAAGGGACTGCCCAAATACAGTTATCGGGGAGCGTACAAATTTTAAAACCAAACTATCTGTATTTTATTCCAGCTTTTACTATACATAGTTATATATGCAATTCCTATTTTTGCCATTACTACCTGCACATTTATGAAGAGCATCAGTCAGATTCCAATTCATTAGATGAGTGGGAATTTCCGGTAGAGATACCTGCCGGTGATTTAGATTTGGCTCTATTTCAGCGTCTATGTGCAATAAACCCTCACATGAGTTTGCCTAAGTCGGACCCTTCGACTTATGATAATAACTCAACGTTGATGGAGAATCTTCTGAAGAACAAGCAGCGTGCGTTATGTGATAAGGTTGAATCACGTGGTATTGTATATCAGTTACTGGCACATTTCTTAAAGCGTGCGCAAGTTAAAGTAGAGACGAAAGACGATCGAATAGAGAAAGCTATTCTTTATATACGCAAACATATCTATGAGGCTATAGACCTGACAACTCTGTCTGAGAACTCATGTTTGTCAAAAGATCATTTTATCCGTTTATTCAAAAAAGAGACTGGTGTGACTCCTTCAAAATATATCAATCAGAAGAAAATAGAAAAAGCACAACTCATCCTGGTAACAGATGAGATGTCTGTAAAGAACGTGGCTTTTTCCCTTTCTTTTGATGACTATTCTTATTTTAATCGGCTCTTTAAAAAGACAACAGGACTTACTCCGCAGGAGTATCGGAACTCCTACCATTAATCCGGTTCACCATACACTCTCTTCTACGAAACAAAAAGAAGAATCTGCTTCTTTTTCATACACAGGGAAAGCAGATTCTTCTTTTATATCAGGATAATAGAGACCAGATTCTCTTTGTATTACTTATGTACCGAGAATTTATAGATGCATTGGCTTTGGTACTTTTCTCCCGGTCTTAACACTGCCGACGGCCATTCCGGTTTATTAGGCGTATCGGGATATTTATCCGTCTCCAGGCAAACTGCTGCACGGAAGTTATAAACAATGCCTTTCTTCCCCGTCAGAGTACCATCTAGGAAGTTTCCGCAATATACCTGTATGCCAGGTTCATTGGTATAAACATCCAGAACTATACCGGTTTTGGGTGATTCAAGAGTAGCGCATACTTTAGTTACATCCCCTTGAGTGTTCAGTACCCAGTTATGGTCTATTCCGTTTCCACTCTTCAGCTGTTCAAACTCCTGATTGATATTTGCACCGATTGCTGTAGGCTTTCTGAAATCCATGGGAGTTCCTTCTACCGTTGCAATCTCGCCTGTTGTCATGAAAGTGCTGTCTATCGGGGTGTAGTTATCGGCATTCAACGTTAACAGATAGGCAGAGTTATCAGTTGTGGGATCACCATCCAGATTGAAGTAAGAATGATTGGTCATATTGACAATAGTCGGCTTATCCGTTTCGGCTTCATATTGAATATCGATGGCGTTATCATCCGTCAACTTCATAGTAACCGTACACTGCAGGTTACCGGGAAATCCTTCTTCTCCGTCCTTTGCCAGATAAGTCAGTTGTACCTCCTGATCGTTCTTTTGTACTCCTTTGTATACACGGTACTGGAAACCTTTCGGTCCACCATGCAGACAATGACCATAGTTATTTTGTGGCAACTGGTACTCCACACCATCCAGTGTGAAGCGCCCTTGGTTGATGCGGTTGGCATATCGTCCAATGCTTGCTCCGAAGTCGGACGGATATTTGATATAGTCCTGTATAGAGTCGAATCCCAGAACCACATCCTTCATGTTACCATCTTTATCGGGAACCATGACCGATACAATACGGCCTCCGAAATTAGTGATGCAAACTTCCATGTTGTTTTTGTTCTTCAACACAAACAGGTCTGTCTTTTCACCATCGACTTCTGTCTGGAAATCGCTTCGCTTCAATCCGGATTCAGTCAGTTCTTCTTTTGTTGTTGCGGTACATCCAACCACTAGGACGGCACATACCAAAATCATCAGTTTATTCATATTCTATTAATTAGATTGCTTTTCGTAACGGAAGAAATCAACATCCACGTATCCACCGGCAGCCTTTGTGGCATAATTGAATATAGCGAATTTATTACCAGTGAAGTGCGCCATACTGAATATCATGTGGAATTTGTCGCCTATCGGAGTCCAGTTAGTGTCATCCAGGCTATAGGAGAATTGGGCATAGTCAGTGGTAAAATCACACTCCATTTTCAGGAAGACGATATCCTGATTCAGTTCGCGCCGTGCTTTTTCTACATTGCGGTCGGTCATCACCAGATACTTTTTTCCATACTCTTTCACGACAGAGAGGATTCCCGGTTCAGAACAGAATGCTGCCAATCCTGCATAGTCACCATCGTTCATGAAGGTGAGGTCTAAGGAAACGACACCACTACATTTGGGACCTTCAGTACGTTGCGTCAGTGTGTTGCGGGCTTCGAAGAGGTTCTTTACTACTTTTCCGGTTTTCAGTCTCAGATAGCCCGGGCGTTCGGTGAGAGTCCATAGCAAATTATCCGGATTATGATTCCATTGCCAGGTCAGTCCCAGCTTGGGAGCTTCGTCGAAGTTGTCGCTGACTACCAGTTCCGTCTTTTCATCATATCCTTGTACGGGTACTTTCATTACCGGAGGCACTTTGCCATTTTCGTCCCCCAGCATGGGCCAACCATTTTCCCAACGGCAAGGCATCAGCACAGGTACACGGCCTACGGCTTCGTGGTCCTGAAACAACATAGCATACCATTCGCCTGCTTCTGTATCGATGAAGCATCCTTGTGCTACACCGTGATTGGCATATCCGAGATCATCCGAAAGAATGGTTTTCATCTCATAAGGTCCGGACACTTTATCGGAACGGAAGCAGAGTTGTGTGCGTATGCCGCCTTCCGGCCACCAGATCAGAGTGAGGTAATATTTACCATTGAATTTATAGAAGTGAGTGCCTTCCAGTAACCCTTGTGGCTCACCGGGGATAACTTCTACCTGTAAGCCGTTAGGATTGATTCCAGACAAATCCTTATTGAATTCAATGATACGGATATGGCGTGCACCATAAGCCAGATAAATGCGTCCATCATCGTCGAACAACATGGAAGCATCGTGCAGATACTCATCAATCACAAGCTTCTGTTCCCATTTTCCTGCCGGATCTTTTGCCGTATAAATGTAGGATTTGTTTCCTGTACCGAAGAATACATAGAAAAGCCCGTCGTGATAGCGTAAGGAAGCAGCCCATTGTCCGCGGCTGTAGATATTACCGCCTTCCAGATCATTGTATGGGCTCTCTTTGAGTTCATCAAACACATAGCTGATGATTTTCCAGTTAACCATGTCTTTGGAGTGCATGATAGGCGCTCCGGGTGACATGTGTGCGGTAGTGCTAATCATATAGTAATCACTACCTACGCGTATAACGTCAACATCCGGTACATCAGCATAGATGACCGGATTGGTGAAAGTTGTTTCTTCCTCAGCTGCCTGCTTGCCGGCATTCGTACAGCCGGCAAGGAGAAACAGCACAAGGCAACTTATCCATAAAGATGCTTTGTTCATTATTGTTTGTTGATTTCAGAGTTTCAGTTTAATCATTTAACCTTTGTCCCTGACGGTTTTTTCAACCGCATCGTCTTTGGATAAGGGGTACCTAATACAGGGTAATCGTCAGCTTTCCATTCTATCTTCTGAGCACGGGGAGATCTTGTATCGCCCATGCCCGGAGGATCTACCTGAGTGTCGCGAGCATGATACAGGATATACCATTCTTTGCCATCAGGTGATTTGAAGAAGCTGTTGTGTCCTGTACCGTATACTCCATTTTCAGGAGACTGGCGGAACAGAGGCTGGGGAGCTTTCTTCCAGGATGCCGGATCCAACAAGTCTGCATTCGTATCTGCTGTCAGCATGCCCAAAGCATAGTACGGAGTCCATACACCGCTTGCCGAATAAGCAACGTGAATATATTTACCCTTCGGGCTCTTCAACGGTTGAGGTCCTTCGTTCACAAATACTTTGTGTGGAGGATTCCAACCGGTTTCGTTAATGTAGTGGCGTTCCCATTCCAGTTCCGGTTTAGAGATCAGGACTCTTTCGGAACCCAGTGTCCAGGGATTCTTCATCTCGGCAATGTAGATACATTGGGTTTCGGTATCCACACGACGGGTTTGCCAACCGGACCAAACCATGTATAATTTGCCTTTGTTTTCGAATACTGATCCATCAATAGCCCAGTTGTTATCTTTATCCGTACTGATGCGGCCTTTCATCACGAACTCTCCCTTGAACGGATCTTTGTTTGTATTTTCCAGTACATACATCTGGTGATTGTCGGAGTTACCGTCATCGGCTGCATAATAGATGTACCACTTTCCATCAATATTGTGAATCTCGGGTGCCCACAGGTTATGCTTATTAGACGGGTCTGTCGGAATCCAGATTGTTTTCTTCTCTGCATTACGAATGTCGGTCACATCCTGCGTCTTCCACAACACGAGGCTGTCGACCATGGTATGCATGTAATAGTAGGAACCATCGTGCCAGATAGCCCAGGGATCCGGACCATAATTGCATAATGGATTGGTATAAGTGCCTTCCAGATCTTCAGGATTCTTACTGAAGATACTGTGAATAAGTTTCGTATCAAACTTAGGAGTACGGTCATAGTAATAAATACCGTTTTGTTCCTGTTCCACATCCGTCAGCTGAGTATAGCAATATCCCCAAACCTGATCTTTCAATTCGAGAATGCCATTCATCTGACCTTCCAGTCGTTCCAGGAATTCCTTTTCAGTTTTCGGAGGTGTGCCGTAACCCCATGATTGTGTGCTTGAGTTGGTCTTATCCTGGTCTTTCACCCATTTAATACCCCCTACTTCATCAATCAGATATGGCATTTTGCCATCATATACCGGGAAGTCATATACTGCATTCTGGCGTAAACCGTTGAAGCCAATATTGGCTGCAGGTACTCCAATCTTATAGTTGGGAGCCTGGAAGAATTTACCATCTTTGTAGATGATATCTTTCAGCTTGGCAGGATCCTGTTCGTAGTTGTGTACAGTCCATATATCTGTTTTGATGTGGCAACCACCGCTGGCATCGTTCACCGGGCGGGTAGGGTCGAGTGACTTCGTCAGATTGTATAAATCGGTCGTAAAACGTGGGTACTGAACCAAATCAGGCCACCATTCTTCGTTCATCGGTGTCCAGATCAATAGAGAAGGATGGTTCCGGTCACGAAGTACCAGTTCCGACCATTCAACCTGGAAATTGCGTGCCACCTCTATGTTATTGGCATCCATACCCCAGCTTGGAGCCTCTCCCCAAGTAATATAACCCAGTTTATCTGCCCAATAATAGAAGCGTTCTTCGAATGCCTTCTGATGCAGGCGTGCTCCGTTGAAGCCGGCAGCCATCGATAACTCGATGTCGCGTTTCAATGCTTCATCGGTAGGAGCTGTCCAGATGCCATCGGGATAGAAACCCTGATCCAGTACCAGGCGTTGATAGTAAGGCTTGTTATTCAGATAAATCTTATTTCCTTCAATATGCACTTTGCGCATACCTATGTAAGATGATACTTCATCGATAACCTTTCCTGCCGGATCAATCATCTGATAAGTAATGTCGTATAGGAAAGGTGATTCCGGTGACCAGAGTTTGGCTTTCTTTACCGGAAGTACGGCCACAGAACTGTTGGTACCTTTCACTGTGGCAGCAGCAACGACTTTATTACCATCTTTCAGCGTAATCTTCAGCTTGTTGTTACTGTCACTGTAGAATGTAGGCCATACGACCAATTGCTCCTGATCGACGTCTGCAACGGCTTGTACGGATTTTAAGCCGGAAGGATTGATCGCTTCCATCCATACAGTCTGCCAGATACCTGTAGTACGGGTATAGTTACAGCCGTAAGAACCAAATTGCAGGCTCTGCTTACCGGCACTCTGCATGCCCGAACGCAAATCACTGGATGCGCGTACTACTAGGTGGTGTACCTTACCCGGAGTCACTAACTTGGTGATATCGATGCTGAAAGAAGAACTACCGCCGAAGTGACGTCCTGCCAAAGCTCCGTCAATGTAAATCTCAGAATTGTAGTAGACAGCTCCGAAATTCAGCAATACATTCTTGCCGCTCCAATCCTGCGGAATACTTATCTCCCGATGATACCAGATATGATTGATAAAGTCCTTATGCCCTACACCGGATAAACTGCTTTCCGGACAGAAAGGTACTGTTATCTTTCCTGAGAAGGAAGTAGCTTTGTAATACTCCTGCTCCATACCCGAATTGGAGAAATCGAATGTGTAATCCCATTCACCGTTCAAATTCACCCATGCTGTCCGTTCAAACTGAGGGCGGGGATATTCCTTGCGCGGAATATCTGCGGCATTTGTCTGAAATGCCATGCCGGCAGCCAATACGGCTGCAATCAAGATTTTCTTTAATTCCATAATTATTATTATTTTATGTATGTTACGTTAGGACCTAAGTAAGAGCGCTTCATTCCACCGAAGTCGATAACTACTTTCTGGATAATCATACCCGGGTCGGCACAGATTAGTTTCAAGGTGTGTTTGCCGGGCTTGTCGACATTTACATTGATAGTGCTGATGGTACTGTTACGGAACACATTCAGTCTCCATTGGCTGGAGTATTCTTTAGCCGAAGTAGTCATCCATTGTACCATGCCGTCATCGATCATGATACCGTAACGGGTATCATGTTTGGAGTTGATAGGGAACAAGGGTAGGGCATAAACATGTACGGTTGCATTACCACCATTGAATGTATAGAAGTCATATTCGGCTTTAGGGCTTTTGTTAGTGAACCACATATTGGGCACATTCTGGGTAGCTTCTCCCAATAGAACACAATCGTTCTCGTATCCCAATCCCTTGATAGTTCTGATTTTTATACCGCTATTTTCCACTTTTCGGTGGAATTTACCGGCATTGATGGAAACACATCCGTTGTCTTCTACATACATTCCTCTCAATTCCTCAACTGTGGGGTTTGCCGGATTGAAGACAGGAACGAATACTTCCTTTGTCTGATTACCGAAAGTCAACTCGATGACACCTACAACATCGTCACCTTGAGGTACCTTGTTCCAATCTACGGATACTGTGATTCTGTCCTGTAAGGGAACATATCCGGTTTGGCTGTTATTTCCGATTCGATGTTTGCAAAGAAGCGGGGATCCAGTGGGTCGGGGAATGTATATCTCTCCAAGGTGGGTTCCGGCAACACGATACTTTTTACGTCACCGATGTCTTTGTCGATGCTGCGATCCCATACTACTTTAAATACATCTTGATACAGGTCATTGCCCAGGTATTCGAAGAAACCGATATCGCTACCTAACTGAAGAACATGGTTGCCTAATACTACGTCCAGATCTTCTACACCGTAGTACTTTTGCAGTTGTTCTTTGGGCTCCTGCGTGAATTTGAAAGACCAAGGTACATAAGGAGGTTTTTGACCATCCAGCACCATTTTTATTACTTCTCTTTTGGTTTTACAGTTTTGCATAACTACATAAATTTAGTGATTAACAAATCTAACTCTGCCTGCTGCAAACATACTGAAGATTAGCCCAAAGCCTTGGCAATACAACACCAAAAAATGACACTTTTCACTCATTCTATATATTAATGAGAAGGGTCAGGAGGTGTTGAAAAGATACTATTTTGCCATTTTTAGCGTTTTTCGACCAGAATGGGCCTTTTGGGCTTTATTCTATGCTCTTCTTATGCCGGAATTGATTTTAATTCCTAAATTTGCATCAGTAGTTCGAGCTATATGAAAAACATATTCTTATGAGAAAGATTATACTAATATTATTCTTGGGGATATTCTGTTTGGGGAACCTTTGGGCACAACAGATTAAACATTATAATAATAATTCCGGTTTGTCACATAATACGGTAATGTGCTTGTTTCAGGACAGCAAAGGGTTTATCTGGGTGGGAACTAAGAACGGTCTGAACAGGTTCGATGGACATGACTTTAAGGTCTACCAACGTGGTGACTCTATTAATGAACTTCGGAACAGTATGATATACTGCATCACTGAAGATAAGGACAAAACCTTGTGGATTGCCACGGATAAAGGGATTTCTCTTTATGATCCTTTTACGGAGACTTTCTCGAATTTCAATAAGCAAACAGATAAGCAGGAAAGGGTAGACGGATTTATCAATAAGATTTATATTGATAAGTCGGATAGGGTATGGATACTTTCCGGTGACGGACTATTCATTTACCAGCCATCGGAGGATAAACTTTATAATATGCATGATAGGTTTGCACCCTACACAGCTTATGCCCCCCGGGCGTTATTTCTGGATGAAGATGGAACCGCTTATCTTGCCTTTCCCGATATAGGGGTTATCAAATATGATATCGATGGAGATAAAACAACCTTTTTAGCGCGGAATGATAATACTCCTACCGCTATCTGTGCTTATAAGGAACAGTATATTCTTCTGGGTACTCTGGACAAGGGATTGTTTCTTATCAATAAAGAAACCGGAGAATCTAAGAAACTCCAGATTGACGAATCGCGAAATTCTGATATTTATGTGCGGCATATTGAAAAGATCTCGAAAGATGAGTATTGGGTAGGTGCGGAAAGCGGCATTTACGTCTTGAAAGATGGGGCGGTTCAGCATATCACTTATGAAGCATACAATGATTTGTCTATTTCTGATAATGCCATTTATGCCCTCTTTAAAGATAGGGAAGGGGGGATTTGGGTTGGAAGTTACTTCGGCGGTGTGGACTATATTCCTAAGCAATATTCTTATTTTGAGAACTTCTATCCCATTGCCTATAAAAACTCTATTAGCGGTTACAGAGTCAGAGAATTTGTGAGTGACCGGAAAGGCTATTTGTGGATTGCTACGGAAGATAACGGGTTGAACTACTACGATACCCATACCGGGCTATTTACACATATATCCGATAAGACTAAACCGGTGAATATTTCTTTTACGAATATTCAATGTCTGAATCTGGTAGGTGATAAGTTGTGGATCGGAACCTTTACTAAAGGAGTAGATGTACTGGATTTAAAAACAAATCATTGCAGACATTACGAGAAGGACGGACATCCAAATTCGATCCTCAATAATGATATATTTGCCATTTATACAGATAGCCGGAATACTACTTGGGTGAGTTCGACTACGGAACTTTATACGTATGTGCCCGAAATAGATGGTTTCAAGGTATTCATGCCTATGAATGGCATGTTCATCAGCGATATCCTGGAAGATAAGAACGGAAATATCTGGTTCACAACTTATAACCTTGGAGTAGCTAGATATAATCCGGATACCAAGGAAATAAAGAGATTCCGTCATGATGTGAAGAACCCTAACAGTCTCTGTTACGACCGGATTACCTGTGCTTTTGAAGATAGTAAAAAGCGCCTGTGGTTTGCATCCGAGGACGGTGGATTCTGCCGTTACAATGAGACGGATGATACTTTTACGCGTATCACTACGAAACAAGGACTTCCCAGCAATGTGGTCTACAAGATTCTGGAAGATGATCATCAGCATTTCTGGTTGAGTACCAGTAACGGGTTGGCGAACTTCAATCCTGAAACGATGAGTGTTGAGGCGCTGTATAATCTTCCTAATGGATTGCGGAGTAAGCAGTTCAATTACAATTCTGGCATCAAGACAGAAGATGGTACACTGTATTTTGGCAGTATAGATGGTTTTGTAGCTTTCAATCCTAAAAACTTCCATCCGAATGAAAACAAGTATTCCGTTGTCCTGACAGGATTCTACATATTCAATCAGGAAGTTCAGGTGGGAACTTCTGATCATGTATTGGACAAGGCTATACCGTATGCAAATACGATTAACCTGAATTATGACCAGGCTACTTTCAGCTTCAGCTTCTCTGCATTGAATTATTCTACCGAAGGAAACGGGAAGTATGCTTATATGCTGGAGGGGATTGATAAGAAATGGAATTACGTGGACAATATCTTTAGAATAGCGTATAATAGTATTCCTCCCGGTGATTATATACTTCATATCAAATACTCGAGGGATGGCCATGATTGGAGTGATACGAATACTGTAGTGAATATCAATATCATTCCTCCGCTGTGGCGGACCTCTTGGGCTTACGCACTATATACCTTGCTGATTCTGGGTATGTCTTTCGGTGTCATCCGATTCTATGTACGGAAGAAGAAGAGGCAGGTAGATGAGAAAATGGCCCATCAGGAACAGCAGAAGAAAGAGGAAATATATAAGGCTAAAATAGACTTCTTTACGAATGTTGCACATGAGATACGAACTCCGATAACATTGATTAAGGCACCTCTCGATTATATTCTGACTTCCCATCCGGATGAGCACGAAACGAAGGAGAACCTGATAACAATGGAACGGAATACAGACCGTTTGCTGGTATTGGTGAATCAGTTGCTGGATTTCCGTAAGATAGAGTCTAAAGCGTTTACGTTGTCTCTGAAGATACGGAATATCAATGTATTGGTGGCTAATACATTCAATCGCTTCGTCCCGACAGGTAAGCGGAAGAAGCTGGAGATGATACTGGAATGTCCCGATCATGCAGTGATGGCACTGGTGGACGAAGAAGCTATAACGAAGGTATGTAGTAATCTCTTTAATAATGCTATTAAATATTCGTCTACATACATTAAAGCCATACTGTCGGTGAGTGAGGATGGTCGTATTTTCCGGATTACCGTGAAGAATGACGGTACGCCTATTCCACCGGATATGCGGGAGCGTATTTTCGAAGCTTTCTTCCAGATAAAAGGCGCTCATCCTACGCAACCGGGTTCGGGTATCGGACTTACGTTGGCATCTTCGTTGGTGCAGCTGCATAACGGACAGTTGTATCTGGATGAAGAAGCGGAAGATACTTCCTTTGTGGTGGAAATACCTACCAATGCATCGGCTGATGCTCAACAGGCCGAGGAAGATGTTTTGATTGAAGATGCAATAACTGACGAAGATAATATTTCGACTGTGGTACTTGAAGACTCTTTCTCTGCTAAGGAAACCATACTGGTGGTTGAGGATAATGAAGAACTCCAATCTTTCTTGTCTGTCCAGTTGAGCAGATATTACAAGGTACTCACTGCCAATAATGGAGAGGAGGCAATGGAGGTACTCAAGGGAGATATTGTAAACCTCATTGTTTCGGATATCATGATGCCGTTGAAGGATGGACTGGAACTGTGTAATGAGATTAAATCGAATCTTGAAACCTGCCATATTCCTATTATTCTGCTGACGGCGAAGACTACACTGAACAATAAGATTGAAGGGTTGAATAGTGGGGCGGATGCGTATATGGAGAAGCCATTTGCGATGCCTCATCTGTTGGTGCAGATTAAGAACTTATTGGAAAACAGAAGTAAACTCCGGCAGAACTTTGCTAATAGCCCGTATATTGCTACCAATAGTATGGTACAGAATAAAGCGGATGAGGACTTCCTGAATAAACTGACGGAAGTTATCAGGCAGAATCTGGATGATGATACGTTTAATATTGATGATTTGGCACGGGAGGTGAATATGAGCCGTACCAGTCTGCACCGGAAACTAAAGGGGATTACGGAATTGACTCCCGGTGACTTTATTCGTATTATCCGCTTGAAAAAAGCTGCTGAGTTGTTGCTGGAAGGGGAGTACAGGATTAATGAAATCTGTATGATTGTGGGAATACGCTCGTTGTCGTACTTCTCAAAGAGCTTCCAAAAACAGTTTGGGGTGCTGCCGAAAGACTTTGCTAAGAGTCATGTGAAGCAGTGATAAAAGAAGAGGTTGTGTCAAAATGCTGGCACAACCTTTTTTTATGCGCAAAGCCCGGACTTTCCCAAGCCCAGGCTTTGTTATTACCCAAAGTTTATGTAACTTTAGGCATCATTTTTTTCGTTATGGCAAAGTTACATTTTCGTCCTTACATTCCCAACCAAACCGTTCTTTTTCCACAAAGAATTGATGAAAACATAGCTGCGGACGACCCTGTCCGCATAGTCAATGCAGTTGTTGATAATCTCAATCTTGATAATTTCAAGAAGCTTTATAAAGAAACGGGGCGCTCAGCTTATCATCCTAAAATGATGCTCAAGGTAATTATCTACGCTTACATGAATAATATCTATTCCTGTCGTAAAATAGAGAAGCTTCTTTTGCGTGACATTCATTATATCTGGCTTGCCGGTCATGAGCATCCGGATTTCATCACCATCAACCGTTTCCGTAACCGTGTAAAGGAGGAGATAAACAACGTTTTCACGCAGTTGGTTCTTGTCCTTGCCGATAAGGGTTTCATCAGTCTTGACGTGGAGTATATCGACGGTACCAAGATTGAGTCCAAAGCCAACAAATATACTTTTGTCTGGCGCAAGAGTGTTGAAAAGCACCGCACGAAGTTGCTGGACAAGATTCGTATCCTTCTGGAACAGGTGGACGAAGCCATTGCACAAGAGAACTCCGTAAAAGACACACCCGCCCAATTCACTCCCGCCATGCTCTCTGACATAGTGGATGAACTTAAAGAAGTCCTAGAACACCAGCCTGCGACAAAGGATAAGGAACAAAAGAAAGCCCTGCGCGAAAAGAAGAAACAGGTCAGGGAACTTGAAGGGTATCGTGACAAGCTGATGGAATACGACAATCACCTTGAAGTCCTTGGAGAACGTAATTCCTATTCCAAGACCGATCCTGATGCTACATTCATGCGTATGAAAGAAGACGCCATGAAGAACGGGCAGACCAAGCCCGGGTATAATTTACAAACAGGTACTGAAAACCAATTCATCATAGACTTCCGGCTGTTTCCCAACCCCACCGATACGCTGACCCTGATCCCTTTCTTCCACTCCTTCCAGCACCGCTATAACCGCTTACCGGGTATCGGTGTGGCAGACTCCGGTTACGGCTCGGAAGAAAATTACCGGTTCATGCAGGAAAACGGGATAGAGGCCTTTGTCAAGTACAACTACTTCCATAAAGAGCAGCGTCCCCGTTATACTCCCAACCCGTTCCATGCGGAAAGTCTCCATTACAATGCGGGGGAGGATTATTACGTTTGTCCGATGGGGCAACACATGAACCGCATAGGAACCAGACATGACAAAACAGCGAGCGGATACATCACCGAAAGTGCCCGGTACAAAGCACAAAGATGCGAAGGTTGTCCTTTGCATGGAAGTTGTTTTAAAGCACGGGGGAACCGTATTATAGAAGTCAACCACCGGTTAAACCAATACAAACGGCAGGCACGGGAAAGGTTAGTCTCAGAAGAAGGAGTCAGGCATAGGGGCAGGCGGTGTATAGAACCGGAAGCTGTGTTCGGACAAATGAAATACAACATGGCATACAGGAGGTTCCGGCATGTGGGAGAAGACAAGGTGACAATGGACTTTGCCTTCTTTGCCATAGCTTTTAATATCAAAAAGATGTGTGCAAAACTGAGAAAAACAGGAAAGGAGCTCATTACACTTACTAAATCTATATTTATTGGACTATTTATAACCCGATACAACGGGAATATAGCAACTTGTTACCAAATGAATGAGAAAAAAGCGGCGTAGACAAAAGAAAAGATAACAGGACGATAAATTATAGAAAAAGGTTGTGCCAACGTTTTGACACAACCTCAGTTTAAAAACAATCTTTCTATCTACTTGGTTGTTTTCTTGATTATTTCAATTTCTTTAGCAGAATACGGGGTATAATCTCCTTTGTAAATGTCATGTTGCCATACTCCAGTGTAAGGCAATTGTTCAGGACGGTGTCCCCAGCATAGATGGGTCTGCGTCTTTCCATTTACCAGTCCCCACATCATGCTGCCTACATGTGCTTCTTTCAACATTGGGAGGATTTCCGGGATAGTGGAGTGAGCTACACGGTTCATCCACTCGGTACAGATGGTAGGACGACCTAGTTTAAGATGCTCTTTCATCACTTTTTCAGTTTCTTCTTTCGAAGCATAGCAATGGAAAGTGATGATGTCTGAATTTGATGCCAGGAAGTCATTTAGCTCTTTGTTTTCGTTCCAGAGTCCTGATGTGATGGGTTGCTTCGGATTCACTTCACGCGCCCATGTGAAGACTTTACGGAGGAGTGGCCAGCTTCTTTCCGGCATGGTGGTATTGGTAGGCTCGTTGTATAAGTCCCATACAAAGATACGCGGGTCATTCTTGAAGTGGTTCATTACTTCTTTTACATACTTTTCCAGTTTACCGTGAGTCCGTTCATCTACTACCATTGAGTAGCCGGGAGATGGAGACCAGACCCAGGCGTACCAGCCTTCCAGCGGTTCGGGTTGTTTTCCTACTGTCGGGTCTGTATTGACACCGAAGGCGCAATCATCAAAGAAAATAGGCATTACTTTTACACCGTACTTATCACAGATACTTAGAAAGCGGTCGAGTGTACGTATGAAGTATGCGGGATCTTCTTCATATACCGCATATTGCATCACTATGCGCGCGCAGTTCATACCTAAACTCTTCATTAACTTCATTTCTTTTTCTATCACTTCGGGTGAGAAGGACGTTTTATCCCACATGGCAGTGTAGTTGATGGCAGTGGCGGGAATGTAGTTTACTCCGCAATACCACGGATTTTCTTTGCCCCATTTCTGGGCTTGTTCTGTACTCCATACTTTGCTTTGAGCAGTAGCGGAGATGGCGGCAGTTAGTACCACACAGATGCAGATTAATAATCGTTGTATATTCATGATATTATATATTTAAGTTCGATGCAAATGTAGGCGAAACTTTCCTTTTGGAATGATGCTAATTTTTCAGAAAACAACAGCATTTGACCAATCTGTAAGAGCAAGCCGATTTTTACTTATGTGAGGTGAACGATAAGTATATCGTTGTTTCATTTCATGGAGATTCTATTTATCCCAAATGATAACTTTGTTAACCCCACACGGTAACTCCATTTACACACCGAGGTAAAGCTCGTTACATGCCGAGGTAAATGGTGTTACAATAAGGAGTAAAGGCCGTTACATACGGCAGTAAATGCGTTTACATTTTGCAGTAAGCCATTGGTAAATACTATTAGCTGATTATCAGAAAACTAACAAATGTCCATCAGCAATCTTTGATTTATTTCTATACGTACAATACGTGGATATGAACTCTAATTTTTCCTCTTTGAACAGAAATAGCATTTTTTTGGAAGAATAGAGCATTTTTGTTCTTTTCCCCTTTCTGGAGGCCGTTTGAGGCAATTTTGTAAATAGACAAATTAGAGCAATTTTTTGGTACGCAAGGGATATCCTCTTATATTATTTCACGTTAGATTTGCACCATCAAAACGAATGTTACATTGTAATCGAAGTACTATTATGAAAACGCTAAAACTTCTTTTCCTGTTAAGTTGCTTACTTTATACCTCTTTTGCTTTTTCACAAGAAGCAACTTTGTCATCCGGTGAAGTAACACTGAATATTACCCGTCAGAAAGATAACACGTATGGTGTTACATTCTCTGCTTATGGCAAAGAATTTAATGCGGGTACAGAGCATAATCCTGCTTTACTGATTGACGTCAAGATGAATACTTTCTACCCGACTTATACATCTTATACAAAGGATGGTGATAAAGTAGAGTTGATGGCACGCCTGACTACCACTCCTCGCACCACCGTCTTTGAAATAAATGACGTATATACAGCGAAGGGAAACGGTGAGTTTGAACTGAAACGCAACGTGAAAGTTGTTGAGTTGGGAGATAATCCTTATGATGAAGGCTTCTCTTCTTCTTTCGGCTTACAGTTTGCACCGGAAGATGTATTGGCAAATAGCGAATACTTTATTCCTGCTGTTTGGTATAAAGGTAACTTTGAGAAAGATGGAAATATTCCTGCAGGCATTCCGGTCGCTACTGATTTGAGTTTTCTTTATAGAGAAGACCGCATTCCCCTTCCGGTGGTGATGATGCGTCAAAAAGAAAGTGGATTGACTTTCACTTTAGTACATAAAGATTCAAAATGTGAAACTGTACTGAATGATTCACGTGGTGTAGTAGTCGACGAAAATTATCAGTTTGGTGGCGTGGGTGTTGTCAACTGGAAGAAGTCTGACTCTTTTGCTGCTGTAGTTACTTATCCAGGTTCTGACTTGCGTACCGGAGGAATGGGCAGACGTATGCATCCCATAACAAAAGGATTTGATAAACATACTTATAATGTCTATTTCAAAATAGATAAAACTTCCGACTATGCTAATGCTGTAAATGAAGCTTGGAAACTGGCTTTCAATCTGTATAATCCAAAGATTTATGATGTTAACTTGAATTCTGCTTATCGGGGATTGATTGAAACTGTTAATCATTATTATCTGGACAGTTCGGTTGATAAGGATATAAAAGGTCCCGGATTCCCATGGAGTGTGAAACTGACAGATTTCTCCTTAAATAAGAATACTTATGAGATCGGTTTTGTTGGCTCACAACCTACAGCTGGCTATGCATTGTTTCGTGCAGGTGTGGAGACTGGTAATGAGGAATATAAGGTAAGAGGAAGCAATGTACTGAATTTATGGGCTTCTCAAGGATTGACAGATTTAGGACTTCCCAAGACACGTTATGCTGCACTATGGGGTACATGGGACAACTGGGCAAAGACTTCTATGCGCCAAGCTTGTAACGGAATGGCCGGATTGCTGAATGCATGGTGTTATGCCAAACGTAATGGAATAGATATCCCTTCATGGCTGAATGCCTGTAAGAAGTTTGGTGAATTCCTGGTGACTAATCAGAATGCGGATGGTAGTTACTATCTGGAATATGACCCTTTCAGTGTTGTAGGTGGTAAACATCCGGCAGGTAATCAGAATAAGTTTCTGACTATTTGCGCTGTTCGTTATCTGGTAGAGCTTTATATCGCCACCAATGATGAACGTTATAAGACAGCTGCTTTGAAAGCTGCAGAGTTTTCTTATGCTAATATTCATGAAAGATATCTCTATGTGGCTTGTGTGGTAGACAATCCGCAGACTATCGACAGTGAATCCGGTCAGCAAGCTATCAATGGTTTTCTTGCTATCTATGACCTTACAAAAGATCCGAAATGGTTGGCTGCTGCAGAACAAGCTGCTACATACACCGAAAGTTGGAGCTATATGTTTGAAGTACCGGTAGAAAAGGATCAGACAGCTAGAACAGATTGGCCTAAAGACAGAAGTATTGTCGGACAGCATATTATAGCTATTGGCCATTCTGCTACGGATTTAGGTTTTGCATGGTCCTCATTTGTGTACTATCGCCTGTATCTGTTGACGGGTAAAGAACATTATCTCCACGTTGCACGTATCAGTGCTCACAATACGAAACAGTCTATGAATCTGGGACAGGAACTTTATCCCGGACAACCTGAAGGCTTGCAGCAAGAAGCTTTCCAAGTAAGGGTAAGCAATGGTGCGGGTCGAAGAATGAATTCTATTATGGAAGCATTGACGTGGAACTTTGCTGCTCACTTGGATCCGATGATTCGTTTTAAGGATGCTTTTGGTACTTATGATCTGGAGGAAGTAGAAGCTATGCCGAAATCCAAGGTAGAGGAATTGAATAATAGATATTCGAAATATCAGTCTTCCGATTATGGGCAGGATCCGGAGACCGGAATCGAAACGATTGATGGAAATTCACTTTCGGCATATATTTCAGGGGATCAGCTTTTTCTGGTAAATAAAGGTAAAGAAGATATTTCAAAGGTAGAGCTTACAGATTTGGCAGGAAGACGGTTATGGACCGAAGATATGAAGGTAACAGATGAGGAATACACATTCCCGATGCATGGAACGTTTTCAGGGTTTTATATTTTGAATGTGTGTTTAGTTTCAGGAGAACAAAAAGCATTTAAAGTTTATAAAAATAAATGAGTATTCACTTTTAAGGATCAAGAAAGGAGGGCGTTAAAAAAAACATTGAAACAAGCATGATATAAGATATTCATAGTTAAGGTAAAATAATAAGTTTTCAGATAAGTTTTCATTTTTCAGTTTTCAATAATATACAGATAAACTAATTTATGTTTAATTTTAAATAATAACTTATGAAGCACTTTTTAAATGAGTTAATCTCGGCTGGTAATAGAAGGAAGAATTTCTTCTTATTATTAGTTGTTTTAGTGTCTTCCGCAATGCTTCAGGCACAAAATATAGCTGTGTCAGGTATAGTGAAAGATGTTACAGGTGAACCTTTGCCTGGAGTAAACATTATGGAGAAAGGAACTACCAACGGAACGATTACTGATGTCGATGGTAAGTTTACACTTTCTGTTAAGGGAACTAATGCAGTTTTGACAGTTTCTTTTGTGGGCTATGCACCGCAGGAGATCAGCGTAAAGGGAAAACGAAACCTGGATGTTACACTGAAGGAAGATACAGAGTTGCTTGACGAAGTTGTGGTAGTGGGATATGCCACTCAGAAGAAAGCTACAGTGGCTGCAGCGGTAAGTTCGGTGAACAATAAAGATTTGACCCGTTCTACATCAACATCGGCTGCCAATGCTTTGGTAGGTAAAGTATCAGGTATTACGGCACGTCAGAAGTCTGGTCAACCGGGAACTTCGACTAACCTTGAGATTCGTAACATGGGTACTCCTCTCTATGTTATCGACGGTATCATGAAAGATGAGACAGCATTCAATGCCTTGGATATTCACGATATTGAGAATGTATCTATTCTGAAGGATGGTGCTGCTGCTATTTATGGTGTGAAGGCTGCCAACGGTGTGGTTTTGATTACTACAAAAACCGGTAAAAAAGGACAGAAGCCTCAGATAAATCTGAATGCTCACATGGGATGGCAAGGATGGACAAAGTATCCTGAACTGCTGAATGCTTACCAATGGAAATGGGGTAACTACATGAAGCAAGCCAATGATGGAAACCTGACTGGAGCTGATAATATTGCTAATGCTAAGGCTGATTTGGAGAAATGGCGGACAGGATATTATAATCCGGCTACAGGTGAAGATTATCGTGGATATGATTGGAAGGATAATTTTGTAAGCAATGCTGCTCCTCAGTATTATGTAAATGCTAATATCAGCGGTGGCACAGAGAAGACAGATTATTACATTTCGGTAGGACATATTGATCAGGATGCCGTGTTCAAAGAATACAACTATAACCGTACGAACTTACAGGCTAACTTTAATATGCAGTTGACCGATAAATTCAAGGTAGGTTTTCAGACATTGGGTAAAATAGAGCAAAATGTCAATCCAGCACTTCCTGGTGGAGACGATTACTTCCAGATGCGTAATTCTATCTTTAATTTGATTCCGACTATGCGCCCGTATGCTAACGATAATCCGGATTATCTGAATTATATTACCCCGACTCATGACGGTGCTCGTAATATGGCTGCTTATACTATTGACAATGCTGGTAAGCACCAGAAAGACTTCCGTACTATTCAGCTTAGTGCAAATTTGGAATATAAGACACCGCTTCCAGGATTAACAGCTAAAGGTTTGCTGTCTTATTATTACGAAACTCTTCATCAGACAGATAATGAGAAGAGTTGGAATGAATATAGGTATGACCCTGCCACACAGGAGTACAAAGTAGCATCTACAAAAACTGATACTTATCGTGGAGATGTAAGAAATCATAAAGTTGAAATGATGGGGCAGTTTACCTTGAATTACGATCATATTTTTGCCAAGGATCATCATGTGACAGCCGTCGCAGGTTTTGAATTCTTTAAAGAAGACCGGAAATATTTGACTGTGGCTCAGAGTCCAGTAGAAAATCCGTTTGTAGAAAATATTACAACGAATGCTAATAATACTGTAAGTAATTCAGTACGTACCATTACTACAGCCAGTTTCATTTTCCGTGCAGGCTATTCTTATAAAGAAAAGTATATCATTGATTTTGCCGGTCGTTATGATGCTTCCTGGCGTTTCTTACCGGGTAATCAATGGGGCTTCTTCCCGTCAGTTTCCGGTGCATGGCGTCTGTCTGAAGAAGAATTTTACAAAGACTCTAAGGTGGCTGATTGGATTTCCAGCATTAAGTTGAGAGCTTCTTATGGTGAAATGGGCGATGACATGGCTAGAAACTTTAATAGCAGTTATCCGGACTTTGCTTACTTGCCTGGTTATGCATTTAACAATGGAGGAGCTATCATAAGCAATAATCCTTTGGGGAATGCTCCAGATGCTTATACTACAGGCACTGCTTACAAAGGAATTCCTCAAACTGGACTTTCTTGGATGAAGATTTCTATGATGAATGTCGGTTTCGATATGGGTTTCCTGAACGATCGCTTGAAACTGGAAGTGGACTTTTTTAAGAGAAAAAGAAGTGGCATCCCTGCTACCCCAACTGACATTATCTACCCTTATGAGGCAGGTTATAGTGTACAAAAACAGAATTTGAACTCCGATCAGGTTAGTGGTATTGATGGTATGGTGAGATGGAATGATCGCGTTAATGACTTCAATTATTTTGTAGGTGTTAATCTGACTTTAGCTCGTCAGAAGACAATAAATAACTATGGTGAAGTTTTCTTGAACGGATGGGATCAATATCGTTGGGCACAGACTAACCGTTGGTCTAATGTGAAAAATGGTGCCGTATGGATGTGGGAAACTATCGGTGTGTTCCAGACTCAGGAAGAAATTGATAACTATCCGGTGAACATTGATGGTGCTAACAACGTGAACTTACGTCCGGGTGACTTGATTTTCAAGGATGTTAATGGTGATGGCTTGATTGATGACTATGATAAGCGTCCTTTGGGTTATGCAGCTACTGATTATGATTGGGATAGCGGTAATGCTAACAAGAACCCCTTACTTTCAATGGGTATTAACTTGGGCTTCGAATATAAGGGCATTGACTTTGCAGCCGATTTTGCCGGTGGTTTCATGAACACATTTATTGGCGACTGGCATGTGAAGTATGGTATTGGCACTGACCAGATGGGATATGTATACAATGTGATAGATTCTTGGCAACACGAAGATATCTTCGATACAAAATCTCCTTGGAAACGTGGTAAGTTCCCTGCTGTTCGCAGTAACAATCCTTCTATCAGAGACTGGAATGATTTTTATGCAAAGGAAATCAACTATTTACGTCTGCGTAACTTAGTGGTAGGTTATACATTGCCGATTAAGTGGACAAAGAAGGCTTTGATACAAAAGCTTAGAGTTTACTTTGAAGGTTCTAACCTGCTTTGCTGGGATAGCTTGAATGACTTTGGTTTCGACCCTGAAATCTCTTCTGTTACCGGATTCGACTATCCGCAACACAAAGTGTACACAGTTGGAGTAAACGTAACCTTTTAATTGAATGTAACATGAAAAAAAATAGATTATCAATAGCGTTATTATTAGGCTTATTGCTTTTCTCTTCTTGTGATAGTTGGTTGGAACAAGAGGACAAGATGGCTTTTACGGAAAATCAGGCCTATACATCAGAAACTGGCCTTAACAGTATTGCGGCCAATTTTTATGGTCGTATGAAGTACTGGCAAGATTTTGGTACCGATGGAGATTCTTATGATCTTACTCGTTGGGATGAAGCGTCCAATAATAGTCAGTACTGGAACTTTGCAGGAAATGTAGGAACTGATTACAGAAACTTTTATGATTATGCCTTTATCCGTGAATTAAATCTTCATATCCGTAATTTGAATACGGTATCTGCCGGTTCAATTGCCGTTGATAAGTTGAAGTATTTTCAAGCAGAAGCGCGTTATTTTAGAGCCTATACTTATTTTAAGATGGTTGTTCAATACGGTGGCGTGCCTTTGGTTACTGAAGTAACAGAATATATGGAGGATCCGACGCCATTGGCTGTGCCCAGAAATAAGGAATCTGAAATTTATGACTTTATTATCAGTGAAATGGATGCCATAAAAGAAGATTTTGGAACTGCCCGTGTTAAGACTCGTGCTACCAAAGGTGCAGCTATGGCCCTGAAGTGCCGTGCAGCTCTGTATGCCGGAACTTTAGCATACAACTATGATAAAAGTGCTACCAAAACTTTGAATTTGTCAAGTGGTGCTACGGGTATTGAAAGAAGTAAGGCAGAAGGTTATTTGAAAGCTTGCCTGGATGCTTGTGCCGAACTGGAAGCTATGGGTTATCAACTTTATCAAAAACAAGCTGATTTAGCAACTAACTATGCAGAAGCATTTATTGCTAAACCGGAAGATAATCCAGAATTGATTTTCTGTAAGGCTTATGATGGAGTGAATGTGAAGAATAACTTTACTACCCGTGCCCTTACGCGCAAATTGGTACGTGCTTCGAATAATAAAGCAGGTTGTCAGGTTAATCCTGTCTTGAATCTTGTGAATGATTATGAAATGCTAAACACACATGAAGTGAAAGAGATGGACGCTTATGTAGGTGATGAAGTGATCGAAGATATGAATGTGTATACATCTACTTGCAAATATAATCTGTACGATAAACCGGAAGATATTTTTGCAGGACGTGATCCTCGTTTGGCTGGTACGGTACTGTATCCGGGAAGTTCATTCAGAGGTACTTCTGTTGATCTTCAGGCAGGTCTGGCTCTTCCTACTGCTGATGGCTATGAATTTAAAGCAGCACAGACCATTGGACAAGTTGATGATTTTACATATGAAGGTCAGAAAGTGACTGGAGAAGATGGACCTCTTCGTGGCGATGATGGTAGTAGTAACTGGTATATTTCTCATTCCGGTTTCTTATTGAGGAAGTTTGTTGATACTGCCGCTGGAAGTGAGATAAATGGTGCAAGTTCTGTTCCTTATGTAGTATTCCGTTTTGGTGAGGCTTTGTTGAATGCTGCTGAAGCTGCTTTCTATTTGAATGAACTAGGAGTAGCCAGCTACAATGGCCGTCCTACTAAGACTGTAGCATTAGACTATATCAACCGCGTACGTCAGCGTGCAGGTGGTGAGGTGTTCAAGTTGACTGAGAATGAACTGACATTTAATCGCATTGTAAACGAAAGACGTGTAGAGTTGGCATTCGAAGATCATCGTTATGAAGACTTGAAGCGTTGGAGAGTTGCTGATGAGTGGTGGTTCAATGACCAAGCTAATCAGACTGCTACTATCTATGTATTGTGGCCGTATAAGATTTATGCTCCGGGTACACCCGAAAATGGTAAGTGGATTTATCGGAAGATGAAAGCTCAGAATAGAGCCAGTAATGCTATTTTGAGTTTCAATAACACAATGTACTACAATGCATATCCGATGAATGAAGGTAACCCGAACATTGAAAAGAATCCTAATCATTAATTTATCAACTAAAGCTTAAAAACAATGAAAATAAAATCTATAATTGCAGCAACATTTGTCATATTGGGATTTACTATGACATCCTGCGAATATGATAATTACGATGCCCCGTCTTATGTTTTCAGCGGTCAGTTGAAATGTGACGGAGAAAATTTTCCTTTTGACTCAAATAGAGGACTGTTAAGAGTTTTTCAAAAAGGCTATGGTAAAGTCGACGGTGGTGGTACGGGTATACGTACCAACGATGAAGGACATTACCAACAACTCTTCTTTGATGCAGAGTATAAAATGACATTAGTAAACAAGGCTCTACCTTTTGAACTCCCTGATTTTGAATCATTAGGTGCAGGTAAGGGCTATGACTCTATTACCTATCATTTTAACTCGAACGTTACACAAGACTTTGAAGTGCGTCCGTACTACAAGTTGAAGAACTTGAATGCTGAACTGAAAAACGGTAATATCGTTGCTACTTTCAATATTGAAAAGATGACCAACACGGTGAAAGCTGCTCCGAAGATTGTAAAAACTCGTATCTGGTTAAGCACAAGTTCTTTGGTTAACAGTGGTATTAAGTGTACACGTAGCAGTGATGTAGAATACATCGATGATACGACATTGCAGGTGTATATCCCGTTGTCTGAGTATCGTAAGAAGGAAAATTTCATCGACAACTATCGTACTTATGCTTTCTATCGTGTAGCTATTGAGTTAGAGGGAATGAACGAATATTTCCTCTTCTCAACAATTAAGAAGATCGAAAACCTGCCGGTAGAGTAAACACTATGTTTTGATATAAAGGCTCTGCCGGCATAAACCGGCAGAGTCTTTTCAAATTAAATTTATTGTATTCCTGATAATATCTGAAACATGAAATATCTATTTATACTCATCAGTTTCCTCTCGTTCATCCAGTTTTCCCTGGCAGCAGAAAAAACATATACATTGCAAAGTGGTGATGCCAGCCTGTCTGTAGTCAAAGATGGAAAACGCCTGATCCTGCAAACTGGTAACGCCCATTATTTGAGTTTAAATGCTCCTTATGTAGTTACATTGGAAGTGAATGCAGAAACGCTGAACGGTTACTATTCTTCTGTAAAGGAAGAAAAAGGGTCGTTGGTTTGCATCGCAAAGTTAAAGTCATCTCATGGAACCGTATTTCATGTAAAAGATGTGTTTGCCCCCGATACAGAGAATCATTTCCGTATGGATAGGGAGGTAACGATTGAAAAGATTGGAAAAGGAGATGACTACTTCAACTCTTATTTCGGATTGACTCTGCAACGTAAAACACAGATTGAAGATTTTGAATTCTTTGTTCCGGGTATCTGGTACAGGAACAACCTGAGCCTTAGACGTGGTTCTCTTGCCAGTGACTACACCGATAATTACTTTTATTTCCGCGAAGACCGTTTACCCTTGCCATTGGTATCTGCCCGTGAGAAGGCTTCCGGATTAGCTATTGACATGGTGCACTTGAATGCTGATCCTGAAACTTTCTATGGTGAAAATGGAGTAAACCGTATAGTGGATGAACGTATGCAATTCGGTAGCCTGGGTTTCACAGAAACCGATTCACACTCTATTCTTTTTGTCTTCCCGGGAATTGAGGGCGAAACCACCTATGTAGGTCGCCTCCCCGAACAGAAAAGAAAAGGCTTTGCCTATCGCAGTCATCCTGTGAAAGCCGGAGTGAAACATACATATAGCCTGACTTTCGGTTTCAACCAGACAAAAGATTTCCCCGAACTGGTGGAAACAGTATGGAAACAGGCGTGGAATAAATATACCCCTGTCGTACATAAAATAGATGTGAAAGATGCTTATGAAGCTAGTATTGAGGTGCTAGATGCTTACCTGTTGAATCTGAATGGTGCACCGGGCTGGCCTTTCTCGATCTATCTGCCTAATGGAATAGCCCGTGCTTATAACTATCAGATGGGCTTTATCGGTTTCCAGATTTCAAATGCCTATTTCCTTTTGCGGAAAGGATTGGAAATTGACAATCAGGAATATGTACGCAAAGCATCGGAAGTTGTTGACTTCTGGGTGAATAACTCACAACAGGAAAGTGGCCTTGTAAGTCCTTGGGCAGATGCCTATGTAGATCGGAAAGCAACCTGGCGTGATTATGAAGCTTATATGCGTGTTGCTGCCGGTGGTATGGAAGGCATGATGGGTGCATGGAATATAATGAAAAAGCATGGAATTAATAAACCCGAATGGCTCTCCTATTGCAAAAAGTACGCTGATTGGCTGGTACGGAATCAGGAAAAGGACGGTAGCTTTTATCTCCGTTATGACTGGAGAACCGGAAAGCCGACTCATGACAGTAAATATACAACTACTAATACCATCCGCTTCCTGATTGAACTCTACTCGGTTACCCAGGACAAACGCTATTTGGATACAGCCTTGAAAGCAGGTGAATTTAGTTATGACTTTATCCACCATGATTACCTTTATGTAGGTGGAGTTATTGACAATCCCAATGTAAAAGACCGTGAGTCCGGACAAATGGCTATTTATGCTTTCCTGGCACTTTATGACGTTACAAGTGATGCCAAGTGGAAGGAAGCCGCCATACAGGCTGCCCGCTATACGGAAACCTTTATGTTTGCTTATCACGTACCGATGGCCATTAACGATACATTGACTGATTTCCCAAAGGATGTAAGTATTGTAGGGCAAACCCTGATTGCTACCGGACACTCTGCAATAGACAACGGACTGGCTTTCTCTTCCTTTCAGTACTATCGCTTATACCTCATGACGAGAGATACGCATTTCCTGGAAATGGCAAAGCTGATTCAAAACAATACTCTTTCCATTATGGATCTGAATGGAGACATGAGATACCGTTACAGAGGTTTGCTTACGGAATGCTTCAACCCGCAATCCAATCGTGGACATAGTGTACGCCAGCAGCTTCCGTGGAATCAGGCTTCCATACTCGAACCTATGCACCGCTTTATGGATGCTTTCGGCGAGTGGGATATTGATGTCATAGAACAGTGGCCGATGGAAAAACGGCAAGAGATGATAGAGCGTTATGCGCGTACACAAGGTTTGGAAAAAGAATAAAAAAGGAACAAGCTATGAAATATTATATCGTAACAATGCTATTGTGGGTTGGTGCCATTCAGGCTTTTTCACAACAACCCCGTCTGAAACAAGTAGATGAATATTTGGCTGCTACCGGGCAAACCGTTGAACTGAAAGGTGCTCCCGAGAGGCGGTACGGGTTATTGAGTACCCTCTACAATAACCAGAAGAATTTGATGCTAAACTTGCCCGATCTGGAAGATTACGGTGCACGTGAGGTCATCCCTTTCGGCTTTCGACTAAGTACTGCTTCGGAGATAGAATTGGCAGGTCAAAATGAGAATATGGCAGAAAGTACTGTACGACCTTTTTATAGTAAAAGCATCTTTTCAGGAGTTTCCTATCAATTCTGCGACAGCGTGATTTATGGCATTATCCTGTTTTACGATACCCAGGATAATGCTAAGCGTGCAGCAATAGAAAAGAACCTGGACAGACATTTTAAGAAAGCAGATTATAAACAGGGAGGTGCTGTGGTTTATTCCGATCCGGATTATGCTGTAAGACTACTACCCGGCAAAGTGGAGTTCTATTCTTTATTCCATTTTCCGGTAGTTGAAACTTTCTATCCGGGAGTATCACACAAAGTGTGGTATGGACCTTATAACTATGAGGCGAATGGTGCATCGGTGATGCTCGCCTTCTATAATCAGGAAAGTAAAGAGAATAATATCCAGTCGGCCTTTAAAGTCAGCTATAAATATCCTGCTGGAAAGCCTTTCAAGATGAATCTTATCCGGTTTATTCTGGACGACATTACGTATGAACTTCCTTTGGAGATAGAATATTCCGACGTAGCAGATGGTGGTAAAGCAGTGGAAGAGCGTGATACGCGCACTTTCGTGTTTCCTGAAGTACTGAAAGCGATAGACCGTTCGAAGACGGTTAAAGTGGAATTGGTAGGTGAAGGTGGACGGTTGCTTTATGAGATGCCTGCTTTTCAGCGTGCATCCGTTCATACTGCATACGAATATTTCCGTTGGAATGTGACCAATCCGATGGCTAAATACAGAGCCTGGTAAAACTAATAGTCAACAACTCTAATATGATAAAATATGAAATTTAAGAATTGCTTTGTTGTGATGCTGGGAGTCGCAGCATTACTTTCTGTAACCTCATGTGGAAATACTAAAGTGAAGAAAGACGGATTGGCAGAGGTTGATTCTCTGGCAACTACGTATGTGAACCCTTTGTTCCAGAAAGGTCCTGATCCCTGGGCTCTGTTCCATGAAGGTATTTACTACTATATGCATACCGTGCAAGATAGTCTGGTACTCTGGAAGACTACAGACGTTACCGATGTAAAGAATGCTCCCCGGAAGACTGTCTGGATTCCTACCGAATCTTCTAATAAATGCCATCTTTGGGCACCTGAAATCCATAATATCGATGGCAAATGGTATATCTATTATGCCGCCGATGATGGCAATACGGACAATCACCAGATGTATGTATTGGAGAATGTAAACAAAGATCCTTTTGATGGAGAGTTTGTAATGAAAGGCCGTATCAGTACGGACAAGGATAACAACTGGGCTATCGACGGTTCTGTATTCCAGAATAAAGGTGAATTGTATATGGTATGGTCTGGTTGGCAAACCCGTCGTGTGGATACCGAAACTCAGTGTATCTACATTGCCCGTATGGAGAACCCCTGGACACTGGGTTCCGAGAGAGTTCTGATTTCCAAACCGGAATTGGAGTGGGAAAGACATCATAAGAACGAGAACGGCTGGAATCCTTCTTACGATATTTTTGTAAATGAAGGTCCTCAACCCCTGCTGAGTCCTAAAGGTAAGTATGTTCATATAGCTTATTCCGCCAGTGGGGTATGGACTCCGTATTATGCTCTGGGTATGCTGACGGCGAGCACTGACAGTGATATGTTGGACCCGAAGTCATGGTCCAAATCCCAGCAACCTGTATTCAAACAGTCACCAGAGAACGGTGTATACGGTACAGGACACAATAGCTTCTTCCCCTCTCCTGATGGTACGGAATGGTATATCCTGTATCATGCTCGCGACACACAGGTAGATCCTGAAGGTGCTGGAGATACCCGTTCACCACGTGCCCAGAAGTTTGTATGGCTCGAGAACGACTATCCCGATTTCGGAACTCCGCTTCCTACAACGACTCGTCTGAACAAACCGTCGGGAACAGTAGCAACTTCTGCAAAGTAACATCCATTCAATAAAAAGAAACCCTGATGATGAGAAACCGATTATTCTTTTGCTTCATACTTTTGATAGGTGTATCGTTTCTTGCGAAAGCCCAGGATAAGAAAGAAATCCGGAAAGCTGTGAAGCAGCATAACCAGGCAGTCTATCTGAAAGAAGGGTGGATACGAGATCCGTATATTTACTTGTGTGAGGATGGTTTCTATTATCTGACTGGTACCACACCTACGTATGGAGATACCTGTGAAGCCGGAGATCCCTATAATCTGGGACTGGACCATGTTTCTCGGAAGATGGGTTTGAAACCAAGTATAGTCGGTTATCAAATTCGCGTATGGCGTAGCCCGGATCTTGCTGAATGGGAATATCTGGGCGAACCCTTTTCGTTGGAAAAGGGATACTGGGCCCGGCAATTCCCGGATGCTTTCCAGAATAAATCTAAGAAAAACTGGTTGCTTTGGGCCCCCGAAATGTACCGGGTAGATGGCAAATGGGTATTTGTACATACCTCACCCGAACCTGTAGGCAATGGTGCCAATCTTATTATTGCCGATCATGCGGATAAGAATGATTCTTTCGCTTTCCCTATGGGAGATGATATGAGAGACAAGCACGATCCTTCTCTTTTTCGTGATGATGATGGCACTTGGTATCTGACGTGGAGCAATACCGAGATTGCCCCTCTGAAACCTGATTTTCAGGGATTGGCAGCAAAACCTGTACATATTGATCCTTCCGACCGCAGCATCGGGCACGAAGGTGCAACTATACGGAAGATAGGAAAAAAGTATGTACTTTTCGGTACGGCATGGTCTACGGATGATTCCCGTAAGGGGTCTTATAATCTGTATTATTGCACAGCCGACCGGATAACCGGTCCTTACAGTGAACGTCGTTTTGCCGGCCGTTTCCTGGGACATGGAACTCCGTTCCAGGATAAGAAGGGCCAATGGTGGTGCACGGCATTCTTTAACGGGAATATCGCACCTGTATCCAAATTGGGCATTCAGAATCGCGATTTAAGTGAGACTGCTCAGACCATTAATGAGCAGGGAACCACGATTGTTCCTCTGGAAGTAAAGACAGGGAAAGACGGGGATGTTTATATCCGCGCTATTGACCCTGCATATGCTGTGCCCGGACCGGATGAAGCACAGAGGTTTCAGCCGTAACCCTTTGGTTCTTATGCCTTATTCCGCTGATGCAAAAGATGGTATGTTTTGTTGTAAAAGATGCCATCTTTTGCATGAAGTCTTAGGGAGATGTTGAAAGGAATAAGGGAAAGAGTTATTGGGGAGTAATGTAGAGGTTTTGGGGTATTATATGTTTGGTATTGCAAGTGATAATTTATATTTTAGACGCCTGAATCTTACAATAACAGGCTTATGAGTTATCATTTACAGGAAAAAGACTGCAGATTATCATAAAATAATTTCAAAATATAGGCTTTATGAGAAAGAGTATTATTGCTTTGACCCCATTAATGATTGCTCCCCTTTGTTGGGCGCAAGAGAAGCCAAATGTCGTTATCTTTCTGGTAGACGACATGGGCTATTCCGACATCGGTTGTTATGGGGGTGAGATTATGACCCCGAATCTCGATAAGTTGGCATCTACAGGGGTTCGCTTTACCCAGTTCTATAATACATCCCGTTCTTGTCCGGCGCGTGCCAGTCTGATGACCGGACTTTATCAGCACCAGGCAGGTATCGGTCAGATGTCCGAGGATCCGGGAACGTTTAAGAAAGAAACGCAACGGGATATCAATGATTGGGGCTCCGAAGGCTATCAGGGTTATCTGAATCGTAATTGTGTCACCATTGCCGAAGTGCTGAAAGAAAACGGCTATCATACCTATATGGCAGGTAAGTGGCACTTGGGTATGCATGGGCAAGAGAAATGGCCTTTGCAAAGAGGTTTCGAACGCTTCTACGGTATTCTGGCAGGTGCTGCCAGTTACTTACG
Source organism: Bacteroides intestinalis DSM 17393 (assembly GCF_000172175.1). NCBI lineage: Bacteria > Pseudomonadati > Bacteroidota > Bacteroidia > Bacteroidales > Bacteroidaceae > Bacteroides > Bacteroides intestinalis. Next base: position 17,038 of record NZ_ABJL02000007.1, on the reverse strand, counting down.
TCCGGAAGGTGGACGTGGTCTGACGCTGGATAATGAACATTTGCCTGCACCTGAATCTCCTTACTATACCACGGATGCTTTCACCGATCATGCCCTTCAGTTTGTTGGTGAACAGAAGGATGACAAACCATTCTTCCTGTATCTGGCTTTCAATGCTCCGCATTGGCCCTTGCAGGCAAAAGAGGAAGACATTCAGAAGTTTACCAAACTTTACCGTTCCAAGGGTTGGGATAAGATACGCCAGGAGCGTTACAACCGGATGCAGAAGATGGGTATTATCGATAAGAATGTTGGTTTCGCCGAATGGGAAAACCGTTCCTGGGATGAACTGACAGAGAAAGAAAAGGATGAATCCGCCTATCGCATGGCTGTGTATGCAGCACAGGTACACTGTGTGGACTACAACGTAGGTAAGGTGATCGATTATCTGAAGAAAACCAAACAACTGGATAATACCTTAATCCTGTTCCTTGCAGACAATGGTGCTTGTGCCGAACCTTATCTGGAATTGGGAGGCGGCAAGCAGGAAGATATTAATAATCCTGCCTGCAATAATATGCCGTCCTATGGCAGAGCCTGGGCGCAAACTTCGAACACTCCGTTCCGGAAATACAAATGTCGTTCCTACGAAGGTGGTATATCCACTCCTCTTATCTTCTCCTGGAACAAGAAACTAGGCAACCGGCATGGCAATTTGTGCACTATTCCGGGTTATTTGCCGGATATTATGCCTACTGTTCTGGAAGCGACAGGCGCTGCATATCCTGAAACCTATCATGGTGGAAATAAAATTCATCCTTTGGTAGGTACCAGTCTGTTCCCCGCCATTACGGAGAAAGTGCCCTCCCTGCATGAATATATGTATTGGGAGCATCAGGGCAATCGTGCCATCCGTTACGGTAACTGGAAAGCAATACGTGATGAAGCAGGTACGGAATGGGAACTTTACGACATTGTGAAAGACCGTACGGAGAAAAATAATCTTGCTTCCCAGCATCCCGATGTACTGAAGAAGTTGCGGAATGAATGGGAATACTGGGCGATAAAGTACAATGTGCTGCCTAAACATCAGGACTCTCCGATGTTGTTTGCCGATACTACCCGTACAGGCAGGCCTTTCTCGAAAGATCCGCATGTGATTCCATTCCACGGAAAGTACCTGATGTATTATTCTGTACCTCCTAAGGGAAATTCGGGTTGGGGAATAGGTATAGCAGAGAGTACGGACCTGACACAATGGAAGCCTATCGGTTCTTTGTCTCCGGCTGCCGACTATGAGGCTAAGGGCTTGTGTGCACCGGGTGCACTGGTACGTAACGATACGATCCATCTATTCTATCAAACGTATGGTAATGACAAGAAAGATGCGATCTGTCATGCATGGTCGGTGGATGGCGTGAACTTCACACGTAATGCTACCAATCCTATTTTTGCCCCTAAAGCGGGTGACTGGAATTGTGGACGGGCCATTGATGCGGAAGTCATATTTGCAAAAGGAAAGTATTTTCTTTATTATGCTACCCGTACACCCGACTATGTGAAACAGATTGTAGGTGTGGCTACTGCTCCTGCAGGTACAAATTTCAATCGGGAAACATGGACGGAGGCCTGTGACCGTGCCATCTTGGTTCCCGAATGGCCGTGGGAAGAAACTTGTATAGAGGCTCCTTCAGTAGTAGAGATGAATGGTACGCTATATATGTTCTATGCAGGGGCTTATAATAATCGTCCGCAGCAGATAGGACTGGCAACCAGTACAGATGGTATCCACTGGAGGAAAGTTTCGAATAAACCTTTCCTGGCGAATGGAGATCCGGGGGCCTGGAACTATTGCGAATCGGGTCATCCGCATATCTTCAAAGATAAAGATGGGCAGACCTACCTCTTCTATCAGGGCAATGAGGATTTCGGCAGAACCTGGTTCCTTTCACAACGAAAGATTATCTGGAGGGATGGTTTCCCTCAACTGAAATAACTATCTTTTTACCAAATCTCTGCAATTATATGGTAGGATGTTTTTAGGATTAGTTAATTAGTGAAGAAACAGTAGAATAGGATGTAAATCCTGAATCTACTGTTTCTTTTTTTAGGGTTATGCTCTAAGTTTACTTTTCAGGGAAGATGATGCGGTAGTTTCCACTCAGGTGCATAAAAGCGAAGAGGCGGAGCAGCCCGTCATAGTAAGCATCGAAGTATCCGTCTTCATACGGCTCGTGTTTTGCGTTCCACAACTTGTCTACGAACTCACGGCTTTTCTCGTGAGTGCACATCAGTGAGGCGACGGCAGAAGTGGCTACTAAGCCTAAAGAGTGTCTTAACGCCTTGTGTTCTCCGGCTCGGAGGGTATCTTTTACCTGTGTACCGTCTATGTTGTACTGGTCTACGAAAGTATCAATACCCTGGCTGTAGAGAAAGTTCTGGATTTTGTTGCCGTATTCCTGTTGCCACTCTTTGTCGGCACATGCCCAGGAGTAATCTAAAGCAATATTCATCGGTACACGCCAAGAATCGAAGCGGAAAGCATCACCAATAATGCGGTTATTGCCCAGCAGGCTGCCGTCATAGTTGTTGTAATCGGGGTTCAGACCGGTTACGGGGTGGATGCTTTTATGCAGGTATTCACGACTGCATTCGGCACATTCACGCCAGAAGTCGGCTCTGCCATCATCGGCCCAGCGTGCCCATACTTCATAGAAAGCGGGTACGTGGTAAGATGGATCGGTGAAAAGGCCGCCCCGTATGTCGGGGACGAAGGTGATGAGCTTATGCTCTACATTGATAAAAGGCATTACTCGGTCTGTACCATCTTTCTCCATGGAACAGTTCAGGATATTCCGAGCTTCGGCAAGGTAGTTGATGCCGGTGTCGTTTCCCCAACGGTTGGAGGCGAAGATGAGGGCGGTTACATAGTAAAGTTCTCCGTCGGAGGCGGGGCCTTGGGAGTTACGGGTACCGTCTGTCTCGCAGCTCCAGGCGAAGTATCCTTTCAACGGACCGTCTTGATGCTGCATGTACTTTGTGCCCCATCGCCAAAGGCGGTCGAAGATATCTTTACGGTCGAACTGGACTGCAATCATTAATCCGTAAGACATACCTTCGGTGCGGACATCATGGTTTTTGATGTCACTGATGTAAGCCATAGAGTCGCCTACTTCAAAATATACTTTGTCGGGACCGTAGAATACACCGTCAAAGACGGATTTGAGCTTGGCATCAATATCTGCCTGTTTGTAGCCCATCTCGGCGAGGAGATTCCGGTATTTCTGTGTTTCAAAGGCACCTTTATCCCAGGGCTTTGTCGGGTCTGCCTGGCTGCACGATGTCCCGGCGATGAGGCAAAGGAGGAGGTAAAATAAGTTCTTCATAAAGGAACGTTTTATATTATATGATTTTCAAGATTACGCAGTTAAATTATCATTTAACAATGACTGGTATCGCCTTCAACTGTTTCAGCTCCGACGTACCACCATAAAGTATTTCATAATCACCTTCTATCGGGCGCATTGTATTGGTTTCCGTATCAAACCATTCGAAATCTTCTTTGCTTAATGATACGGTCACATTGCTGGTTGCCCCTTTGGCGATGTTCGCACGCTTAAAGGCACGGAGTGCGTGCGACGGACCTTCTTTGTCGCCCGGACGACGCAGATACACCTGTACCACTTCTTCCCCGTCGTATTCACCTACATTGCTCACGGGGATGGTCAGGATGGTTTGTTCTCCATCTTTTACTTCCTGTGTATTCAATGAAGCGTCTCCGTAACGGAATGTGGTATAACTCAAACCATGCCCGAAGGGGAAGAGCGGAGCTTCTGTCATGTACCGGTACGTGCGTTCCTTCATGGAATAATCTTCAAAGCCGGGCAGTTGGCTCGTACTCTTATAGAAAGTGACTGGAAGACGTCCTGCCGGGTTATAATCTCCGAAGAGGACATTGGCGATAGCCGTACCACCGGCTTGACCGGGATACCATGCTTGCAGGATAGCATCGCATGTTTTCGATTCGGGAGTCAGAGCGATAGCGGAACCGGAGAAGTTGACGAATACGATCTTCTTTCCTGCTTTCTTCAATTCGGCAAGCAAACGGCTTTGGATAGATGGAAGTTCGATGGTTTCGCGGTCACCTCCCTTGAAGCCGGGAATGTTGACATGCATTTCCTCACCTTCCACTGCCGGGGATATACCTCCGGCAAAGATGATGACATCCGCCTCTTTTACCTTGTTTACTGTTTGCTTCAGATCAACGGGGACTTCACGCCCCATGTCAAAATCGAGTGCGGCATCACGGTTGCGGAAAGTAAAATCAATCTTGATATGATATTCCTTTCCAGCTTCTGCCTGGAGGGTGTAGACTTTTGCATTGTTCTTGAAGTTCATGCCTGCAGCCACTTCCTTACCGTTAATGGAGAGTTTCGTTATCCCTTGAGTCTGGAAGCGGAAGGCGATGTCTTCACTCTTGACGGGGCGGAATACGGATTCGTAGCTGGCAGAGAAATCTTGCAGGTTGATGCCGGCTGCAAAGGTCGTGGCACCGGTGGTGATGAAGTGGAAGGGGGTGCTGATGTGATTGGTTGCATCCGGTGTTCCTTCCTGTTTCGTATTATTCCAGTATTTGGCACTGAAACCTTGTTTGCCATCCATGCTACATTGCTGGAATACGCTTTGCAAAGTAACATCGGAGGTCAGGTCGCATCCGGGTTCATAGATGATCTGTGATTCGGGCAGATATTCGCGGATACCCTCCAATAGAGTGATGGTATGTGAGGGGAAACCATTGTAGTTGCCCCATTGCATTACGGAGTCATTGGCATTAGGTCCTACCACGGCCACTTTCAGGTTTTTATTTAAAGGCAGTAAACTCTGATTGTTTTGCAACAATACAAGGCTCTCGCGTGCCATGCGGAGTGCCAGTTCACGATGTTCTTTACTATCTACCACGCTGTAAGGAATCTGTGCCCAGGACACTTGCGAAGGTTCGTCCATCTCGCCCAACTCAAAGCGGGCTTTCATCAGGCGCTTCAGAGAGATGTCTATCTGTTTCTCGTCAATCAACCCTTCCTTCACAGCTTCGGGCAGTGATCCGTAGCTATCTCCGCATTCTATATCTGTTCCGGAGAGTACGGCCTTGGCGGAAGCGTGTTGTTTGTCGGGATCGGTTTCATGGGCACCTTTGTTGTAGAAGTCGCTGATTGCCCAGCAATCCGATACTACGATTTCTTTATATCCCCATTCGTCACGCAGAATGTGCATTAGTAGGCGGTTGCTTCCGCAACAGGGTTCACCTTCAAAACGGTTGTAGGCACACATCACTTCTTTCACATGCGCTTTTTGAACCAGGTCTTTAAAAGCAGGCAGATAGGTTTCCCAAAGATCACGCGGGTCGATGTTTTCGGCATTGAAACTATGGCGGTTCCATTCCGGACCGGAATGTACGGCATAGTGCTTGGCGCAGGCATGCAACTTGTCATATTTTTCCCCCTCAGGACCTTGCAGACCGCGTACCACTGCCATACCCATCTGGCTGGTGAGGTAAGGGTCTTCTCCGTAAGTTTCTTGCCCCCGTCCCCAACGCGGATCACGGAAGATGTTGATGTTAGGTGTCCACATGGTGAGCCCTTGATAACGCTTCAATCCGCCTTCTTTGCTGAATTCGGTATTCTTGGCGCGTGCTTCATCCGAAATTGCGGTGAATACATCGTAAAGCAGTTCATTGTTGAAAGAAGCTCCCATACCGATGGCTTGCGGGAATACGGTTGCCAGTCCGGCGCGTCCTACGCCGTGCAGCGCTTCGTTCCACCAGTCATAGGCTTTTATGCCCAGTCGGGGAATGGCGGGAGATGTGTTTTGCATCAGGGCGGCTTTCTCTTCCAGTGTGAGTCGGCCTACCAGATCATTGGCACGCTCTTCCGGGCTTAGTGCCGGGTTTTTGTAGGGAGGTTGTGAACAGGAAAGGAAGCACAGACACAGGCATCCGATTCCGGTGAGCAACTGAAGTTTTCTTTTCATGGTATTAGTGCGCTTTTTATTGTTATTAATAGACTTCTGTTTTGTCATTGTGGATGACGATTACAAAAATAGGCAGAAAAGAGGATTTGGAAGAAGAATCGTATTTCAGATAGTTAAGCCTATGTTACAGATTTCTTCCGGATGTTACATCTTGTTTTGCTGAGGTTACATTAAAAAGGAAAATACCTGTTACAAGGCATTTATATTTTCTCGCAACGGATCAGAACTTTCTGTTCATTGATCAAGGTCGTAGCGAACAGATAAACTTCTCCGCCTTCGCTCAATTTGATACGTTTACGGAGTTCCGCTACTGAACTTGGAAAGTTACGAACCGTGATATTGGCTTTCTTCAGATCTCCTAATACGCTTTTTAGTTCTTTCTTATTCAATGTACATATACCCGTTATCCGGAAGCTTCTTCCGGGGAAGTTCTTTATCGGTTCACCGGAAGTATAGAGGTGACTGTTGGGATGCAGTTTCTTCACCTTATATATACAGGCTACATTGCGGAAAGCCCCTGCTTTGAGGATGGACGCATTGGGCTCATATAGATATTTATCTAAAGTATCGGTATATTCATTGGAGCTTGATTGTTCCTGTTCGCGGGTGAAAGTGAAGAACTGTCCGGTTGGCTCTGTATTTCTCCCATCCTTCATTTGCAGATTGATGCAATGGATGGGAATATTCTCTGCGGCAACAGTATTGTGTCCTAAGATGAGTAAGAGTTCTTTGCATTCATTGTTTACAGAAACAATATGTGCTTCCTGTACGTACTTTAAATCCTGAATAGCCAAAGACAAGTCGAGCATGGGGGAGAGTTTCACCATTACGTGCTGCGCCTTTTCGAGCAGCAGGGATTCCAGTTCGGCTACATTCGGTTCACAGTCGGCAATGGCGACGGTCTTACCGCCATGTCCGTCTCGACGGGCGGGGTCAATGAATATCCAGTCGGCGGAAGACATTTCTTGCAGATGCCGGATGGCGTCTTTGTTTTCTATCCGGATATGGTTCAGAGCCAGTAGCGGAAAGTTATGCGAAGCAATTTCGCAAAGAACCTCCTGCCGTTCCACATAGGTGACATGATGGAATTTCGGAGAAAGAAAAGCACAGTCTATGCCGAACCCTCCGGTTAAGTCGGCCAGTGTGCCGGAGGAAAACTCCGGAATGATAGATGCTTTGTATCGTGCCGTAGCTTCCGAGGAACATTGCTCTAAGGACAAGTGGCGGGGATATAGAATGCCTTCTTCTGCATACCAGGATGGTATTTTCTCTGCCGCCGCCTGTCTGCCTGCTATCTGTGTCAGTGCGACAGGCATATCCACACCGGGATATTTCGGCGCTTGCAGAGCCAGGTTGCGTACATCATCCTTGCAGTGTTCGTGTATAAAACGAAGGGTTTCGTCATTCAGTTTCATAAACCTTATCGTTTAGTAGTTTCTTTGAAGCCATAATCCGAAGAAACGGTCGTAAATCTGATAAGCTCCCGCCTCTTGTGTGACAAAATCCTTTTCCAACAGTCCTTTTAATGCCGATTGTACAGAGCTGGAAGATGGCAATCTATATTTCTTGATGAATGCACCGGAGGTAATGGCACTTGCTTTCCCTTCTTTGGTAATAGCAATGAGCAGTTCTTTTTGTTTCTCGGGCATCCGGAAAAGGGTCTCGGAGTAGGTATATTGAAACGAGCCTATGATTTGACAGATGGCTTCCTCTACCATCGAAATATCGGCAACCTGATTGACAGGTGTCATGTCATACAGGGTATGCAGTACTTTCTGCATGTACCAGGTTATACCATCGAAATATTTGTATATGTGTTCGATGGCTTCTTTGGATATAGTCTTATTTGCTTCTTTGAAATGTTTCTGAGCAAATTTGATGTATTCTTCTAAAGGGATGCTTTCCAGATGCATCATCGATACGCTCTGATAAAAGGGACGTGATGCTGTCAGGAATATATTACCCATAATGTGCCTCTGGCTTCCGGCAAAGATGAAATGGGCATTGTTGCAATGTTGCACATAAGTACGCAGGATAGCTTCTACATTGTCTTCTGCATAATTGGTAATTTGCTGGAATTCGTCAATGGCTACGATACAGGGCTTGTTGGCCTGTTCCAGATAATGAAATATTTCATCCAATGTAGCATCCGGAGACTGGATGTCTCCCAAGCCTAAATTGAATGAAGGGTTACCATTAAAGTCGAATGTCAGACTGGCTTGCAGCGACTTCATCGTTTCCCAGAAAGTCTGTATCGCTTTCTTGCCCGAGGATTTTAATGACTCAATAATTTCTTTACTAAGGGCAAACACAAACTCACGCAGAGATTTAGTTGCATATATGTCAATAAAGAATGTGTAATATGCCTTTTGAATTTCTTTACTCTGGAAGCAATGACGTATCAATCCTGTCTTACCCATTCTTCGCGTTGAGATTAACGCGATATTATTACCATTGGTCATTTGGCGGATAAGTATCTCGCTCTCCGCTTTCCTGTCACAGAAATAGGCGGGGGATATGTATCCGTTTATAATGAAAGGGTTTCGGATGATTGGCATGGCTTCTTTACTTTATGATGATTATGCAAAGATAATTATTATAAAGTAATAATGCAAAGAAAATAATAATGGCTTCACTTAAACCTGTATTTGTGCTTCCCGAAGTATCGTCTCCATGATATCCAAATCAGAGTTGACTTCACCTTGCAGCAGATACTTGTCCCGCTTACGGACTACCTTCTCATAAATCTCCTTCGCACGCTCCGGCCGGTTCTCCCAATACAAGGCAAGTGCACACAGCAGGCGTTGTTTGGAGGACATCATGGTCTTGTATCGCTGGATGTATCTCTTTGTCCTGTCTGTATAAAGTCGCTCCACTTCTTCTTGTCTTCGTTCGCCTATCAGTTCGAGGAACAAGAGTTCGCATTCGATTTCTTTTACGTATAATCCTACAATTTCTTCTTTGTGTTGTTCTATCTCGCTGAAAAGGACCTGCGCTGTCTTGAACTCTTTCCGGTCGACATAGCGCGAGATATAGAGTAATTTTACGGCAACTTGCATGATATTCTTATAGTCTGTCACTTCATCGTTCGGGAACCATTCGTCCGGCATATCTTTCAGTCTCATGCCTTTCTGAACTTCAGCGTTGACGGCTAATTGAAGGGCCAGGTACTTCCGGGTATTCAGGTCGCGGTGCATCAATATCAGGTTGTAGGCATCATTCGTGATGCCCGACATTTTCAATGGGATGCCGTTCATCAGCGCCAGGAAGAAACCGCAGATAAAGGAAAATAGGAGGAATAGATGCAGGGGTAACGGCAATTCAGGGTACGAAATCCAAAGAATAAGTGCGATGATTCCCGTCAACAGATTCATCAGTACCCCGCCTGCATTGTACCAGAAGTAAGGCATTTGTTCGTAAGGCTTATCCGGTGGGGAAAGCAGGCATTGGCCGCCTGTGCCGGAGATGGAGAAGCGTTTGAAGCGGAACTTTCCACCTTCTTTTATCAGGGTAAGGCTGCCCACACGGAAAGAGACGAACCGGTAGCCGGTAGCAAGCCCGAAAATCAGATGTCCGCCTTCGTGCAGGATGATTTGTACGAAGACAGCAAGTATGAGGCATACCAACGACAGGATACAGGAGAGCAATAATCTGCTTAGCTGTACATTCCCCATGTTGCCAAAGAATTCACTGAGTGTGGTTTCCGTAAAGAATGTAATGCAAAGCATCACTGCCCCGAAGCCGATGCATGCCCCGAACAGGGTGGAGAGTATAAGTTTGAGAGCTTGTTTCATAGTTGTTCCGGTATGAGTTTTTACCTGGTTTCTCTGCACAAATATAAGGAATATAGGGGATTTTTACGGTATAACCCTGTATTTTTGTTTGGCTTCCTGGCGGCTGCACCAGTTGAAGTGCCACCATTCACTGGACAGAGTGCGGAAACCTGCGGCACGCATAATGGTGCGCAACAGTTGGCGGTTCTCTTGTTCCTGTTTCGTCATTTTTCCGCTTTGCACCAGGGCGGCTTCGTTCGTGATATGGGCTTCGGGACCCAGATGGTCTACTTTCGTGCCCATCGGCAGAGGGACTCCCGCTTCATCCAGTATGCTGATGTCTACTGCCAGACCGTAGTTATGCAGTCCGCCGCCACGTGCCGGGTTGGAGACGTAGATATATTTGGAAGTGCCTTTCACCACGTTCCACATCTTTTGCTGTACGCTCATGGGGCGGGCGGCGTCGTAAACAATCAGGCGGTAGCGGGGATGCCGCTTCTTTAATTCCTGCTGTGCCCGTAGCAGTCCTTTCAGGGCGTCGGGGTGCAGATAGGCCTCGTGCAAATCTTCGTATAACACCCGTCCGGTGAAGTTATCGGCACGTGTATACATCAGGTCGATGGCAATGGTGCTGTCCGCTTCGGCAATGTTTACGAAACCGAGATTTTCCATGTGGCGGGCAGTCTGGCTTTGTTGTGCTGCGAGGGGGATGAACCAGAAGGTTATTAAAAGATAAAATAGATGTTTCATACCATTCTTTTAGGGATTGCAAAGGTACGAATTCCCAAGGAATTACCTATATTTGTGAGATACATAGATTTTGTCTATCAGTGTATAGATTTTGTCGGTTGGAGGTAAACCTAAGAAGAACTACTTTTGTTACATAATAATTCATTCATTAAACAAAATCCCATGGAAGAGAAAAAACTAACCGCTGCTAATGGTCGACCAATCGCCGACAATCAGAACACCCAGACAGCCGGACAACGTGGTCCGGTCATGATGCAAGACCCCTGGTTTCTTGAGAAACTCGCCCACTTTGACCGTGAAGTGATTCCCGAAAGACGTATGCATGCCAAAGGCTCCGGTGCATACGGCACGTTTACCGTGACACATGACATTACGAAGTACACCCGTGCCGCCATCTTCAGCGAAGTAGGCAAGCAGACGGAGTGCTTTGTCCGTTTCTCTACCGTGGCCGGTGAGCGCGGGGCTGCCGATGCCGAGCGTGACATCCGTGGTTTTGCAATGAAGTTCTATACCGAAGAAGGCAACTGGGACCTGGTAGGAAATAATACCCCCGTATTCTTCCTGCGTGACCCGTTGAAATTTCCCGACTTGAACCACGCCGTCAAGCGCGACCCGCGCACCAATATGCGCAGTCCGAACAATAACTGGGACTTCTGGACCCTTCTGCCCGAATCTCTCCATCAAGTGACCATCACCATGAGCCCCCGTGGCATTCCTTATTCCTATCGCCACATGCACGGTTTCGGTAGTCATACCTATAGCTTCATCAATGCCGATAACAAACGCATCTGGGTGAAGTTCCACCTGCGCACCCTGCAAGGCATTAAAAACCTGACCGACCAGGAAGCCGAAGCCATCATTGCCAAAGACCGCGAATCACATCAGCGGGATTTGTACGAGAGCATTGAGAAAGGCGATTTCCCGAAGTGGAAGTTCCAGATTCAATTAATGACCGAGGAAGAAGCGGATCATTACCGCATCAATCCATTCGACCTGACGAAGGTTTGGCCGCATAAAGATTTTCCATTGCAGGATGTAGGTATCCTGGAACTGAACCGTAATCCCGAAAACTACTTCGCTGAAGTGGAACAAGCTGCCTTCAACCCCCAGAATATTGTAGAAGGTATCGGCTTCTCTCCCGACAAGATGCTGCAAGGCCGCCTCTTCTCTTATGGCGATGCCCAACGTTATCGCTTGGGTGTAAACTCAGAACAAATTCCGGTGAACAAGCCCCGTTGTCCGTTCCATGCCTACCATCGCGACGGTGCCATGCGCGTAGATGGTAACTATGGTTCAGCCAAAAGTTATGAACCGAACAGTTATGGCGAATGGCAGGATTCTCCCGAGAAGAAAGAACCGCCTTTGAAGGTTCATGGCGACGTCTATAACTACAACGAGCGTGAATATGATGATGATTACTACAGCCAGCCGGGCGATTTGTTCCGACTGATGCCTGCGGACGAGCAACAACTGTTGTTTGAAAACACTGCCCGCGCCATGGGGGATGCCGAACTCTTCATCAAGCAGCGCCACGTTCGCAACTGCTACAAGGCAGACCCGGCCTATGGCACAGGTGTAGCCAAAGCTTTGGGTATCGATTTGGATGCAGCTTTGAAAGAGACGCGATAGGTATGAATTGTCTTTTGATAAATGACAGGTTATAACTATCAATTCTAAATACGTTTTTTGTCATACTTTGCCTACATCCTACACCAATGTCTGCTTTCTATTGATTGTCAATTAGATATCGGAGATGTAAAAGGGTGTAGGCAGATGTATGAAATCTTCTGCCTACACCCCGAAACATGCCTTGAAGTGCATGGATTACTCTGTAACTTATTTATTATCAGCTATTGTGAATGCTTTATGTGCATCTTGCCAGTTTATGTGCAAATATCCCTTTTTCTCAAGTAAATAGAGGATATTTAGCCCTTTCTTCTTCGAAAAGTCAGTAAACAGTGGCAATCTTTTTTACGATATGCGTGTATAAAGAGGGCAATTCTCCGTTACTAATCCCCCATTGCCCCTTTCCTTTTCCCCTTTTGCTTTAAAGAAAATGATGTTATGCCATAGGCAAAACCTTGTTTTTCAATTGCGAGACATACCGTTTTGTTACTGGCAAAAGGATAAAAACAATAAGGCAAAATATAGTTTTCAACCTAACGCTCTGTGATATAGCGCAGCTACCCCAAATGGTAACTTTGTTCACTCCACACGGTAACTCCATTTACATACCGCGGTAAAGACCGTTACATGCCGCGGTAAAGGTCGTTACAATAAGGGGTAAAAGCCATTACATACGGCGGTAAATGCTTTTACATTTTGTAGTAAACAGTCGGTAAATGCTATTTGTTGATTATCAGTGGATTAATAAAAAGCCCATTAGCAATCTTTAATTCATTTCTGTAGGGTTATGAATCAAATCCAACTACTCATTTGCGTGTCTTAGTATTCATCGCTCAGAGATACCACCTTCAATTGTTTTTCAAATGTCGCCAGCGGTAAGTCTGTGTAGACTTCCACCTTAACTGAACTTCCGGGAAGTATATCGAAATAGTTGTCGCTGAACGAGCTGTTTACGTCTCCGGTAGCAATGAAGACGGCACGGGCGAAGTTATCACTGCTAAGTGTTACCTCAAAACCTCCTTCAATGGGCTGTACACTGGTTGCAAGTTGGGCCTTGGGATAGTTCACCTCTTTTTGCTTCACCAGGAAGTAGTTGTTGGTATAGTTGCTATTCCCTTTATCCGTCAAGAGGACGGCATGGATGAAGACGTCTTCTTTGCGTGCTCCTTTCAGGGCTTCATCCAGTGGGACGGAGAAAAGCGCCTTGCTGCTATTGGCATCTACTTTCACATTCCGGTTGTAGCTGTTGAGAACTTCCCCCGTCAGCTTCATGACTTTTACCTCAAGCCTACCGTTGCAAACCTTGTGGCGGTCGGAAACAATCTGAACCTTCAACTGCCCGTCTTCGTCGGCTATGGGAGATACAAGGATGTCCCGGTAGGCTTTGCGGGCGAAGTAATGCTGCGCTTTCCAGCGACCGTAATAGTCGCGGCTTGCCCAGGAAGCCACGGGCCAGCAATCGTTATGCTGCCAGAAGAGCGTTCCCATACAGTAAGGCATATCCCGGCGGTGCGCTTCGATGGCGGTTTTGATGGCGTCGCCTTGCAACACATGGTTCATATAAAGAAATGCTTCGAAGTTTCTGGGCTTGCGGTATTCGTTCAGCAGATAGGTTTCAATCAACTCGTTGGCATGCATACCTCCCCGCTGATGCGACATCATGACTTCCGAATAGATGTCCCAATCCTCTTGACGCGGTGCATAGCGTTTCACCGATTCAAATTCGGGGAAGGACTGGAAACCGTATTCGCTAAAGAAACGGCTTCTCTCCTTATTATACATTTCAATCGGCTTCTTGCCGTGCCATACTTCCCAGTAGTGGCGGTCGCCGTTGCGGTCGTCGCTGCCGCCATCATAGCGGGCGAAGGGGGAAGAAGGCCAATAGAAGCTTTCGGGAGCATACTCTTCTACCACCTGAGGGAGTGTGACGTTGTACTGGTCGTTGAACTGTTTCCAGATTTTCTGTTCGTATTCGGGGTTCTGCGCTTTATACCGCTTCTGCCAGCCCCAGTTGAACCAGGCATCGTTACATTCGTTGTTGCCGCACCAAAGGGCGATGCAGGCATGGTTGCGGAGCCGCTTCACGTTGTCGATGGCTTCTTGACGGATGTTTTCCAGAAGCTCCCCTTCGGCGGGATAGAGGCTGCACGCAAACATGAAGTCCTGCCAGACGAGGATGCCGTAGCGGTCGCAAAGTTGGTAGAAAAGGTCGCTTTCGTAGGTGCCGCCGCCCCAGATGCGGAGCATGTTCATGTTGGCGTTGGCGGCGTCGAGGATGGTCTTTTCGTATTGCTCTGGTGTGACGCGCGGCAGGAAGTTATCCTGCGGGATATAGTTGGCACCTTTGGCAAATACGGGGATGCCGTTCAGTTCTACGTAGAAGGTTTTTCCATCTTTGTCCGGGCGGTTGATGATTTTGAGTGAGCGCAGGCCCACTTCTTCTGTCCAGGCATCGGATGTCTGATTATTGACGGTGAGGTCTGTGCGGAAACTGTACAGATGTGGTTCGCCCAGTCCGTTGCTCCACCATAGTTTCGGGCTCTTGATGGAGAAGGGTAGGGAAATCTTGTTGATGCCTTTCTGCAGGGAAACGGTTTGCCCCGCCAGTACTCTGCCGGAAGCGGCTTCGGTGATGGTGACGTTTGCCTGGTCTATCTCCTTGTCTGCCAGTATCTCCACTTCTCCGATGAGGGATGCACGGCTTTTGCTGACTTCCGGCTGGCGGATGAAGACATCGTTGATTCGGGCATTATCCCAGGCTTCCACATATACAGGCCGCCAGATGCCGGAGGTGACGAGGCGGGGGCCCCAGTCCCATCCGTAGTGGTAACCAGCTTTGCGGGCGAATACGCTGACTTTCTTATTGAATACTCCGCCGTTCTCGGACTGGTCGTTGCCGGCTTCATACTGGTAAGGCAGGGCGTCCCACTTGGGAATATCCACTTTGATGGGGGAGTGGAAATAGATTTTCAGTACGTTCTCACCGGGTTTCAGGTCGGGCTTGATGCTGGTTTTCCATTCGCGGAACATGTTGTTGGCTTCCAGTATCTTCTTCTCGTTCAGGTATACGTCGGCATACGTATCCAGTCCTTTGAAGATGAGGTCGATGTTCTCCCTTCCCATCATTTCGGGGGTGAGTTGGAAGGTGGTCTGGTATATCCAGTCTTCTTTGTCAATCCATTGCATGCCTCGCTCGTTGAGGCGGAAGAAAGGGTCTTCGATGATTTTGTTGTCCATCAGGTCGGTGTGCACCACTCCGGGCACGGTGGCGGGATACCAGTTGCTTAGTCTGGCTTGCTTGAACTTCCATCCTTCATTCAGTTCTTTGCGCAGGGGGACGGCTATCAGGAGGGCGCTGCACAGGAGTGATGAGGTCAGCAAAGACGCTCGCTTCAGGTTTAAATTCGGCTTTTTCATTATGTATAAGATGTTTCTCAGCCCAAAGATAATAATAATGAGGTTGAATTCTAAGTCCTCTCCAAACAATATCTATAAAATCTTACCCAAGTTTACGAACATTAACGTATCCTTGGGTAAGTTTGTATATAGACATAACTACTCTTCGGAAGTGTATAGCTACTTCCTAAACCTAAGATATTTTCGAAGTTAAGGACCTTTTTATTATACGGCTAATGTTACAAATGGAGTCTGCCTTCGTATCACAGCAAAAGACCTTGCTATGATTTTGGCTCTTACAGCATTGATTACAGCTGCTTTATGTTTCCCCTCTGCTATTTTCCTTTTATAGTATGCTTTCATCTGCGGATCCCAAGAGATGGCAGTAATAGCTGCCCGGGTAAGGTATACTTTTACTTCTTTGTTAGCCAATGAAGAAGTCTGCGTTTTTCCCCGTATGGAAATACCTGAAGTATGTTCAAATGGGGCGACCCCACAATAGCAGGCAAATTTCCTCGGGTTGTCAAATCTTTGAAAATTGTCAGTAACACACAGTAATACAATGGCATTGATAATTCCTATTCCTTTTATACTTCTTAATAGCAAGTAGTTTGTGTAAAGCGATGTACTGGCGGCTATTAGTTGCTCCATATCCTCTTCCACCTCCAGGATTCTTTCTTTTATCGACTTGAGCTGCTCTTCCAAAAAAGAAATAGATTCTGTCACATCAGCCAACTTAGCCATCCGGGAGAATGTTTCCAATAACTTTATGCTTGATACTTTTTGCTTGACTAAATTGTCACGTATAATAATCCATCCCCGCAGTCTCACCAAGTCTTTGTCAGGCAATTTGTATAACTCCAGTTTTCGATAGTGTAATACCGCATAGTTCGCTATTCTTTTGGCGTCAATGCGGTCATTTTTGCCTCGTTGCAAGCCTATGGACTTCTTGATGGTCAACGGGCAAACCAAAGCCAGGGAAAATCCCATGGAGACACTGGAAACAGATAACTCTGTGACATAACTTCCCATGTTTTCAGCACAGAACAAGAGTTTGGATAAAGAGAGATGATAACCAGCTATCCAATCCAATAAAGATTGGATCCCAGTTGGAGCGTTATCAAAAGACTTGTGAGACAACTCTTTTTCGTCTGCGGACATTAATGATGCATCGAAAGTTTTTTTTCCTACATCAAGACCTACAAAATGAGAATAATTCATAACTTTGTATTTACAGTATTAAACATGAAGGAGAAACAGCTAATACATTTATTAGGTCGTGAGCCTACAATTCTAACTGGCTAGGTTCTCCTATTAAGAGAGTTGCAGTCTGATTCAGCCTATAGTCATTTAAGACTAGTGTCAAAGTTAGTTCACTGCAACTCTACTTTTCAAATATACACTTATATTTTGTTGTGATATTTAATACTGCAAATGTAAATGTGTCAAAAGTAAGAATCACTATCATTTCGCTCTGTCATCCTGAA